>JAFLKR010000032.1 GCA_019163135.1 Desulfobulbaceae bacterium | reverse complement strand
CCCCCTGCTCTTACCCCTTGCCCTTCTGCTGGTGCTGGTGCTTCCGCTGATCGCTGCCGCCCAGCCCGCCCCTGGCGCTAAAACCATGGAAATCTCGGCAACGACTCCGCAGCCGAATCGTTTTATCGTGCGCGGCACCTCGCTGATCGACCTGACCCGCCCTAAACAGCCGGTTTTTTTCCGGGGCATGGGGTACTCGCCCTATCTCCCTGGCGAGACCCCGGTTTTAGGCGCCTTACCGGGCAACGATGACCGCTATCCCACCCACCTGACCCTGATCAAAAACCTCGGCGCCAACTATCTTCATGTCTTTCCGCGGATGATGCCCCCCAACTTCTTCACGGCGCTCGACCAGACCGACCTGGTCTACAGTCAGGATGTCTGGGTCTGGGCTTATGAGGAGGATTTCCTGGCCCCGGCCTTCCAGGCCAAGACCTTGAACGATATCAAGGAGGTAATCGATCATACCTATAAGGTCGGCCGACCGGACCGGTTGCTGCTTTTTTCCATCGGTGATGAGTTGCAGGCCAAATGCGTTACCTCCACCGACGCCCGTCATCCCGACGTTCACGAGTACAAAGGCAAGCACCTGACTGTGACCAATCGCACCCCAACCGAGGTCGCCATGGCCAAACTGGTGGATGAGGCCATGGACTATGAACTCACCACCTACGGCCGCCGCCACCTTTATTGCCACACCAGTTGGACCCATATCGGCCCGGTGTCTAATCGGCCCGACCTGGAGGTGAGCCAGCAATCCATCCTCAATCCCGACATGGGCGATCTGATCTGCCTCAATGTCTATACCTATGCCAACGGGGTCCGTACCTCCCCGCCGGGTTCAGTGACCGGCACCACCTATCAGGGCTACCTGGAGCAACTGGCCGCCGAATCGAAAAAACCGATCCTGGTCACCCAAGTGGGACTGTCGACCTCGCCGATTGCCCCCAAGCCATGGGTGCCCGGGTTCGGCGGACACAAGGTTGCAGATGTGCCCAAAACCTTTGCAGCGGTATGGAAAGATATCAGGACGGCCAAGGGTCGCGAGCGCTTCTGCGGCCTGGTCTTTTTCGAGTTGCAGGATGAATGGTGGAAGAGCGCCAAAAGCGCCGAAGAATCGACCAGGCATGACCCGGAGGATCCGGAACAGTGGTTCGGCATCTATGAGGTGGGCAAGGACCGCAGCCTGATCCCCAAAGGCACCATTCCGGCCACGGTGCAGCGGTTGTTCAGCGAACTTTGAGCCAACGGACCGTTGCCCGATGGAAAACGAGCAGGCCTGTCCGGAATAACCATTGCGTGCATGATGTAACCGCAAACATAAAGTCCCGAACGGAAACGGAACAACAAATCAGGAGGATTCACTGATGCGCAAGAAGATAGTTAGTCGTGAGATGCAGGCGGTCTCCCCCATAGAACAGATTTGGTTGGATATAGACCGCCTCGCCCAAATCGAATTCAGCTCTGAGAACCCAGCCTACCCGATCGAGAATGCGCTGCTCCCAGCAACCGGATCAGACTGGCAGGCAGCCGAACCCGGGGAGCAGATCATCCGCCTCCTGTTTGATGCGCCGATCCGACTCAGCCGAATCCGGCTGGTCTTCAACGAAACCCAACGGGTGCGCACCCAGGAGTTTGTACTGCGGTGGTCACCCGATGGCGGGCAGTCCAACCAGGAGGTGGTCCGACAGCAGTATAATTTCAGTCCGCCGGACTCGACCCGAGAAGTTGAAGATTACACGGTTCACCTCGATCAATTGACCGCACTCGAGTTAAGTATTGTCCCCGACATCAGCGGGGGCGAAGCTCGCGCCTCGCTGACCAGTTGGCAACTCGCGTAGAATGCACAGGTCCATTTTGTTGGTGTGCAGATCGATTCCACAGTAATGCTTGTGTTGTTCGGTATAAAATCGCATCAGAAGGCCTCCTTTGCATTTGCGTTGCTTCCTCTCCCATTATAACGGCAGCGGTCCGGGGAGCGAAGGGGGTCTTTTATATTATCAGGTCAATAAACCTGCCCGGAAATAGCCACGTTCTTGAAGGTGGGCAGTCCCTCGGCCGGCAGGTTATTGCACCGTTGGGTTCTCTACATTTTAACCGTGTATATCTTCTACCTGAAGAAAAAACCGATTTTTGAGGAACAGTTGCCGCTTATATAAGCGATTCGTGACCGCTCCATGAATGGCGAGTCGATTTAGGCAAGCTGGCGGAAACGATTCGGGCGATGAGGTGAAGGATTCCGGCAACACCTTCAGGGAGAAAATTCCATCAATATCCAGTGATATCGTGGGGTAAAGCACCAAGCGCCGTGATCGCTTTCTGATTGCCGGCGCAAAAGGCATCGCCATAGATCATCCCGCACACAACCTGCCGAATTTCGATTTCAAAACCCAGAAAGAACAATCTTGCCGCGAGATTTACCGCTCTCAATAAGTGCGTGCGCCCGCTTCAGATTGTGGGCATTGATCGGCGCCATGGCATCGACCAGAGTGGAACGGATGAGCCCGTCGTCCACCAGGGCAGCCATCTCGGTCAGTATCCGGTGTTGAGCGATCATGTCCGCAGTGCGGAATTTGGAGCGGGTAAACATCAGTTCCCAGTGCAGCGAAACAGACTTGCCTTTGAGCTTGGTGATGTCGATTGAGGTGGGATCGTCGATCAGGCCAAATTTCCCTTGGGGAGCGATGACTTCGACAATCTCGGGATAATGGAGATCGGTTTGGGTCAGGCTGACGATGTGACTGACCAGAGGAATGCCGATGCGCCGCAATTCCTCACTGAGCGGTCGGGTGTGATTGATCACATGATGAGCCCCGAGTTTCCTGACCCATTCCTGCGTTTCGGGTCGTGATGCGGTGCCGATAACGGTGAGGCCAGTCAGTCGCCGGGCCAGTTGGGTCATGATCGAGCCAACACCACCTCCGGCGCCAATGATCAACAGACATTGATCGGTCATTTTTTTGCCGGGAGTCAGGCCGAGACGATCAAAGAGCATCTCCCAGGCGGTGATCGAGGTCAGCGGCAGGGCAGCGGCCTCCGCGCTATCGAGGGTTTCCGGCATACGGCCGACGAGGCGTTCATCCACCAAATGCAGTTCGGCATTAGTGCCCTGTCGGGTGATATCCCCGGCATACCAGACACGGTCGCCAGGCGCAAACAAGGTGACCTCAGGCCCAACCGCACGAACTATACCGACGGCATCCCAACCGAGAATGCGCCAATGCCCAGAGGGTGGCGTATCTCGCATGCGAACCTTGGTATCCACCGGATTAACCGAAACCGCCCGGACCTCAACCAGCAGGTCGCGGCCGGTGGCGAGGGGATCATCGATTTCGATATCTTGCAGGGAATTGGGGTGTTCAATCGGGAGGGATATCTGATAGGCAATGGCTTTCATGGTGGGCCTCCGTTGGCAGGTGATAAGAATAAATACCCTTTGGTTACAAGGGTTGCTCAACGGGCTTTGCACGGCCTGCGGCAACCTTTGCTTAACAAAACCAATAAACCGCAAAAGCCCGATTGCAAGGGGTTTTTCACGCAGGCGGTTGCATTCAAACCCGAATATCAGCCCCCCTTTTTCTGGTCGTCAAGATCATCACTGCGATCAATGCCACCTCAACGATGCTCGCCAAAAAAAGCACCACCGTGTTAACGTCCCTCGATCTTCCAGACGCCTTGGCTGCCGGAAACCGTGAATGCCTGCTGTTGTCCGGACTGCACCTGGATCGGCGCCTCCACCGGCCTGGGCTCCAGCAGAACCCGCAGACGGTATGCGCCCGCACCCAAGGTCACCGCTTCGTCGTTGGCGAGCCCGCGGGCCACTACGGCGCCGTCGGCGGCAAGCACTTCGTACTCGATGCGCAGCGTCCGTTCCAGGGATTCACTGAGTTTGCGAGCATCGCCTGCATCAAAATATCTCCCCCCAAGCGCACGTGCGACGCGTTCAAGCTCGTCTCGGCTACTTCGCTCTCGCACGTCGAAGCCGACGACATGCACCGTCAAGTCAAGGCCTGAACCTTGCAAACCCTTCACCACATCTTCAAGCTGTCCGTCGCAGCTTTCGATGCCGTCGCTCACCAGGATTACGGTGCCACGTGACAGACCTTTGAAGTCCTGTGGGGTCTGGAGCAGCGAGTGGACCAAAGGTGTGCGGCCTTTGGGAGTAATACCCTGAATATGACGAATCATTTTCGCACGGTCGGTTGGGCCGATCGGAAACACCAATTCGGAATCAGTGCAAGCCCGTTGATCTGCACGCGGCCAGCGATGACCATAGACACGCAATCCGAGATGTATCCCTTCCGGGAGGCTCTCGAGTGCGGATCGCAAAACCTCTCGCGCAATCTCGATTTTGTTCTTGCCCTCGATCTGTCCCCACATGGAATTAGACGCATCGAGAATCAGTTCGATTGTTCGGACCCGTTCCGTTGCTGCGCCAGGGGCAAGCAGTACCTGCAGGCTTCCCTGCCCTTGGGGTTGCTTTGCCGCTTCGCCTTCGATAAACTCGGCCCGCACCTGATACGGTACCGCGCTCGAAAGAGTGGCAAGAATGTCACTGACACTTTTCTCAAAAGTTTTCACCGTCGGGTTGATGAGAAACTGCCCGCGACTGGCCCAAGCCACTTCGCTGAGGAAATTGCGATCGCTCAGCCCCAGCGTGCGGTCTTCATTGTCCCACCCGTCCGCACCAATCCCGACAATATGGACTGGTACGCCGATTTCCACCAAGGCGCGCCAGAAGGCTTGGTACGGCTCGGGGTCGACATAGCCATCCACTCCATCCAGCGCCACCAGGAGTGTCCGGTTGCCGGTCACCTTTCGCAAGCTTTCCAGTCCGCCCATCAGCCCTGACAGGGTTTCGGTGCCGCCGGTGGCTTCTACTTCGCGTTCGATGGCCTCACGCAGGACCTTCGGATCGTCCACGAAATCAAAGATCTCGACCGGTGCCTCGGCATACTTCATCAGCTTCACTCGCAGGCCAGGTCCGACGCGACCGGCCAAGGCAAGAAGCAGTTGGGGCAGAACATCGCGCGCCTCTCCCATGCTGCCGCTGTCATCAAACAACACCGTCAGTGAAACCGGTTCGCTGAAGACGCGCAGATACCAGGTGCTGCCCTCCAGCAAGTAGGCGGCACTCCAACCGGTCGCGGTTTGTTCGGTCGTGGCCGGAGCAATCTCGCGTCCGTCCGGGTCGATCAGGACATACCGTGCCGGAAGCGCCCCGAGGTTACGGCCGGAGAGAACCAACTTTCCGCCTTGCACCGGCAAATGCAAGCGGTAATGGTCGACATCGCCCAAGCCGGTGCTTCCCCCAATCCAGACTGCGGGCGGCAGACGCATGGCCTGATTCACGGTGTCGTTTGGTTCGTGCTCTACGAGGTCGGACGTGGCTGCAACGGCTGCTTCCGCTGCCCGCAAAGCGACGGCACGGCTCTGCAGCGAACCCCGCACATAGATTTCAGACACCTGTCCCGTCTTGCCGGCAGCCTCGGGCAGTTCGATGCGCAGATACTTGGCGGTAACCGGGTCGATGACCACACTGGCGACAGCTCCGGGTTTCGGTTGCAGCACTGCCAACTCCGTGAATCCGGTCAGCGGCGTATCCATTGAGGCAAGGAATCGTACCGGGCCGATGTTGCCCTCTCCCGCCAATTGCACATCCAGTTGCTCGACCCGCGCAAGACGCTGATGCGGAAAGGCAAAAACTGCTGCCAGCGGACCAGTTGGGCTGTCCAGGGCGAAAATTTCGCCGGTTCCGCGCTCGCCCATGCCAATCGGATGGTCGACCAGTGCCTCCCAGTTCTTCAACTCCGCCGGCTCGAGATACAATGCGCGGGCTCCGAGCGCCATGGCGAGCAGGTCATCTGGCTCCTTGAGCGGCAATGGCTCACCGCCTGCACGGACTCCACTGCTGCGCCACAAAGCCGGCCACTTCCGTGATCCGTAGGTTGCCAGCCCGGTGCGAGTACCGATAAAGCGAGGATCACGGAGATCGAACAGCGGCTGGCCTCCGGCTTGCACCTGCACACGATCGCCCGAAACTTCTATGCCGAAGGCAAGCCATTCGCCCTCTATCTCGAGGCGGGCCGAGGCCAGCAACTCGAATCCAACGGACGAACGATGCCACAACTCAATGCGGGTGTTTTCCGGATCGAGGCCGAGCAGATTGTAATGGGTGGCGTCGCGGTAGCCGAACACCAGTCCTGTGATGCCCAAGCCTCGAAAACCAGCGTCTTTACGCACCTCGACTTCCTGCCGGAAACGCTCACCCGGCGAGGCTGCGTCGAGTAAAAGGGCCGCCCGAGACGACTCGTCCCGCCACTCGTCCGACGGAATCATCACTTGCGCACGCCCCCACTTTCCCGTGCCCTCACTCAGTTTGAGGGCGCGAAAGGGCGTCCAAGGCAGCGCACCCTGCGGCGGCATGGCATACAGCGGCTTACCGTCGGGCCGCATAATCTGTACCCCCTCAAGCAGCATATCGTGACGGGCAATCCGGACCGAACCGATCCCCACCTGACCCCGAATCGGCTCGTCGGCGTCAAAGGTCAGCAACTCCTTGCCGTCGCACGCCAGCACGATTCGGCGCCCCGCCACCCGCAATTCCAGACTGAGCCGGGTGCCTGGACTGACCTCCTGTTCCGCCGCAGCCAGCATTTCAAGGCCGCCGGCCGACTGATGCAGTATTTCGAAACGGCCTTCCTGCGGGTTGTAGCCGGCCAGCCAGAGATTCTGCGCACCGCGTGAACCAAAAAGCACACCGGTTGTGCCACTGTAGGGACCAAGGACACGCAGCGGCACAATGGCCCGGAAGTCGCCGGCCTCGCCCGCCAACAAACCACTGGCCACCGTGCCGTCCTCGGCAATCGCGCCGCTGAGTTCAGTCACCCCCTGAAACCAACGGGGTGCATCAGCCTCTGCAAGAGAATCGAAAATGACCTCCGAAGTTGCGGTTGCGGCGCTCCCCAAGCCAAAACCGATCACCAGGACCGCTGTCCGCAGCAACAAAACGCCGGATTGAAAAATTGCATGCGCAATCATCGCCGAGTCACCTCCAAAGGTACGGTGTTGTCTGCTTCGAAACCCTGGTAGCGAATTTGCGCTTTGGCGGGCATGCCCTTCAACGCATAACGCAATTCCAGCATCCGAGTCGCGCCATCGCGCACCACCCAGGTCCCGTCGTTCTCGTTCCCACTTGCTTGGACGGACACTTCTCGGCCATCGGCAACCAGCCGGAACTGTGCCGCCGGAGAGAAGGAAAGGTCACTGCCGCAGCGATTCACCACCCGCACACGCACGAGGAGTCCCTTGCTTTGTAGATCTGGGGTGGCCTGCAACAATTCCAGGTGCAAACCTTCGCCGTCCTCCCAAGTGTGCAGCACCTTCGGCCCAGGTTGCACGGTTGCCGCCGAGGCATTCGCGCCGGACTTGACCGGCAGATGCAGCGGCACCACACCAGGCAACACAATCTCGAGCACACCCGGGTCCCCTGAAGCCCCACCAGTAAACAGGAGCCGTCCACGCTGCTCCCAATCGGGAAGGATGCGGGCAGTTCCGGTGAGCCAGTGGACGGCGGAGTTCTCTGCCGGTTCCACCACCGCGCCATCGGGACGCAACAGGCCGATCGCGCCGCTCAACTCTATTTCCACCGCATTGCCCTCTGAGGTGCTTAGCAGGCCGAGGTCGATTTCGAGGTCGTCACCCTGAGTCCGGCTGCCATAAACCCGTGCGCGGAGGTATGCATTGCGGTCCTCGCTCACCGGCGCATTGCCTTCGCGGGGCGGAACGCGCTCGGTGAGAGGGATGGTTATGTGGCCATGGTCAAAATCGAAAAACACCAGCAGCAGGGCATCGGTTTCAGTTTTATCAATTTCAAAACGGGCAAGCCACTCAACCTCGTCATGCTGCCGAGGCAGTCGAATTTCGCGGTTGTCGTCGAGACGCGCAATCCCGCCGTTGCCATTGACCAAGTACACATGGTCACTAAGTTTGGGCACCAGATAGCTCGTGTGCTGCACAGCAGCGCGCCCTGTGGGTGGCCTCGCCCGGCCAAAAGTAGCCAGGCCGCCTACGCCGCTGGTCTTCCATTCGATTTCACCCATACGTTGGGGCGGCGCGATATTGCGCCAGGCCGTGGCCACAGTAATGCTGACACGTCCGGTTTGCTCCGCCAGCGGCGCCATGGTGATATCAAACACCGTCAGTTCGACTTGGGCGTTGCACCCGCTCTTGCCCAGCCAGCGAGTGTTTTCCTGGGCAATCGCCGGGAACGTCAGAAACAGCGCAAAAATGATTATTAGCGGCACGAACCGCCTGCCCATGCGCCCTCCTTCTTGACTAACGCAGATAGATTCTGGCATCGATATTACCATTCATCACAGGTGAGAGTAGCGGACCCAGACTGCTCGCCCTCACTCACCAAACATCGGCACTTTGCGGTAACCAGGCGGAATGGCAAAGACGCCAGCCGGTGCCGGCTTGGTGACGAACTCCACCAGCTCCTCGGTCGACTTCACTTCAGAGCCCATGGCTTGCGAACGGCTGATCGTCTTCACCACCACGCCGCGAATTTTGGCCATCTCCGCGACCATGTCGGCAAAGCCCTTCTGCCGCGCCAGCATGGCATTGGTTGCTTTCCAGTAACCGGTCATGTCGACACGCAACGCTTCCGTTGCCCAGATCTCACTGGTACTTGTTCCCATGCCGGTTTTGGTGGTCAGCATATACTTACGGGCTTGCCAGGCACCAATCTTTTGCTGTTCCCCGGTGTCCTTCAGGCTGACCTCGAATTGCATCATGGCGGTCATCATGCCTCGCATGGCTGCCGCCCCGGCTTGACTGTCCTTGTCGTTATCATCAGTCGCCACGGCCTCCTCGATGATCTTGTCGATGCCCAGCGGCATCTCTGCGTAGCTGCGATCGACATGATTCATGATGTAGGCCTTTTGTTCGTTGAAGATCACCAGGGTAGAGGTTCTGTCCGGGTTGTTGATGCGGGTAGCCTCTGCGCCGAGCCAAATCTCGACTGTTTCAGTTTTAGCAGGCTGGACCTGCCCCATCACAGTAAAGGGGTCGGTCTGCCTGACCTGCTTCATATAGGTGTCGGCGAATGCCGCGGCGCTCAGCAAAAGAAAGATGATGGCCAGTCCGATTCGTACTGAAAATTTGGTTTTCATGGGTGTTTCCTCCCGTAATGAGCTATCGGAATCTTTACAACCAAGTTCATTTCTGTTCGTCGAGATAGGCGTTGAGTAGAGTCATCGCAGCGCAGGAGAAGCCTCGTTGAAAGGCTTCACACCAGCCTTTGTCCATCAAAGTCAGCGAACCGCCGGCCTCCGCCACGATTTCCATTGACTGTTCGTAGCGGAAACATCCTTCTATTTCCACCGAAGCGGAGGCGATGGTTTTGCCGCCCCCCACTTTAGCCTCGACAGTGTGTTGTTGGCACAGGTCCTCGCCGAGATTCGCCATGTATTCTTTAACCTCGGCCAATGCCTCTGCGTTCAAGTCTCCATGCTTGAGGACCATGGCGCTGAGAGCGAACTGCGTGTCGGTGGCCCCGCTGATGGCGCCAATTACGGCAGCCATTTCATCGCTCAAAACGCCCTCGGTCTCGATCAGGGTCCGTTCAATCACCGCCTGGTGCAGGCCGCTGTCAAGCACGCCGACTGTGTGGTGGCTAACCGGATCGATTTGCCACCAGCCCCATCGTCTTCCCCCTGCAAACTGCACCGGCTTGACGGGAAGCATCACAATCTGACCGGCTTGGAGCTTCTTTTTTATCCGAGACAACACGAATTCGGGAAGGGACAGGTTGGCGAGCAGGTCGCGTTCCCACATCGAATAGAGCCGTACCGGAATTCCTTGCGTCTGCGCCTGACGCATCAATACGGTTGTGGTCAATGCCGGGGTGCCGGTGGCGAGGGTCACCAGACGTCCTTCCAATGCGGACGCCATCACCCCGCGTCCGAACTGATAGCTCTCGACGATGCGCTGCGCTTGTCCCGGAAGTGCGACGGCTGGCTGCCGATCACGACGCAGATCGAGCATAATCCGCTGACGGTTATCCGCTTCGGTGAAGACACTGGTAATGATCAGGCGTGGGTGGTCGAAATAGGCGTAAACGCCCAGCCGGTTGGCCAGATCGGCAGACATCTGGTCCGATACAACACAGTAGGCTAGATTCAGTAAATGGCCGCTGTAACCGCCGAGCATTTGCTCAGCGCCCAGCGAGGCGTCCAGCAGAGAGGATGACGCGGTACCCGTTTCTGTAAGATGATAGCGGATGCGCTCGCTCTCTTGGTGTGCTGCGGCGCGCTGAGCCGGGGGATGGCTCAATAACCATTGCTGCAATGCCACCGGGTTAAAAGCAGACGTCGCAAAAAGCAACGAATGACGCTGAAAGAGCGGCAACTTTCCGGCCTCATTAACCTCGGCCAACACGCGCAGGTCTTCGAGAATGTCATCTTCGGCAAAAATAATCCGGGCGCGCAACCGCAGGGAACAGAGTCTGTTCTCTGCCGCCGCGAGATCGGCCAGTTGATCGCTAATGAGCATTTGATCACCAAGCCACAGAGTAGCCTGCCAGGTCGTGACCGTGACCGGCGAGACCGTCTTTTCATCCCCACCGGCCAGCGGATCAACCAGTTTCCGGGCCGGGTCCAGATCACCTTGTTCGCCAGCTTTCATAACCGTGATGCGTGGATAGATACGCAGCGAAAGCGGCTGATCGGCAACTGCCTCGAGTGGGCCCTCCCACCAGATCAATTCCTCGAACTCGGCGGGCGTAGCAACGCGGTTGTATTCCAAAGTGAGCTCCAACCTCGGCAGTCGGGCCTCAGAAAAGCGGTAAAATGTGGCTGTCGCTGCAGCAGGTCGCATACCCGGTGTTGCTCCAGGAAATGCTGGGTCCAGATTCAGCCAGCGCTCCCCTGACAATACCTGCACCCAGGTATGCAGGCGCACGCCTTCAATCAAGCCCCGGTCTGCAGCCGGCCTGGATAAAGGCACCTCGGCCGGCCAATTTCGCACTTTGCCGGCTGAAGACATGGCCGCCTGAATCAAAACGCCTGCCTTCTCATCGTCTAGGAGGCAGGTTTGGAAGCGGATCGGATGGCCCGCCGCTGTCAGCAGAGCGGCCAGCAGGCGGGCGCGTTCTAACGTGTTTCCGTAGCCGCTGACGAGGACCTGGGTTGGGCTTTGGAGCGCGAGGCGGTTGAGACTTGGCTTGATTCGATCTCGAACATGAACGAACAAGGACTCAGGTGTGGGGCCGATCGCGGCAATCGCCGTCTGCAAATCCGGGGACTTCGGTGTTTCGGCGTAGGCGAGGTTTAACATGGCGATACCCGTTATCAGGACGAGACAGGCTCGCAGCATCAAAACGTGTAATGGTATTGGGCGGATAAAGGGTACTGCGGATAGGGGCAATGGCGGACGGGAAGGCCTCAGCGCAGCAGGCCTTCCGTTAGACTGGCAGTATAATGATCCTGAAGAGAACATTGCAGCCTCCTCTCGGTGTGCAGTCGACATCGATCCCTTTTCGGCGACGGGAACTGAATGGAATGCACCTTTGCTGACAGGCTAAGCACTGACAGACTAGACAGCTGAAACGTTACATCTTTTCCTTGTTCAGGGGCATCGTACGATTCCAGACGAGTCCTGACCGTTTCTCCTGTTGGGCCATCCCCGACTGCTCCTGAAGAATTGCCAAGTTTTTCAGGAAAAAACGGCCGTTGAACCACGTCAGACGCTTACCTGTAAATTTGATAATAGTCCCTGGTCTCCCAAAATAAAATAAAGATATTTTAAATATTAAATAGATATTTAAACTATTTAAAAAGATAAGAAGGCGGGAATGATCGGTTGTTTATCACGCACCTTGTTCATCCAGCACCTCTCTGACCTTGACGGAGAGATCATTGTGCAAGAATGGTTTTTGCAAAAAGTGAACGCCTTGATCCAGTACCCCGTGGTGGGCGATGACATCGGCCGTATAACCAGACATGTAGAGCAGTTTGAGCTCCGGATGCAGCGCCAGTAATTGCTTGGATAATTCCTTGCCGTTCATCTCGGGCATGATCACATCGGTGATCAGCAATTCTATCCGACCGGTATGCTCGGCAGCCAACCGCAGGGCTTCCCTTGGGCTGTCCGCGGCCAGCACCCGGTAGCCCAATTTTTCCAGCATGACGCTGCTCATCTCCAGGATCAGTTTATCATCTTCCACCAGAAACAGGGTTTCTCCCCGACTCATGGCAGGGCTTTTATCGAAAGCCTCCTTGCTCCGAACCTCTGCATCTGCATGGATAGGCAGGTAGACCTTAAAAGTCGCGCCTTCGCCGGGTGCGCTGGCAACACGGATAAACCCATTGTTCTGTTTAACGATACCGTACACCGTTGACAGGCCAAGACCGGTACCAAGCAATTCTTTGGTGGTGAAAAAAGGCTCGAAAATTTTATCAATCACCGCCTGTTCCATACCGCAACCGGTGTCGCTAACCGAAAGCACCGCATATGTACCGGGGATGCAATCAAGGTTCTCGCCACAGACGTTTTCATCAAGACTGACGCCTTGGGTTGCAATGGTAATCTTACCGATTTCATTGATGGCATCTCGAGCATTGACACACAGATTCACCAGGATCTGATCGATCTGGGCCGGATCCATTTTAACAGGGGAAAGATCCGGGGCGGGCATCCAGGCCAGTACAATATCTTCGCCGATCAATCGATGGAGCATTTTCAGCAGACCGGACACCGAACTGTTGAGATCAAGCACTTTGGGGGTAATAGTTTGCTTACGGGAGAACGCCAGCAACTGCCGGACAATATCGGCGGATCGTTCTGCTGCCTCGTAGATTTTTTCCAGATGGGAATGCAGACGCTGGGACGGATCGACTAAATCCATGGCTATTTCGGTGTACCCGATGATCACGGCGAGGATATTGTTGAAATCATGGGCAACCCCACCGGTTAACCGACCGACCGATTCCATTTTCTGGGCTTGCAGAAATTGATCTTCAAGTTTGAGTTGGGCCGTAATATCGCGCTTAATCGCCACATAATTGACGATCCTCCCCTCGGCATCAAAAACAGGGGAAATGGTCGCTTCTTCCGTATACAATGTACCGAATTTATTCTTGTTAATCAGACGTCCCGTCCAAGTCCGGCCACTGGAGATGGTGTTCCACAGTTCGGTGAAAAAGGCCTCGCCATGGAGACCGCTCTTCAAAATGCGCGGGTTTTGCAGGTGCGCTTCCTTAAACGTGTAACCGGTTACATGCTCAAAGGCTGGATTGGCATACTGAATATTCCCCTGGGCATCGGTGATCACAATGGCTTCGCCGGCATGCTCGATGGCGACCTTCAACCGTTCACGATCGGCCTCATCCTGTTTACGCTGAGTGATGTCGCGGGTTATCGATATAATATGGGGCACATGGTTCAAGACGATCATCCGGGCGGACATCAATCCGGTGGCAAGGCTGCCGTCTTTCCGGCGAAACCTGGCCTCGAGATTATCGCAGTACCCGTTTTCTCCAAGGCTCTTGACTAACCGTTGCCGGTCGGCAGAATCACACCATATATTGATTTCCGACGAGGTCCGGCTGTAGACATCTTCGCCGGTAAAGCCGGTCAAATCGGTAAAGCCTTTATTGATCTCCACATACAAACCGTCTGCAAGGCGATTGATATTGACGGCATCGGGACTGGCGGTAAAGGCCAGGGCAAATTTTTCCTCGCTTTCCCGGAGGGCATTTTCCACCCGCTTACGCTCCGTGATGTCTCTATAGATCGATTGATAGGTGCCATCCGGCATCATCTTGGTTCGCATTTCAAAAGATATGGCGACTCCATCTGGTCGGGTCAGCGTCCGTTCGCTGATGACGGCTTCGCCCTTTTGGAGCAAATCAAAACGAAAGGGCGTTTTTTCAATACTCTCAGGGATAAAGGGCAAGGCACTGATATGCCTGCCGATTATATCCTCCCGCTCCATGGCGATCATGGTGCACATATGCTGGTTGGCATCGATGATGACGCCTTCATGGCTGCCAAGAAGAATGCCATCCACGGCCAGTTCGATCAGGCCGCGATAGCGTTCTTCGCTTTCCCGGAGCGCGGCTTCCGCCTTTTTCGAGGCGGTGATGTCGAGAGCGGTAAAGGTCACCCCTGCCCCAAGATCAAGAGGATTGATGGGGGTAGAACTCAAGAGGACATCAATGAATTGACCGTCTTTGCGTTGCCAGCGCGTCTCCACCGTGCCGGTTCCGTGTATGCCGATCTGAAGATATTTTTCGGTGCCGACGGCGATATATTCGGCATCGCTGCAATACAACATCCGGGAATTTTGGCCGATCAGTTCCTCTTGACGGTAACCGGTCATCGAGCCGATCCGGTCATTGACCGTGCGAAAGATCCGATCACTGACCACCCCTATGCCGATGGGAGCGGCCCGAAAAATACTGCCCAGGTAATTCTCGCTGGCCCGCAATGCTTCTGCGGCCATTTCATACCGTCTGATCTCTTTTTCAAGCAGCAGGAAGATGACCAGCGCAGTGATGGTCACATAAAACCACCCTTTACCGGCCTGGAAATGATTCAACAGCTCGGCATTCTTAATGAAAAATAAAACTGCCCAATCTGAAAAACAGATCCACAAAATGGAAAACCCGAGATACAGGAGGGTTATTCTTATCGCCGCTCTCGAAGGCTTTGACAAAATATTTCTTTTATTCATCAGGCGATACACTGGAAAGAGGTGGTCGATTGGTATGCGGAGTGAACACGAGGTGTCCCAGACAACTGCTAATCGTTGAATTAGCAGTTCACAAGAAAAGAACCCGAAAGGATTCCGTCACAGTTGACGCAAGGCAAACGGGAATCCCGTCAAAAGAGGCGGAACCTGACGTTCCAACCGCTGGCTAGAAGGGTTCCCATCACCGGCGCCTTGATCTCACGGGGATGGAACTGGTAGGCCTCCGGGCCAAGGGTCGCATATTGCGCGATGGTCCCCAAGCGCCTTGGCCGCACCCTGAACAAAGGCAACGGAATGCGGAGCCAACCGATTTTGACCTGGTCGGGACAGATCAGAAAATCAGCAGTGCGCATGCGATCAAGCAGCAAGACGGTGCGGGTGTCGGGATCAAACCGGCAATGCAGCTCATAGAGCCGATTAAGGCTCAGGCGGCTGAACCGCTCACACCACTGCAACTCATGATATCGCCAGGTAAAGACGAGTCGCTGCCCCTTGCGGATCACCTGCACCGGCCCCTGGGTGTCGTTGATGCCGAGCAGCAGTTCCTGGAGGTGCTCCAGGGTGGCCGGTTCGCCGGTTCCACGGAACACCCATATTTTGCTGATAAGCAGCCTCAAAGCGACCAGAAACGACAAGGCCGCCCCCGCCCCCCAGAGACAGCAAACCAGCAGTAAGGTCGACGGCTCGAGGGAATCTTTGAGCGCGAACAATGGCCACAGGCTGACCAGAGAGACGCTCGCCAAAAGCAGCAGGGCAAAAAACGTCAGCAGGGAACGCTTGAACATGATCAATCGCCCCTGGTTCAGATCATCTCAACCGAATCGGGCAACAACCTGAGGGTGCCGCTGGCGGATTCCATGATTGCCTCCATGCCGATAGGCAAGGTCAAATTTTTTTCCTGGTGACCTGAGGGAAAAGCGGCCCAGATCGGATACCCCGGTCCGGCCAGTTCCATGACCCGCGCCCAGACCTCTTCCTGGAGACGCAACGTGGCCACCTGATCGTTGCTGCCCGCATCAAAGGTGCCGAGCAGCAGCCCGGCCAGTCGTTCCAGTCGTCCGGCCAGGGCCAGTTGGGTCAACATCCGGTCCAAGCGGTACATGGGCTCATTGGTGTCTTCAAGCAGCAGGAGGCAGCCGTCCCAATCCCGATCCCAGGGGGTGGCCAGCAAATGCACCAAGGTGGTCAGATTACCGCCGATCAACTGCCCCCTGCCGGTCCCGGGCCGCAAAATCTCCATCCCCTTGGGTCGGATGCGCTCGGAAAAATTGCCGGTGAGCAGGGTAAAGAGCGAGGCGACGCTCGCCTCATCGCTCCGGGCCAGCGAGGTCGCCACCGGCCCGTGGAGCGACACCAGCCCGGCCTGCTGCAGCAGGCCGTTGAGCAGCACGGTGACATCGCTAAAACCAATGAGGAATTTGGGGTGATCCTTGAACAGATCCATGTCCAGCAGCTCCATCAGGCGCAGGCAGCCGAACCCGCCCCGGATCGCCAGCACCGCCTTGACCTCCTCGTCGGCCCAGAGGGCATGGAGGTTACCCGCCCGCTGAGCATCGCTGTCGGCGAGATAGCCCTGCCTCGGTTCGGCAGCCCCCTGAATCTTCACCTTAAACCCCAGGTCTTTGATCAAGCGGACGCCCGCATAGAGATGCTCCATCTCGCGGACCGGCCCGGCCGGGCAGAGCAACCCGATGGTGTCCCCTCGCTTCAGCCGGGGCGGCAGGATTGGTCGTTTACCCATGGTCTTTGCTGTTCATGCGGTAGATGAGTTGCAGACCGGTGAGGGTCAACTCGGTGTCGATCTCGTCGATAGACTGACTGTAAGGCTTAATCAATTCCGCCATACCGCCGGTGGCAATAGTCCGGGCTCGCTCCTGGTCCGGGGTCAGCTGTTTGCTCAGCACTTCCACCATCCGGTCGACCAGACCACCGAACCCGTAGAGCATCCCGGAATGGATGGCCTTGACCGTGGTGGTGCCGATAGGATGGTCCGGGGTGACGTCGATATCGAGTCGCGGCAGCTTGGCGGTGCGGGTGGCCAGGGCGTCGAGTGAAATGCCGATGCCCGGATGTATGGTGCCGCCGACATAGGCCGGCTCGCCGTTGACGCAGTCAAAGGTGATGGCCGTGCCGAAATCGATGACGATCAACGGACTGTGGAAACGATCCCAGGCCGCCACGGCGTTGACGATGCGGTCGGCACCGACCTCCGCCGGGTTTTCCGTGGCGATCTTCATCCCGAATTTGAGGGTATGGCTGACCGCGAGCGGCGGCTGCTTGAGCTTGGTCAGATAGCTCCGGGCAAAATGGAGCCAACTGGTTTCCAAAGTCGGCACCACCGAGGCTACGATGAAACCGGTGATCCGCTCCGGATTGATGCCGACCATCTGGAACAGCCCGTGGTAGCGGATCGCCAATTCGTCGGCGGTCCGATCCTGGCGGGACTGGAACCGCCAGTTGCCGATCAATTGGCCGTTTTCATAGATACCGCTCACGGTATGGGAGTTTCCGACATCGACGGCAAAAAGCATAGAATCACCTGTCTGAACAGTTAGAGAAGGAAGCAGAGAATTGATTTTTTCAAAAGCACTGGTAAGATATTCCAATTTGCAAAAATATTCCACCCCGAGCTGGGCCGTGTTGGTATATGGCCCGTTTTTCATGGAGCAACCGATGCCATCCTACATCCAGGTGGTCACCACCGTGGCCGACCGAGCCAGTGCGGAACAACTGGCAACCAGCCTGCTGGAACAGCGCCTGGCCGCCTGCGTCCAGATTGCCCCCTGCAGTTCGCTGTATCGCTGGCAGGGAAAAATCGAACAGGGCGAAGAGCTCGTCTGCACCATTAAATCGCGGCACGACCTCTTTCCCGAGCTTTGCCGGGCCATCCGAGCCATGCATCCCTACCAGGTGCCGGAGATTCTAGCCGTACCGGTGATCGCCGGGGCGGAGAGCTATCTGGCCTGGATGGAACAAGAACTCCAGCCGCCACGGAGCGAGTGAACCGATGACCACCGATGCTACCAAACCGAAACGTCCGCGCCGGGCAAAAAAAGAGTTCCGCTGCCACTGCTGCAAACAGGAAAAGCCCTTCTGCTGGAACTGCGGCTGCGGTTTTCAGATCTGCCCCGACTGCTTTGAGGAGAACAAGTGGGGGATCAGCAACGGCCCGACCTGGATTTGTCCGGATTGCGAACGGGTCCACATGATGGAGTGAGCTTCCATGGCCCGACCCGGAATGGATTCTCGCTTATCCTTTGACTTGCAGGGACGAGGCAAGTACAGTGCGCCCGCCGATCCTTTCATCCCGGATAACCGTTCCAATCACTCCTTTAACAGCAACCGAAACCGTCCATGACAGCCCATCAGTACGACGAATCCAAAATCAAAACCCTCAGTTCGCTCGAGCATATCCGCAAGCGGCCGGGTATGTATATCGGCCGCCTTGGCGATGGTTCGCATCCGGACGACGGCATCTATATTCTGCTGAAAGAGATCCTGGATAACGCGGTCGACGAATTCATCATGGGCTGCGGCAAACGGATCGATATCGCCATTAACGAAACCGGCCTCTGCCGAGTCCGCGATTTCGGCCGCGGCATCCCCCTGGGCAAAGTGGTCGAATGCGTTTCGGTGATCAACACCGGCGCTAAGTACAATACCGAAGTCTTTCAGTTTTCCGTGGGCCTTAACGGGGTGGGCACCAAGGCGGTCAATGCCCTGTCCAGCAGCTTCACCGTCTTTGCTTTCCGCGACGGCTGCTACAAAAAGGCGGTTTTCATCCGAGGCGTTCTCCAACACGAGGAGGAAGGCGAAACCAAGGAAAAGAACGGCACCTTGGTGGAATTTCTTCCGGACGAGCACCTCTTCCCGGGCTACCGATATGACCCGCAGTACGTGGACCAGCGGCTCTGGCGTTACGCCTATCTCAATGCGGGCTTGAGTCTTCACCTCGACGGCGAACTCTATTTCTCCAAAAACGGGCTGCTGGATCTGCTCGATCGCGAGGTCAGCAGCGAGCGGATCTACCCGCCGATCCATTTTGCCGACAAGGCCCTCGAATTTGCCTTCACCCATACCGACGACTACGGCGAATCCTATTTTTCGTTCGTCAACGGCACCTACACCAGCGAAGGCGGTACCCATCTCTCCGCCTTCCGCGAGGGCATCCTCAAAGGCATCAACGAATTCACCGGCAAAAAATTCAACGGACTCGATGTTCGCGACGGCATTGTCGGCATCCTGGCGGTCAAGGTCCAGGATCCGGTGTTCGAGTCGCAGACCAAAAACAAGCTCGGCAACACCGATATCCGCGCCGGTATCGTCAATACCGTCAAGGATGCGGTTGCCACCCAACTCTACAAGCACCCGGAAACAGCCGAGGTCTTTGTTGACAAAGTCCAGCGCAACGAACGGATACGGCGCGAATTGCAGTCGGTGCGCCGCGACGCCAAGGCCAAGGCCAAGAAAATAGCTTTCAAGATTCCCCAGCTCAAGGACTGCAAGTATCATCCCTCCCGCGGTAATGTTTCCAAGGAGGGCCGCGAGAACATGCTGTTCATCACCGAAGGGCAGTCTGCAGCCGGCTCAATCGTCAGCAGCCGCGATCCCATGACCCAGGCGGTCTTTTCCCTCAAGGGCAAGCCGATGAATGTCCTGGGACAACGGCTGGACGTGCTCTACAAAAACGAAGAGATGTACTCGCTGATGCAGGCCCTGGATATCGAGGACTCGATTGCCAGCCTCCGCTTCGACAAGGTCATCCTCGCCACCGACGCCGACGTCGACGGCCTCCATATCCGCAACCTGCTGCTCACCTTCTTCCTCCACTACTTCGAGCCCCTGATCAAACATGAGCGGGTCTACATTCTGGAAACTCCCCTTTTCCGGGTGCGCAACAAAGAAAAGACCTTTTACTGCTATTCCGATCAGGATATGGAAGAGGCCATCGTCGCCCTCAAAGGCAAGAGCAAGGCCGACCGCAGTATCGAGATGACCCGCTTCAAGGGGCTGGGCGAGATTTCGCCGCCCGAGTTCAAGCAGTTCATCGGTGCCGACATGCGCCTTAAGCAAGTGCGGATCGACAGTCTCAGCGAAGTCAGCCGGGTGCTGAAATTCTACATGGGCAAAAACACGCCAGAGCGCAAGCAGTACATCATGGAGCATCTGATTTTGAGGCCGGTATGAGCGAGACGGGAGAGCGGCAGCGCGGTAAGCTGCATCAGTTGTTTGATACCAATTTCCTCGATTACACCTCGTATGTCATCCGCGAACGTGCCATCCCGGACGTGGATGACGGCCTCAAACCGGTACAACGGCGCTTGCTCCAGACCCTGCACAACATGGACGACGGCCGCTATCATAAAGTGGCCAACGTGGTCGGTGAGACCATGAAACTCCATCCCCACGGCGATCAATCGATCTTCGCCGCCTTGGTCAACCTGGCCAACAAAGGTTTTCTGATTGACCGCCAGGGCAACTTCGGCAATATCTTCACCGGCGATCAGGCCTCGGCTGCCCGCTATATCGAATGCCGTCTGTCGCCGCTGGCCCGCGAGGCCCTGTTCAACAAAGATCTGACCGAATTCGTCGATTCCTACGACGGCCGCATGCAGGAACCGGTGAGCCTGCCGGCCAAGATCCCGCTGCTCCTGCTGCTCGGCGCCGAAGGGATTGCGGTGGGCATGGCCACCAAAATCATGCCCCATAATTTCTCGGAACTGCTCCAGGCCCAGATCGATTATCTCCGTGGTCAGGAAATCACCTTGTACCCCGATTTTCCTCGGGGTGGCATCATCGATGCCGCCGACTACAACCACGGCAACGGCCGCATCAATTGCCGGGTAAAACTGGAGCAGCCGGACGCCAAGACCATCGTGGTCACCGAGTTGCCCTATAACATCACCACGCAATCGCTGATCGAGTCCATCGAGAAGGCAGCCAAGGCCGGCAAACTCAAAATCGCCTCGATCAACGATTACACCGCCGAGAAGGTCGAGGTCGAGATCAAACTCGCCCGCGGCGTGCTCGCCGAAGAGACCATCGACGCCCTCTATGCCTTCACCGACTGCGAATTGAGCGTCTCCCCCAGCCTGGTGACCATTGTCGAAAATATGCCGCGACAGATGGAGGTGGAGGAAGTCCTAAAGCGCAATACCGACCAGCTAGTCAAAAACCTAGAGCGTGAACTGAACATCGAACTGGGACGGCTGGAAGAACGATGGCATGCCCGCAAGCTCGAACAGATCTTCATCGAAGAACGGCTATACAAGGAGATCGAGGAGAAAATCAATTACAAGGCGGTGGTCAGCACCATCCGCCAGGCTTTGACGCCCTTTGCCGAGGAATTGCAACGCAAAATCACCACCGAGGACGTGGAACGACTGCTGGAAATCAAGATTCGCCGCATCTCCCGCTTTGATATCAACCGCCAGGAAAAAGAAATCCGGGAGATTGAAAAGGCCATCGCTCAGATCAAAGCGTACCTTACCGACATGGTCGGCTTTACCATCAGCTCGATTTCGGCGCTGCTGGGCAAGTACGGCCCTTTGTTTCCCCGCCACAGCGAACTGCGCGCCTTTGACGAAATCGATGCCCGCTCAGCGGCGCTTTCCAATCTTCATGTCGTCTATCATCGGGAAAGCGGCTTCATCGGTCACCGGATCAAGACCGAGGAACAGCCCCATGATCTTGAAGTCTGTTGTTCTGAATACGACCGTGTGCTGCTGATCTTCAAGGACGGCCTCTACAAGGTGGTGCCGGTACCCGACAAACTCTTTGTCGGTCCGGAGTTGTATTGGATGGGGGTGGTGCGGAGTGAATTGGTATTCAACCTGATTTATCGCCACGGCCCTGAAAATCTGGCCTATGCCAAACGATTCGTCACCCCGAAGTTCATCCTCAACCGCGAATACCGCCTGTTTGAAGAGGACAAACGCTCCACCATCCTCCTGCTGCGCCTAGGCAAGGAGGGCTTGCGGGTGCGTGCCAGCCTGGCGCCGTCGGCCCGGGCCAAGCACAACGCCGTGGAAATCGAGCTCGACGACTACCTGATCAAAGGGGCCAGCGCCAAGGGCAAACGGATCGCCAACCGCACTGTCCGCCGGGTCACCGACATCACCGGCACTCCTAAAAAACCGGTGCTCATCCCTCCGGAACTGCCCGGTTTCGGGGG
The DNA here is from genome assembly GCA_019163135.1 of Desulfobulbaceae bacterium. Taxonomy (GTDB): domain Bacteria; phylum Desulfobacterota; class Desulfobulbia; order Desulfobulbales; family Desulfobulbaceae; genus Desulfobulbus. Next base: position 31,235 of record JAFLKR010000032.1, on the reverse strand, counting down.
TGGGGAAAAGGCGTAAGGGCTTGGTCGCAATTTTGTTCAAGTCATTTGCTGACAGGCCCTAAGTCAAAATTTCACGGTGTCCCGCCAACTCATCGCCCCCCATCCCTGACCTCTCTCCATGAATCCAGCCTGCTGCGGACCCCGAACACGGTTTTGGCCTCTGCTCGAACAACGCCGCCGGTGGACTGCTGGATAAACACGCTGACCGCTTCAGGCCCTGCACTCACCCCGCTGTGCAAGGCCGGCGGGGCCGCTAAACCAACACCTAACTCTATAAAAGATCTCGCTATGGTTTTCGTGGTGACAGTTTCCGTGGTGATAATTTTTGTGCTCATGGATTTTGTGCCGAAAATCGGTGGATCAGCATACGGCGTTCCGGTTTTATAGAACAAACCATACAATCGACTGGAACCTTCCCCCATGCAAAGATCGACACCCGGCTGGTAGGCCGAGGTAAATAAAACACCCCCTTTCAGGGGCGAGAAATCGAGAACCCTCGTGGCCGGTGCGGTACCTTCTTCCCCCTGGATAGGAAGTAAATTTAGCAGCCAGCCGCCTTGAGCCGGTTTTGAGATTTCTGCCTCCAAAGCATCGACAGTGGCGATGGACATCCCGGATGCATCCGTCACCCCGTGCAGCCTGCCATTGGTTTCAACCTGGGCTGCGCTAACATCGACCAAGCTGTTTTTAGCAACCATCGATCCATCTGCTGGTTCTTTTATCCCGTAGAGAGTTTGCGTCGTGGTGCTTTGCTGATCAACCCTGGATAAATACCGCCCGGTGCCAAAAAAAATCCAGTTCTGACCGGTTTCATCAACACCCGACATGACGCTGGCCACCACGGGTTGCGAGGTTTGCACAAGGGTTACCGGACCAGTCCAGGATGCCGGATCAGGGTTTTCATTAATGCCTAGACGCATCACCTGGCCGCGGTTGGCAAGCCCATCACCGACGATGCCAAAATACACCCCCTCGGCCTTGTAATCGAGATCCCGATCAACCGCGATCGCATCACCGACAAAACTTGAATCAACGCCGGTATCACAGGAGAGTATCTTCATCCGCCCTCCCGTTCCAACACTCTGACGTACGCAGGTAGCCGCTCCGACATTGGCGGGGAGACTGGCAGCACTGGTGCCGGGGTAGGCGATTTCTCCTAAATCAAAGACATAAAACTTGGCCGAAGTCGTGCTGGCGGCAGTAGTCAATCCCTCCGGATTACTGGGGCCGGAACCGAAGGTCAGCAACCATTTATTGGCATCTCGTGCGGGGTTGCTATCTTTCACGGTCAAAACCGCTGGATGGGAGGTGCTGAAACTGCTGTCGGGTACCTGCATTTCGGCCAGCAAATGTGGCTCGACCTCAGGATTGGTGATATCCATGATCATATAGGCCGAACTGAAAACCCTATTGTCATCGGGGTTGGCATCCCCGGAAGACAAGCCGTCAGCAGCCGTATCGATAGTCATTGCGCCACCGCCAAACCGCATGCCGACCACCAGAACTGTGCCCCACCCCCCGGGATGATCCGGGTCGGTCGAATCAAATATCTTGGCATCAAACACCAGCGGCTTGCCGTCGACGTAAGAGACATGGGTGTACTGCGGTGTCGCGAGCCATTTGAGATGGGGCAGCAGATTCATTGGCACATAAGCCCATATCTCGGAGCCTAACGGATGAGGGGTGGCGGGGGTCACTCCATCGTATTTATTTCCAAACTCAAGGAAAGCCTGTCGATTACCATCATAAAAACCGCCATTAAACGCATGCAGCATCCCGTCATTGCTGCCAACATAGACCACCTGCCGCCTCTGTGCATATTGCCGCTTGAACGCCGCATAGGACGCATCTTTATACAGCATATGAAAGCCTTCCTGGGGCACTCCCACCACCGTCGGGGTGGAATTTACAATATCCCCCAGACGCTGCACCTGAGCGATTTTATTCTCCTCATAATCAATCGTGCGTCGCCGATAACCGTCAATCTCCTTGCCCCGGATGTAGTCGATCAGGTTTTCCATTTCAGGCTTGGTTGCCAGATTGAAAAAACCGAATTTAGCAGGCGGCACGGCTGTTCTGGTAAAATCAACAAATTCGCCGGGATCCACAACGCCGTTGAATATACCATCCCCCTTGCCATCAAGCCAGGTCTTGATAAATCGTCCGGTTTCAGCCGGAGCCGTAAACGGCCTTTGGCTTTCAGTTTGCACAATCCTGCTCAACTGCTCCCGGGCATTCCATAGGGCGCCAACCTCCTCCAACTCAAGGATAGTCGAGGCAGCGTGTACGACCTTTACTGTATCGCCGGTTCGAAACTGCATCGTGTCAGGGGTTACGGCAAAAGTGCTGGTGGCTGGCGCGGAGTTGGTCGCTGCCGCCAAGGTGGAGGCATCGGTGCTGTGCCCGGTTTCGCCGGTGGTTAGATTGGAAACAGTCCATTCGCTAAAGGGACCACTCCCGGAGTAGCCTCCTATTGCATCGACGGTAAAGCGCAAGTTTCCAATACTGGTGGCGATGACTCGCCCTTGCATGGAATAAGGAGTAAACGCATCATCCTTGATACTGGTAAAACGACGAACCCGGGTTTTATTTTTAGTATCATCATAAAACAACTGGATCACCTTGTCGGTGTTGTATCCATCCAACCGGGCATTGCCATCATCTTCCCGGAGATAGCCAAAACTATCTAGCCAGAGCGCTTGCACCGTGCCGATCCAGGTGGCCTCATTACCAAGACTGTCTTGGCGACGGGGTTCATAATAGGCCTGGTACAACGCACCGGTACCGTTGACATTTTTGGATACCACGACGACAGCGGTCCCGGATGAGGCCCGTTGGAGAATGGTGAATAATGTCTGATTTAAAGAGTGTTCCAACTGCAGGGGATTGCTAGCAAAAAAAAAGTTGTCGGGAAGCCCATCGCCTCCGACGCTCCCATCGCGGTTGTTCATTTTATCCCATTCAGACGGAATATCGGGGAGATTGTTGGCATTACTGTCGACAAACCCCCCGTATTTGGACGCATACCAGAGGGGATCCTGCAAGAGATCAGCGGCAGTACTGGTTGCCGTATAGGTGACCGAGGTCGGCAGATCAGTGACCACGCAGTTGCTGCAACCAGTTACCCCGGTCGGGTCAACAAAATCAAAATCGGCAATGCCGGAATGAAAATGGACGCCATCGTTATTGGTGCCGCTGATGACATAGCCGAAGCCTTGACCGTTCCTGGTGGAGGCTGCCACTGCATCGGTGGTGATCGTAATGGTATTGCCGCTGACCACATATTCAAGAACGCCCGATAAATCCTGGTCATAGTCACCCCCCATCGCACTGTCTTCCCAGTTGACGTAAAACTTACCGTGAGTTGGGGTCTGCTCGATGATTTTGAAATCCACCAGAGCACCGCCACCAAAAGGGCCCGCGCCGTTCGATGAGACATCCAGCCGATAGGCCGGCAGAAGCTTAACCTTTTTTCCGCCTACCTGGACTTCGATCTGAGGCACATTGGTTGTCAGGGCAACGCCATAGGTGCTGACCGTAAGATCACGGGAGTCGGCACGCGCGGGCGGCACCACCAGGTCGGAACGGACATGATGGGTATGAGCATAATGGGCGAGGCCAGATAGCAGATAGGTCCCTTGCTGGCCTGGGGCTTCAGGGCACAAACCAATAAACGAGCCCAACCCGGCTCCGATCGATTTAGAAGAACACAACTCATTTTTGGCGATGCCATTGCTGCCGATAAACCAGGCCCCGACATTCAGCCCTTCCTGCAATCCAACAGCATCGGTTAAGCTCTTCGCCGTAGAAGCAGCGGTAGAGGGCAGCAAGTCGGCTAAGCCGGCCAGTTGATCGTTATCATAACTGGAAACACCGGCATTGAAATTCAGCACTTCCAGTGGCGCGCAATAATTGGTGGCGTTCAAGGGGTCGGACCAGGTGGCCACCGTCAGGCCCAGAATAGCGTCCTTAGAGCCTGATCCCGAGGCGGAAATGAAATCAGCACTTGCCTTTTTCCCGGCAAGATATCGTAAAGACTCCATAAAAATCTCAGCCATCGGATTGCCCCAGGAACTGCAATTACCCTCGCCTGCCATGTGACCTCTCAAACGGCCACTCGAGGCGTCACTGCCTGAAGGCGTCAAACCGGTTTGTTGATACCCGCAACCGTCATGCCTGACATAACTGCCGGCGTGGTAGTCATACCCTGTGATCCGCAGTTTATTCAAATTATCGACGATACCATGGGCGCTTGCGACAAAGGTGCCGTCTACGCGATTCACTTCATCGGTAAAGGTGGTGACATTTTTCCTCAAGACGCCGCCGGAAATATTCTTAGCATAACTCCCGGTCATTAAACCAAAATGAAGTTGATCGGTATCGCCATACATCTGAAGAAGCCCGGTTGGTTTAAAACTACTGCCGTATGATTTGCATTGTTCCTGGCCAAGCAGCGTTGGCACGCAGGCCTCCACCCGCGCCACATATTCGCCCTGGGTGGCACCAGAATTACCGAGACCATGAATTGTTTGAGAAGGATTTTCAGCACTGGCAAGGAGGCCGGAGCGATATGCCTTGTTGCCATTACTGCCAAAGCCATCCATAAATCGCAACTGCGTGTTAAAATGCTCGCCCGACCAAGAACCCTGCCAACGCTCGTTTGCAGTCCATAGGGCAAAATTACCCTTTGCCACTCGAATAATGGGAAGATTGGTATTGGTTTCCGAAAACTGATTGACCGAACTACCGGAATGGTCCCCTTGGGTCAGATTGCACAGTGTAATCCCTGTCTGACTCAAATTTCGTACGGTCCATTCTTTTAAAGTGACTCCTGAACCGGCAAAACTGCCCTCGGGAACTTGCAAAGTGACGGTCCCGTTGTCAACTTTGGTTACCCCACCAATCATCCAATGGACAGTTTCGAAACCGGTTTGAAAAACCTTGATTTGATCACCGGGACTCACGGAGAGCGAGGTGGTAAAACTTAAAGTTTTCTCGCCCTCAGGTATACTGTTGGAGGTGTTGCTGAAGGCGGTAGGCGACGTAGCGGCTATCCCGGAAAACGGGGTTAAGCTGGCGAGGTCGGAGCCATTGTAATATTTGGCAAAAGCATGGGCATCGGTGGGCAAATACTGACGCTCCAGCACCGTCCTGGCCCCTGAGTCAAAGGCGCGCATGCCGCCATACAACAATTTCCGGACCACATCGATACGCGTCATGGTCGCCCAGTTCAGAAAATTTCCACTCCATTGGCCGGAGCAATAGTGTTTACATGGTCCGGTTGCCTGCGCGGTCGGAACAAAGCGCCTGTCCGGACTGGTAGCATAAGCGTAGCATTTTCTGCTGTCAAAATAGCCATAGTAATCGATCCCGTCGGTATAGGTCGTTTCCGGCATGCCGTTGCCATCGAGATCAGCATAATCGGTATAGGCTTTAGTGGAAAGCTGGTGGTCTCGAGAAACATTGAGCATGACCAGGGGGGTGACATTGGTGCCGGTCACATTGAGGGGCACGCTGCTGAACCTTACCATGGGATCGCTGGAAACCTCGGCAAACGTGCTCAGCGGAAAAATTCCGGCCAACAACAGGCCAAGCCAAAACAGCCTGTTGCCTATATTACCAACATTTTCCATTCTTCCTCTTGAGCAAAAAACAATCCTGCCCATCATTAATACCGACCGTCCGACTCAAGACCGGCCACATGAATCCAGTTGACCTGCACCACCGCTTCACTGCCCGCCCTACCTAGATGCTGGGAGGAAACCGTGCAGTTGACCTGTGCCCCCTTGTCGGCATGGTTTTGGTACCCCACCATTTGAAGATTTGAGCCGGGAGAAGGCGTGGCATCCTGACAATGCACCGTTATATTGGTGTGGGGGGCATCAATTGCGGCGGGATCAAACCCGGCGGGGAAATAGGCTATGTCCCTGGCTGTATCGGTTGGCAACCGTAAGGCTTCATTATTTACAAAGGAGGGATTATCAATCAACACGGTGTTGTTTGATTCCCTCAAAAATCCCAAATTCAAGGCGGTGTACGCCCCCAAGTTTTCCAGATTTCCCTCAAGCAGTCGGAGGCCAAGTTGCGCCCCTCCGTCGGCTTGGAAAAATATCTCCTTGCGGATGCGATCATTGCCGCTGATCTGGATTTCCATATTGGTGGCGTTGAGCCCGAATGTCCCGATCAGGGTCAGCAACAGCAAAAAAAGCAGGGCTGACACCAGCACAAAACCTTCTTCCTGATGCCCTGCATGGAACATCGGCGATTTCTGTGTGACCATGTTAATTCGGTGCCATTTTTATAAAGTCCAATACTACATTTGGCCGCTCGAGTGCAGTGTGGTTGCGCCGAACCAGGACTCGAATGATTTTACAACCAATAACAGGGTGATTGTCCGCCACGTTCCAAAACACGGTAAAACTGCCTTGAACAGTAGGGCCGCCATCGGCTGAACAGGGTGGCGTGCCGACGAGATCGGTACAGTTCAGGCCGTCCACACCAGGATTAGCGACATCTTGAAGATCGGCATGTTGGTAGGGGCGTTTTATCAGTGTCTCCATGGTATTTTCAGCCCAGATGGCCGCCTTGGTTGTCCGAACAGCCTGGGAATTCCCGGTTACTGAAAGGGTCTGCATTGAAGCAACCGCCAAAAGACCAATGGTCAGCACCATGAGGGCGATCAGCACCTCGACCAGGGTAAATCCTTTTTGCCGCTGACAGACCATAATCACAGCCCCAGGTTGCGGCCGTTGAGCGTTGTGGTCAGATACACGTTCCAAAATCCGACCTGCGCCTGCCAATGCACTCCGGAAGGAGTAACGTAAAGGTTACGGCCTGGATGCATTTTTGTTTCCCGCTGGGACGACTGCACCAGCATCGAAACTTGGACGAAGCAAATCTTTCGCAATTCTGTGGTGAGGATACCGTTTACATCAAGGTAACGAAACTCGAGTTGGTTGATATTTTCGGCAACGGGCTGCAACCCCCCGCCGTCCACGCTTCGGCCCAAGTCATCTATCACGCCATCACTACGGTCTAATGAGGCAAAGGCATCAATTAAAGCATACCGGATGGTTTGCAACCTGCCGGCTTCGTTATCGCGGGTAAATGCAAACGTATTGGCATCGGCGACCGTGATTCCCGCTCCGAGATGGTCGGGGTCATACCCCGCACTGCGGATGTCCTGCTCCAGCATATCCATGGCCACCCTGGCGTTCTGCTGCATCTCGACCACCTGATCCTGTGCAAGGTAGACCTGATGCTGTGACAAAAAGGTGGTCATCAACACGGTCATGACTATGCCTCCCAAAGCCATGGCGATCATCAACTCCATCAGCGTGAACCCGACGCTTGACGCCAGGAAGGGGGAGACATGTCTGCATATTCTTGTTACCCGGTCCAATGCACGCCACCGTCGGTACTGGTTTCCACCCGCACAACCCCGGTCGAGGACAGCACCAGGCGATAGCGCTTTCGGTCATCATCCCGCCTGATTTCGATCTTGCCGCTTATTGCCGCCATGCCGCGCGAATTGTACTTCGTACGATTAACGGGGAACCCTGTCTTGACTAAGACAACGTTTTGGCGCATCGGTTGAATAGCCAGATTGCGGTCGATTTGCGCATCAAAGACGCCATTATTATTGTTATCTACGAAAATCTGATAGGAACCCGACTGTGAGCCCACTCCAGGCGCAAAGGCGAGCACCACATTGCGGTTGCTCTTCACGGCCTCAAGCTTGGCTCGCTTGAAGTTGATAACCATCTCACGCATCTCCGCCCGGAGCCGATAGCCGGGTAAAGTGACGACAACCATAGGGTAGGCCACCGCCCCCAAAATCCCGATGATGCCGATGACTATCATCAGTTCCACCAGGGTGAACCCTGAGCGGTCGCAGCAGTTCGCTTGATCTTTCCTCATCATACTGTGCCTGGACGGTTATTTTATTTCAGCAGCTTTAGCCGGACGTCTCCGAGACGGTGAAGGATTTGAGGCAAGAGCTCTCTAAAAAGCTAAGGGAAGAACAACCCGAAACCTTGCCAAAATCCCAGATTAGCACCCCATTCCAACAGGATTTCTGCCAAACACCGACAGATAATAACAACAGATCCTGACGCTCTCCTTTGTTGCCCGATTCTTGGGCGGAACAATATCTTCACCTAAAACGGTAAAGCAAATATTACGCCAAATAATAATTACATGAAAACACCTATAAATTAAGCTGATAAGTACTACCAGAGAACGTCTATGTGTCTCATTACAAGATTACGTGTCGCATAATGAGAATATTTACTGAAGAGAGCAGTCTTGAGGAGTTTATGGAATTCCAAAAGCTGCACTTGAAAAAAACTGCGAAGAAGAAGCGACAATGCGGAGTTGATCGCCATTGAGCACCAACGGGTGAACGGCGCAACCAACCGAGGGGAAACCGCCGAAAAAAAATCCTGCCTAAAAAAGCATGGCCAGAGGAGAGGTCTTTGATCGGGTAATACAATAAAGAGCTACAGTGGGTAGCGTTTTGGAAGGCTTGGATAACCGAGGGGTATTACTGCCGAACGTTATGGGGCACGGTTAATCCTCCGCCAAATCGTTCTTTACAAAAAACTTGATTTTGGAACAGGGGCCGGCGACTGAGAATACCGCCTGGCCCCTTTCAACAAAAAGGGGCCAGATGGTCTGGGAAATTTTCTGTTATTTTTTATCGCGGATTTTGGCATGATAGCCGTTACAGGTGGCGGTGATTCTGTCGTACCCGACCTCCGTTGCTACAATTCAACGCCATCCGCCTGTTCGACGGGTTGTATGCCCTTCGCATTTTTAATAATCTGCTGCGCGAACGTTTCTGCGTCCATGTCGGTTTTGGCCTGGATTGTGCGAACCGTCAGGGTTTCTTTATGGATCAGTTCATACTTGCCATCCTCGACATATTCCAGGACCCAATCTCTCCACTGATGAATAATCTTATCTTTCATCCTCTCTCTCCAAATGCTAAAAAATTCTATATGATTACGCCCAAGCATCTTGACTCAAAAAAACAATTGTGACAAGAACTCATTTGCATAAGAATTTTCACAGAGTGCGGCAACGAGTCGACCCGCCAAGCGGCAGGAGAGGGGTTTCAGCTAAGCTTTTTCCGCAGAGATTTGGTCTGCCCATGCTTAATTTTGCTTTCCAGCCTCCGTTTTTTGGCCGCCAAGGTCGGCCGGGTGGCTTTCCGCTTTTTCCTGATGATTCCGGCCACCCGGATCATCTCCACCAATCGCTCACAGGCCATCGCTCGGTTCTTTTCAAGGCTCCTGAATTCCTGAGCCTTGATGACGATCACACCGTCGGCGGTCAGGCGTTGATCATGCAGGGCCAGGAGCCTGAGTTTGTACGCCTCCGGCAGCGAGGATTTCCCTACGTCAAAACGCAGGTGGACTGCATTGGAAACCTTGTTGACGTTCTGGCCTCCGGCCCCCTGAGCGCGGATAGGCGTTATCTCGATCTCCGATGCGGCAATGGTGAGGTTCTGGGTAATCTGCAGATCGTGCATGGCAGGTTTTCCTGGGGTAAGTGCACAGAAAAAATTGGGGAAATTCGTTATTGCAGGGCAACAAGTTTAAACATACAAACTGCGCCAACATAACTGGCTTGCGATGTTTCGCACAATGAAAACTGTGGAAAAAAAGTTGCATGTTGTAACCAACCTGAGGAATTTACGGAAAAATTGGATATTCAGGATAATCACCGGCGAGGGTAGCCAAAATTTGTTTAAGCCGTGATGCTGCTCGCAGACACGGGGAACCGATCCTGCGAAACGACTGCGCCTTTTTCCAAGGAAAGAAAATCCTTTCTGAAGAAAACAGCATGACCTCCAGGCGACTTGCGGGCTTTCCGGTGGCGTTTTTTCCTCTTAGGACAGTGGGAGTATACGATGCATCCGGCCGCAGGATACTTCCTGCGGCCGGATAAGGGACTCAAATCCGAAAACGACTGACGATGGCTTTGAGCTCTCCGGCTGTAGCTTGTAACTGTTCCGCCCGTTCGCGGACCTGATCACTCGAATGGGTGATTTCTTCGGCGGCAACACTCACTTTGGTGATGTCCGCAGTGATGTCACCTGCAACCATTGAGCCTTGGCCGACATTCTCGTTGACCTCCTGCAACCCCTGGGAGGCTTGGGCAATATTGGCGGCAATTTCGCCGGTTGCGGCACTTTGTTCCTCCACGGCCGTGGCAATAGTGGCAACCAGTTCGTTCACCTGGTTGATAATCTCGGAAATCCGCTTGATTTCTTCCACAGTCACCGAGGTGGTCGACTGCATGCCTTCGATCTGGACTTTGATATGTCGGGTAGCCTCAGCGGTCTGCTTGGCTAATTCCTTGATTTCATTAGCAACCACTGAGAACCCTTTTCCCGATTCGCCGGCCCGGGCCGCCTCGATGGTGGCGTTCAAGGCCAGGAGGTTGGTCTGGTCGGAAATGTCGTTAATAGTTTCAGTGACCTTGCCGATGGCCGCAGCGGCCACGCCAAGTTCGGCCATCCGCTGCGAGGCTGTAACTGACTGCTGGACGGCCTCTTTGGTCATTACACTGGCTCGGTCGGCGTTGGTGGCAATTTCGGTGATGGTCGCAGTCATCTCCTCGGCTGCGGCCGCGACCATGGCCGTGTTAGTCGAGGATTGTTCCATAGCCGCTGCCACCGCATTGAGATTGGTGGTCATCTCTTCCGCGCCGGCGGCAACGTTATTGGATACCATCGACGTTTCACGGGCTCTTTCGTTGACCTCACCGGAGAGCACAGTCAGACTATCAGCCGAATCGTTGACGGCCAGGGAATTGGCGGCGATCCTCCTGATCATCTCTTGCAGGTTACCCAGAAAGGCATTGAACAGGCTACCCAACTCACCGAGTTCATCCTTGGAGCGCACCGTAATCCGTTTGGTCAGATCGCCATCACCTTCGATGACATCACGAAAATTACGGATTAAATTATGCAGGCCGGAACTGATTCCCAGGGATATATAAGAACTGAGCAGCACGATCCCCAAAAAAACGAGGCCGCCGACGACCAGCATCTGCACCGTCTTTTTAGTGGAAAGTCGGTCCATATTTTCCGAGATGGCCCTGTTGGTTTTCTCGATGTTGTCCATATATACCCCGGTGCCCACCCAGAGGTTGAGGCCGGGAATCATCTCGGCATAGCTCAACTTGGGGACATCACCGACCCCCGGTTTGGGCCAGATATATTCAACGTAGCCCCCGCCGCCATTTGCCTTCTGCGCCAGTTCGCGGATTACAGCGATTCCGTTTTTATCCTTCAGATCACCGAGGTCCTTACCTTCGCTTTCCTGCTTCACCGGAAATGCCACATTCACCGTTCCCTGGTAGACAAAGAAATACCCTGACTTGTCATCTTCAAAGCGAATGGAATCGACCATGGCCCGAATGAGGGCATTGATTTCTTCGGGGTTAGAAGCACCGGCTTTTTTAACCGCCTCACCAAGGGCGATAGCCATGGCGTGACTGGCGACCTGAAGTTTGGCCTTTTGATCCGCCAGCATAGCCTTCCCGATTTCATCACCCACCATATCGCGGGTTTGTCCGATGATATTGAAGGTAAACGACGACATCACCAGAAAAAGGAGAACGATTCCTCCAATAATAAGCAGCATCCGTGTTTTGATCCGCATTCGTTGCAACATGGATTTTCTCCTTGTCTATCAGTTCTGCAACAGAGTACCCCTAACGCATGGTTGCGCTTGTTGGATTGAGGTTCTTTGCAGTTATTAATAATACGTAAAGCCCTTTCATCCGATACCAAAAAGTTCTACGCCCTGTACCAACCAAGATATCCTTATACAAACAGGGTGCCAGCGGCAGAATTATCCAAAAAAGACCTTTTATTGATCGCTTGCAAAGATGACGAAACGAGTGGCCGTCTCAAAACGAGACATTCTTTCGCGGATTGAGAATATGGGCAAGCTCCTGGAGATGATTTCAAAAGTACCTGGATCCAAGATTAAACACCCGTCAGCATCAAATCAGGCGGAGAGCCTTTCAGGGGAGGGGTACAGCGAAAGGAGGGCGGAAAACCTAGATCCCCATCTGTTGAGGATAGGAAATAACCAGACAGACTCCTAGACAGTCACTGCATTGGTACGCTACGAAAAAACCTAACTTCTTTAAAAATTTTAGGTTCCCAGAGACCGTTTCCCCGATGCCGGCTCCCTCTCATAAACCCCAAACAGATTGCTGGAAACGAACAGAGACCTCGAGGACGAAATCGAGACACCGGTGGAAAAAACCGCCCAGCGTCTCGTTTTTTTTACGTTACATCCCGCTTGAGACTTGACACTTGCTTGATTATTCAGTTTATTCAATCGGGTGCGAGGCGAGCCCACCAACAGCCCTTTCGTCTGTTGTTAGCCAATTTTTTCCAGGTTTCCTCCTTCATTCAAACCAAACTTTTACCCCATCACAGGTAAGCAATATGGCATTTTGGCGAGTACCTCTGGATGCGCAGGAGATACAGGTTATCAAAGGGGTGGTCTGCATCATCGACGATCGATGCAAAGGGTGTGGCTACTGCATCGAATTCTGCCCCAAAGACATTCTTAAGTTCTCCGACAAATTCAACCGCAAAGGCTACCATCCACCGGTTGTGACCAAGCTCGACGAATGCGTCAACTGCCATTACTGCGAAATCATCTGCCCCGAATTCGCTATCTATTCGGTTGAAATTACGCCAGCAGCTGTCCAGAAATAATTCCATCTTGTAAGCAAGGACTCTTTTATGAAACCAGCAGTCTTGACAGGCGACCACTATATCACCGGCGATGTCGCCTGCGCCGAAGGTGCAATTGCGGCGGGATGCCTGTTTTTTGGCGCCTACCCGATCACCCCGGCCACCGAGATCGCCGAGCACATGGCCGAACGGTTGCCCGATATCGGCGGCACCTTTATCCAGATGGAGGATGAAATCGCCGCAATCGCCTCCATTCTCGGCGCCGCCTGGACCGGGGTCAAAAGCATGACCGCCACTTCGGGCCCCGGCTTCAGTCTGATGATGGAAAACCTCGGTCTGGCGGTCTGCACCGAAACCCCCTGCGTGATCGTCAATGTTCAGCGGACCGGGCCGTCCACCGGCCTGCCTACCCAGACTGGCCAAGGCGACATGATGCAGGCCCGCTGGGGCTCGCACGGAGACTACGAACTGATTGCACTGGCCCCCTCGTCCCCGCAGGACTGTTTCTACCAGACTATCCGCGCCTTTAACCTCAGCGAAAAATACCGGGTGCCAGTGCTGATCATGGCTGATGAGATCGTCGGTCATATGAGTGAAAAGGTGGTCATTCCCGAGGCCGACCAGATCCACCTGATTTCACGCCCCAAGCCCACCGGCCGCAAGGACCGCTTCCGGCTCTACGAACCCGGCCCCAACGGGGTGGCTCCCATGCCAGCCATCGGCGAGGGCTATAACATCCATGTTACCGGCCTGACCCACGATGAACGCGGCTATCCGGCCATGACCGTCGAGGCCCAGGAAACAATGATGGCGCGAATTAAAGGAAAAATTCGTAATAATCTCGAAGATATCATCGAAATAGAAAATTATCTGATGGACGATGCCGACATTGTCATCGTCAGCTACGGCATCTCGGTGCGCACCGGCTTGGCCGCCGTTGATCAGGCCAGAAAAATGGGCTACAAAGCCGGTCTGCTGCGACTGGTGACGGTCTGGCCCTTCCCGGAAGAACTGATCCGCGATATCGCCGGTCGGGTCAAAGGGTTCATTACCGTGGAAATCAACCTCGGCCAGATCCATTACGAGGTCGAGCGGTGCAGCGGCGGCAAGGCCCCGGCCTATCTGGTCGGTCATGCCGGCGGCAAAATCATCCACCCGGACAAGGTGATTGAACGCATCCAGGAAAAATTTGGCGCGCTTTAAGCGAGAGTTCCCTACAGGGCGCGCATGCCGTTTGTGCCCGTCGTTATTCCGCGTGGGCACACGATGTCGCCGCGTTCCTCCCCTACCGACTCAACAACCCAGGCCGTAACCTTATGACCACCAATCCGAAAAAGTTGGCCAAACAACCGGAACACCCGCTGGACGATCTGATCCGGACCGAACGTATCCCCCACATCTGGTGTCCGGGCTGCGGCATAGGTACAGTTTTCTCCTCCTGCCTCAGCGCAATCAAGGCCACGGGGATTCCCTACAACCAGTTCACCATGGTTTCGGGCATCGGCTGCTCGGCCCGGGCTGCGGGCTATATCAAGCTCGACAGCTTCCATACCACCCACGGCCGAGCCATCCCCTTTGCCAGCGGCATCAAAATGGCTAAACCGGAGTTGAAGGTGATCGTGTTTTCCGGAGACGGCGACCTGTTCGCCATCGGCGGCAACCACTTTATCCATGCCGCCCGGCGCAACATGGATTTGACCGTGATCTGCGTCAACAACCTAACCTACGGCATGACCGGCGGCCAATGTGCGGCCACTACCCCCAACAAGGCCAAATCCACCACCACCCCGCTCGGCAACCCGGATGCGCCCTTTAATCTGCCCCTGCTCGCCTATGCCGCCGGCGCTTCCTATGTGGCCCGCTGGACCATTCTCCATACCCGAGACCTGACCACTGCCATCAACGAGGCCATTGTCCGCAAAGGTTTTTCGTTCATCGAGGTGCTCTCCCCCTGCCCGATCAATTACGGCCGCCGCAACAAGGAAAAACCCCTCGATACCCTCAAGCTCTACCAGGACCGGACCATCATCAAGAATGGGGCCGACCCTGCCCGGGCGGATATCGATTTCGAGAAAGGCGTAGTCATCGGCAAGTTCATCGACATCGACCGTTCCACCTGCGATGATCGCTACAGCGAACTCCACCGCCCCTGCAGCGACGACTGATTTTTTAAAACACAGATGGAAAGTCTGCAGATATTGAGCCGCAGAGGCAGGGGATGACTGCAAGGAAATCCCCATTTTACTGTTCCTGGCCTGACAGACTGCGGCCTCCATTACCGCAACAACCTTTTTATTCTATTTTCCTCACATCCCGGTAACGACGCAAGCTTATGAGCACGCAAGAAAAAAACCACCAGACGGAGATCATTGTCACCGGCTTCGGCGGCCAGGGCATCATTATGGCCGGACGCATCCTCGGGATGTCGGCCTCGCTCGGCGACCACAAGGAAAGCACCCTGGTGCAGGCCTACGGCCCGGAGTCCCGCGGCGGTGCCTGTAATGCCCAAGTGATCATCTCGGATGTGCCCATCCATTACCCCTATGTCAACAATCCGCAAATTCTGGTGGCCATGTCCCAAGCCGGTTACGACAAATTCGCTGCAGCCCTGGCGCCCGACGCCGTTCTCCTGGTTGATCAGGATCTGGTCAATCCGGAAAAGGTTCCCTGCGCCCACTTTGCCATTCCCGCCACCCGGATGGCCGAGAACCTGGGCAACAAAATGATGGCCAACATCATCATGCTCGGCTTTTGCACCGCCATCACCGAGGCGGTGTCCAGTGAAGCGGCTCATGCCACCATCGTGCAGTCGGTACCTAAAGGAACCGAGGAGCGGAACATCGAGGCCTTCAACAAAGGATTTGACTACGGCCTTTCAACCCTCAAGGGCCGGGAGAAACGGGCTGCGGGCCAGACAGGAGCGTTGGTGCCATGACACGACAAAAAGAGCGTTTATACCGGGTGATCATTGCCGGAGCCACCCCGGAAGGAATCGCCGCTGCCAACAAATTGGGGGAACTGGGCATCCCGGTCACCCTGATCGATGGCGACCCGGATCTCGACCGCAAACTCGCGAGCGACGAGTACCGGCTGCCCTCGGGCTTGAGTTTCAACCACGCCCACCGCCCTGGACTGATCCGGATCATGCGCAACAGTGCCATCCGCACCCTGCTGCCGGCCCGGATCACCTCGATCAAGCACACCCCCCAGGGGTTCAGTGTACGCATCGATCAGGAACAGACCTTTATCGATCCCGACCGCTGCGTCCTGTGCGGCAAGTGTGCGGCCGTCTGCCCGGTGGAGACCCCGGATACTGGCAAAGCCCTGCGCTTCTATGCCCGTACCAGCCTGCCCGGCCGCCCCTATATCGATAAACGCAAACAGCCGCTTTGCCAGGAAAGCTGCCCGCTGGGCGTCAATGCCCAAGGGTACATCGCCTTGGCGGCGCAAGGCAAATTTGATGAGGCCCTGGCCCTGATCCGGCGGGACAACGTCCTGCCGGGAATCTGCGGCCGGGTCTGCACCCACCCCTGTGAAGACGCCTGCCGACGCGGCAGCGTCGACGATCCGGTTTCGATCCGAGCCATTAAGCGATTCCTGGCCGATTACGAGGGGGCTGATGCCGCCCGTCAAAAGGCCGCCGGCGAGGCGATGACGGCGAAGTGCGAGCCGACCAGACCGGAAAAAATAGCGGTCATCGGTTCCGGCCCTGCCGGGATTGCGGCAGCGGCCGATCTGGCCAGAAAAGGGTACGGGGTCACGGTCTTTGAGAAGGAACGGGCCCTCGGCGGCCTGCTCCGCTACGGCATTGGCATGCACCGATTGCCACCCGTCATTCTCGACCGGGAGATCGGCCTGATCGAACGGATGGGCGTCACCTTTATCACCGACCATAAGGTGGATCTGGCCGCGGATCTTGACCGCATGACTGCGGAATACCACGGGGTGATCCTCGGCACTGGCACCTGGCACGACCGCAGGATGGGTGTGGCTGGTGAAGACCTCGACGGAGTTGAAGGCTGCCTCGCCTTTCTGGCCCGCCGTCATTGGGAAAACCTCACCCACCTGCCCGAGCGGGTGGCCGTGGTCGGCGACGGCAACGCCGCCTTTGACCTGGCCCGGACCTTGGTCCGCATGGGTGCCAAGGTGAGCATTGTCTCCTGGTTTGCCGCCAATCAAATACCGGCCGACCCGGATGAGGTCCGCGAGGCACTTGAAGAAGGCGTCACCATCATCGATGCCACCCAGGTGATTGCCTTTCAGGGTGAAAACGAAAACAAAAATTTCAAGTCACTTGAGTGTTTGCGCACCCAACCCGGCCTCCCTGATCAGCGAGGGGTCGCCTGGCCAGTGGTGGTCGAAGGGCAACAGCCTTTTTCCCTGGCCTTTGACCGGGCCTTTGTCGCCATTGGTCAGGTCGGCGGTTTCACCAGCAAGAGTTTCGGCGGCCGATTGGCGGTCAGCGAGCGCGGTTTTCTCGAGACCGACGCCCAGATGCGTACCTCGCACCTGCGGATATACGCAGCCGGCGACGCGGTGTCCGGACCGTCTTCGGTGGTCAAGGCCATGGCCTCAGGCCGGGCGGTCGCCCAAACCATTCATAACGACCTGACCGGAATCGTCGCCAACCATAATACGGCCTCCCGCCCGCTGACCAAGGATTTCCGCTGCATTCCCGAAGACCTGCCCAAGCAACAGCGGGTCGCAATGCCTGAACGTCGGGCCGACCTGCGCAAAATCGATTTCCAAGAAGTGGCGCTCGGCCTCAACCCGTTGCAGATGGCAACCGAGGCCAGTCGTTGCCTGCAATGCGGGGTCTGCTCAGAATGCCTGCAGTGCGTGGCTGCCTGCGGGGCGCTCAAAGCAATCGATCATTTTCAGGAAAAAGAGGAAATTGTCGAGCAGTGCGGAGCTGTGATCGTTGCCGACCCGACCATTGCCCCCAACATCAAGGGCGACGACATCATCCGGGCCTACGGGCCAAATACCGCCAGGCCGGATGTCAACGACATGATTGTCCGCGGTTTTGACGCCGCGGCCCGGGCCATGCTGCTGCTGGGCGGGGCTTCCCGGAAAACCAAAGGTCACGGCTTGGCCTTCTCCATCCCGGACGCCGGTCTTTCACCGGAGATCCGCATCGGCGTTTTTGTCTGCCGCTGCAACGACAGCTTCGGCTGGCTCGATGCCATGACCGACACCCTGGAACAACTGGCCGCCGCCGATCCGACCATAGTCCATATCGAAGCCATGCCCGCAGCCTGCGTCAAGGAAGGTTCGTCGGCCATAGTCCGGGCGGTGCGCGAAAAAGCGATTACCCGGATTGTGTTGGCCTCCTGCGTCTGCTGCCCGCTCAACTTTGTCTGCAGTTCCTGCACCGACCAGCGCAGCCGTTTGAAAAGCGCCCTCTTCCACGGTACCGGTATCAGCCGCTCCATGGTGGAGACCTGCAACCTGCGCGGCGAGATTCTCCGCCTGGTCGTCGACAACCCCGATCTCGCCCTGCAGCGATTCAAGGGCCTGCTGCAACGGTCGATCAAACGGACCCTGAACCTGCAGCCCATGCATGCGGTAGATCGCAATTACAATTTTGCCGCCGCCGTCATCGGTAATTCCCAGGCAACCATCAGCAGCGCTCTAACCCTGGCCGATTCGGACCACGAAGTTTTTCGCTTCGGCACCGCCGAGCAACCGCTGAAAGACCAGATCGACCATGCCAACATCCACAACTTTCCCGACTGGAACGTCAAGGGCATCAGCGGCACCCTCGGTGACTTCCAAATCCTGATCGAATCCGACGATCGTCAGCAAGTCCTGCGGGCCGGCACGGTCATCCTCGGGGAAAAGGCCCGACGGCGGATTGCCTATACCCACCAGGAAGGGCTGCCGAGTTGCACCGTTGAATCCTTAGTGCAGCAGCGGGGTGTTTCCGGCATCCCCTTTGCCTATCCCTGTGCCACCTCGGTCCCCGGCCTCTTTCTGGCCGAACCCCCCGCCATCAATGTCTCCAAGCTCAAAAAAGGGACAGCGGCGGCGGTGATGGTGGCAGCGGCCATGCCGCGCGGGCCCCGTCAGTCCAAGGGCTTCACCGCAGCCATCGACGAGAAACTCTGCCGAGGCTGCGGGCGCTGCGCCAATGTCTGCCTGTATCACGCGGTGACCTTACAACCCAACGGGGTCAATGGCTGGCACGCCCATATCGACGAAGGCCTCTGCAAAGGCTGCGGCAACTGCATCTCGGTCTGCCCGACCAGCGCCGCCGACAGCCCATTCCGTAGCCGGGTCTATCTCGAGCAGGCGCTCGAAGAACTACTCACCAGGGAAAGTGTCCATGAATAACCCAACCCAGAACGATAACAACCAGAAAATACTCCTTTTCCTGTGCAACTGGGGTGCGCATGCCGCCTTCCAGACCCTCCAGGACCAGCGACGGCCAATTCCAGACGAGATTCATATGGTGCGCACCCCCTGTGCCGGCCGCATCGACCGGGCCCTGTTGCTCAAGGCCTTTGCCAAGGGTGCCGACGGGGTCGCTCTGGTCGGCTGTGAACCTGGAACCTGCCGCTACGGCAGTGGTACCGCCACCTCCCAGCGCAACACTCAGGACTTAGGGCGTATTCTTGATATCATGGGTCTGGGTAGCGAACGGTTGCGTTTTGCCGGCTTTCTCCCCGAACAGTCCGAAGAGATGCTCAGTTTCCTCCAGACCTTCAGTGCCAATATCCGTGAACTCGGTCCTACCGGCATCGAGGTCGCCCCACTTATTCCGCCGCCGACCGTAACCACCCGCAAACAGGAACTACAGCAACTGATCGCCATTCATGACATTCATGCCTGCCAGGACTGCGGCAAATGCTCCTCCGCCTGCCCCCTGGCCCTGATCGGCAAACCCTTTTCGCCGCGCGCCATCGCCGCCTCGGTCATTGCCGGCGGCCTGCATTCGCCCGGCGTCCACGAAAATGTCTGGTCCTGCCTGACCTGCGGCCTCTGTTACGCCCGTTGTCCCTCAGCGGTCAATTTCCCCGAGTTCATTAAAGATCTGCGCAATTTCTACCGGCAAACCGAACTGCCCGGCCAAGAGACCCACGGCGGTTTTTTCCACTCACTGATGCGCTCGATGACCTCGCCGGCAATTAGACCCAAACGATGGACCGACCTGCCAGCGGATATCCGCATCGATCCCGAGAGCAAAACCTTGTTCTTCGGCGGTTGCGCCCCTTATTACGACATCTTTTTCGGCAAGCACAGCGACGTGGATACCAGCAGAATCTTAATCGACAGCCTGCGTCTCCTCAACTTCTTCGATGTCGCCCCCCGTCTGCTCAGCGACGAGCGGTGCTGCGGCCACGACCTCCTCTGGTCTGGAGATAAGCAAAATTTCGAACGCATCGCCCGCCTGAACGTCGAGCAAATCCAGGCGCTCGGCATCGAAACCGTGATTACCTCCTGCCCCGAATGCTTCATGACCTTGCACACCACCTACCCGGCCCAGGGAATCGAAACCACCTTTAAGGTGGTTCACCTCTACGATTTCCTCGAAGAGCAGATTGACAAAGGGGCTGTGGGTTTTAAACCGCTTGAACGCAACATCACCTTCCAGGACTCCTGCCGCCTCGGCCGCCTGGAGAACCGGGCCGACCTGCCCCGCAAACTGCTGAAACGACTCAAACCCCTTAAGTTCGAAGAGATGAAGGAGTCTGGCGCATCCGCCATCTGCTGCGGCAATTGCGCCTGGATCGGGTGTGATTCCTATAGCAAGGCCATGCAGGTTAAACGACTCGAGCAGGTCCAGGCCACCGGCAGCGACCTGTTGATCACCGCCTGCCCAAAATGCCAGATTCATCTCAAGTGTGCCATGGAAGATCCCTTTCGGCGCGAGCAACTCAGCATTGAGATGATGGATCTGACCAGTGTGATCGCCCAGACCATCCGCTGGGAATGATTGCCCAGGTTGCAAGTCGGCAGGTACGCAAGTTGGCAAATAAATCGACGAGATTATCTTAACCAGACTGGCTACCTCCCAACTACATACTCACAGACTATCTTAAGCAGTTTCTATAGAGGAGAACGAACATGTCAAAACCAACCCTTGCAAAACAAGCCGCTCACGGTGATCAGGATCCCCGCATCGGGGTGTATGTCTGCCACTGCGGGCTCAACATCGCCCAAACCGTGGACTGCCATCGGGTCGCCGAGGGCGCAGCAAACGTTGATGGCGTCGTGGTCTCGAAGGATATCGTCTATGCCTGCTCCGAACCCGGACAGCAGCAGATCAAACAGGATATCATAGATAACGGACTCGACCGGGTTGTGATCGCTTCCTGCTCGCCGCGCCTCCATGAGGCAACCTTCAAAAAGATGATCGATTCTGTGGGCCTCAATCCCTACATGCTGGATATGGCCAATCTGCGCGAGCAGTGCAGTTGGGTGCACATGAATGACCGTGAAAACGCCACCCTCAAGGCAGAGACCCTGGTCAACATGTCGATCTCCCGAGTCCGCCTCCTCGAACCCCTGATTGAGGACATCCTGCCGCTGACCCAAAAGACCCTGGTCATCGGCGGAGGTATTGCCGGCATCCAAGCGGCGCTCGATCTGGCCGATAGCGGCTACGACGTCACCCTGGTAGAAAAAAGCCCCTCCGTTGGTGGAATCATGGCCCAGTTGGACAAGACTTTTCCCACCATGGACTGTTCGATTTGAATCTTAGGTCCTAAGATGACGGATGTCGGTCGACATCCACGGATAAAGTTGTTGAGCTTAAGTGAAGTGGTCGATGTTAAAGGCTATGTGGGTAATTTTAAAGTTAAGATTATCAAGAAGGCCCGGTATGTCGATGAAACCAGTTGCACCGCCTGCGGCGAGTGCGCCAAAGTCTGCCCGGTAGTCCGGCCCGATGAATTCAATATGGGGATGGGTTCGCGCAAGGCGATCTACAGTCCCTTCCCTCAGGCTGTACCGTCCTCCTATCTGATCAATGCCAAGGAGTGCCTAGGCCATAATCCGGCGGTCTGCTCGAAATGCGTCGAGGTCTGCGCCAAAGGCTGCATTAATTTCCACATGTCCGATGAGGAGATTATCGAGGAAGTCGGGACCATCATAGTCGCCACGGGACTTGCGCCTTATGACCCGACCGAAATGGATGAGTACGGCTACACCCGTTTTGAGAATGTCCTCACCAGCCTCGAGTTCGAACGGATGGTTAACGCCAGTGGTCCCACCAAGGGCTCACTCATCCGTCCTTCGGACCGCAACCACCCCAAATCGGTTGGGTTCATCCAGTGCGTGGGCTCGCGTTCTGCCAAAAAGGGAAGTCACCATTGCTCCAATGTCTGCTGCATGAACACGGTCAAATCGACCTTCATCATCAAGGAGCACTACCCCGATGTTGAGGTCAAGGTATTTTATATTGACATCCGCGCCTTTGGCAAAGGCTTCGAGGACCTGTACACCCGGAGCCGCCGCATGGGTGCCCAGTACATCCGCGGCTTACCCGGATCAGTGGAAGAACTGGACCAAAAATCGCTAAGAGTCGCGGTGGAGAATTCAGCCACTGGCAAGCTAGAGTTCCATGAACTCGACATGCTGGTCCTGGCTCAGGGCATGCAACCGGCGCCGAGCACCCAGCGGCTCCAGGAGATCATGGGATTACAGCTGACCTCGGATGGCTTTTATCTGGAGGCCCATCCCAAACTGCAGCCGGTGGATGCGGCCACCCGCGGTATTTTTTACGCCGGGTGCGCCGAGGGCCCCAAGGATATCAAGGAGAGCGTCACTCAGGCCTCGGCCGCCGCCATGCGGGCCATCCGGTTGATGCATAAAGGGGAGATAAGCACCGAACCGATCACTTCGGTGATCATCACCGAAAAATGCAAGTCCTGCGGCAAATGCGCCGAGGTCTGCCCTTACAATGCCATCACCGTGGATGTGAAGAACAAGAAGCCGGCAGTGGTTAATTCTGCGGCTTGCGCTGGCTGTGGCACCTGTTCGGCCGAGTGCCGCTTCGATGCGATCCGCATGAATCACTTCACCGATGCCCAGATTCTGGGGCAGGTTGATTCCATGTTGGACATTGCCCCAGAGTCGAAAATTCTGGCGTTTGCCTGCAACTGGTGCTCCTATGCCGGCGCCGATTACGCAGGGGTCTCAAGACTGCAGTATCCGCCCAATGTCCACCTTATCCGAGTGATGTGCTCGGGTCGGGTCGATGAGAAGTTCATCTGGGAGGGATTCCGGCTGGGGGCGCCGGTGGTTCTGGTGAGCGGCTGCCATATTGGTGACTGCCATTACATCGACGCCAACCATTGGACTGAAAAACGGGTTGCTCGCATCCATAAAAAGATGGAGAAGATCGGCCTGCGGCCGGAACGACTGCAGTTGGAATGGATCAGCGCCGCCGAGGGTGTCCAATTCGCCGAAACCATGAAACGGATGGAGAAACTGCGCCAAAGCGTCACCGCAGAGGAGATCGCCGAAACCCAGAATACACTCAGTAAACTCTGATGTTCATTCGATAACACGATAGGGATTCTACCGATTTTTCGAGGAATCCTTTGCCACGACCACTGGAAACCGTATTTCCAATACGGCCGAGCGCATGCGCTGTGCAATGCCCATCACCTTCGAGAATTGGAACGGGCTTGGGAACAAGACGATCAGCAGTGGGCACAGCAGATGAATAAATTTCTCAGAAAGGCTAATCGGGCGGTCCATGACGCCGGCGGTTCTTGATGCGACCATGGCGGAGCAGTACAGAACGCAGTACCGAAACCTGTTACGAGAAGCCGAGAACGAATGCCCGGCACCGGAACAGAGCAAAAGAGAAGGGAAACGCGGCCGGGTGGCCCGATCAAAATCCAGAAATCGCCTGGAACGAATACAGAATTTTGAGGCTGATGTCCTGAGATTCCTGGATGACCCTGTTGTCCCTTTCTCGAACAACCAGGCTGAAAATGATCTGCGTATGATCAAGGTGCAGCAGAAAGTGGTGGGGTGTTTCCGTTCAATGGACGGCGCCAAAACATCCTGCCGCATACGCAGTTATATATCGACCTGCAGAAAACAGGGGTTGACGGCGTCCGAAGCCTTGAGATTGCTCTTTCAAGGCAAGTGGCCTGGTTTTATGACATGATATCTGGTCGCCAATCATGCTGAATGGTTACAAATAAAAAAAGAATCGGTATCGACTTGATCGACAAGGTCAGAAGAGGCAAAAACAGGCAAAAAGCATTTCATGCATGTTCTGTCTGGATGAGGGCTACAGTGAGATGAAAACATCCCGGGAATTTGTCATTCCCGGGATGTGAAAGGAGGCCCGATTACGCCAAGGGGGTAATCGGGTGCGTCGAAGAAAATTTAAATAGCAATAGGATAGAGGCTGATGGCGAAGACACAGATCACCAGTACGAAGGTGCAAATCGGAGCTGATTGCGATGGCACCGATTCATTGAACTGTTCTTCGGCTTCATAAAAATACATATTGATGATGAGACGGAGATAATACCACATGGAGATGATGGAACTGATAATTCCAAGGACAGCCAAAGCTATCTGCCCGGCCTCAATAGCTGATGTAATGATGTAGAATTTCCCCATGAAGCCTGCGGTAGGCGGTATGCCGGCCATAGACAGTAGAAAAATACTTATCGCAGCTGCGGAATAAGGACGAGCCTTGGCCAACCCCTTGAAATCATCGAAATTTTTCCGTTTTTCACCGGCACCTCCCAGGTAGGAAAGGGCCGCAAAAATACCTAAAGTACCTGCGGCATAGGCGGCGAGATAGTAGGCAATGACACTACCTGTGAAAGCATTACTGTCGACCGCCACCAAAGCAATCAGCAGATACCCGGTATGGACAATACCGGATGCGGCCAGCATTCTTTTAAGCGACTGTTGGCCAATCGCAATGAGATTGCCGACAAACATGGTAAAAACAGCGATGTAGAAGAGATATTTGATCCAACCGGCCTGAAGAGTGCCGTCGAGGACAAGAAAGTTGGCAAAAACCGTAAAAATAGCAGCCTTCAGAGCGGTGGCCATGTACCCAGTGATGGGCGCTGAGGCACCTTCGTAGACATCAATTACCCAGGCATGGAAAGGGAAGGCCGCGGCTTTAAACAGGAAGGCCACCAGAATAAAGAAGGAACCTCCGATAATGGCTGGTGATTGCGAAAATCCATGACTGGCAATGAACTGGCTGATTTTGATAAATTTAGTGCTAGCGGTCGCACCGTAAATGAAAGCCGTTCCCATGGTAAAGAAAGCTCCGGCAAAGGCCCCGAGAATGAGATACTTGAGCACGGCTTCAGTACTGATCACATTCTTACGATCGTAACCAACTAAGATATAGATCGCCAACGACATGATCTCAAGGGCAATAAAGACGGTGATCAATTCTTGCGCCATGGTCAGCAGGAGCATACCCGAGGCTGCGAACACTGTAAGACTGTAGTATTCAGGTGTGCAAAAATTATTTTGCTTAAAATAGGTTTGAGAACTCAGGGTAG
Source organism: Desulfobulbaceae bacterium (assembly GCA_019163135.1). Classification (GTDB taxonomy): domain Bacteria; phylum Desulfobacterota; class Desulfobulbia; order Desulfobulbales; family Desulfobulbaceae; genus Desulfobulbus. The sequence goes on along the minus strand of JAFLKR010000032.1, from coordinate 6,002 downwards.
TAAAAAAGCCGCAGGCGAGAATGATCAGACCGGCCGCTTTAGAAAAGTTGCTCACCACAAGTATGCCATTAAACGCCTCGGAAAAGATGACGGCGTTTCCAGAGATACAAGCGCTGAGTTGAACAAGAAACGCTACGGCGAAAATAATCGCACTTCCATAGGCAGTAACTTCATTGTTCAATTTTTCAAACGCAGAGGTGAGCATCAACAGGATAGCCCCTGCACCAATGATAATCAGTGGCAGTAGTAACATTAAATCGTTCGTCATGATGGAAATCCGGCCTTATTTCTGTTCAATGGTGAGCTCAGGAAGAAGAGCGTTGGTTGTGACAGTTTGGGCAATAACAGGTGGGTTCTGGCTAAACTGAAGCGCCACCGAAGGGGTGATCTTGCTGAGAAATGGCTGGGGATAAATTCCCATGACGATAATTAATATGATTACCGGCAAAAAAGTCAGTCCCTCCACCAGACTCAGATCTTTAAAGTTTTCTGAGTTAGCGTTAGATTTCTCAAAAAATACTCTTTGAAACATCCAAAGCATGTAACAGACCCCAATGATCAAGGAGGTGCCGGCCAATACGCCAATGACGGTGTTGAATTTAATGGCGCCAAGAATAATCATAAATTCGCCAATAAACCCACTGGTTCCAGGCAATCCAACCGAGGCCAGCATTGCGATCGCGAAAAAAAGTGCAAACACGGGCGCTTTGGCTGCAATGCCGCCCAAGTCGTCTATGGTCCGAGTGTTGGTCCGATCTTCGAGAATTCCGGCAAAGAGGAACAGGACACCGGTGCTGGTTGCATGCGCTACTATCTGGTAGATAGTCCCGGTCAAGGCCTGCATATTCATGCAAAATACCCCGAGGGCAATAATACCCATATGAGAGGCTGAGGAAAATGCCAGCATCCTCTTGAAATCTTTTTGGGCAATTGCGGCTAGTCCGCAATACATCATGCCAATTACGCCTGAATAGGCCAACAGGATGGCAAATCGAGCAAATTGTTCATCAAAAACAGGGACGACAAACCGGATAACACCATACACACCTATTTTAGCCATAATAGCTGATAAGACGAAGGTGGTCGCTGTAGGAGCTTCCGTGTAGGCGTCGGGTAACCAGGTGTGGAAAGGGAAAAGAGGGATTTTGATGGCAAAAGCAATCATAAACCCAAAAAAAGCTACGGCGGCAACCCGACCGGTCAGATTAAGTTGGGCCATTTTACTAATGGCAAAATTCCATTCGTTAAATTGGGCATGATAACTGACGCCTAGATAAACAATGGCCGCTAACATTAACAGGGAGCCCGCAATGGTGTACAAGGTAATTTTAAGCGTAGCCGGCAGTCTTTTGGGGCCACCGTAAAGGCCGAGCATGAAAAAGACCGGCAACAGCATGACTTCCCAGAAGACATAGAAAAGGATCATATCGGCGGCACATACGGCACCCGCCATGGCGCCCTGAACAATAAGCAAATTGGCATAGTATCCTTTTTCCTTGGTCGTAAACACCAGATAGACCATGGGTAAAAGAACAGATCCTGCCATAAGGATAAACAGGCTAATGCCATCGATACCGAGGTGATATGATACCCCCAAGGATTGAATCCAGGGAATATACTCGACGAATTCGAGATGGCCGGTAGCGGAAAAATTAGCATATAAATCTAGGCTGAGCACAAGCGTAGCCAGAGAAATTATGAGCCCTGAAACCCTAGCGATAGTCCGGCTTGCAGGGGTTACGAGAAGCAGTAACCCGGCAAGTATTGGTAAAAAGATTATGACAGAAAGGACATGTTCGAACATTCTTTCACCTTATCTAATTCAACGATTGAGAGAGGAACAGGCTCATCAGACTCAGCCCTACGATCATATATATTGCATAAATCCTGACATAGCCCACCTGGAAAACCTTGAAGGCTGTTCCAATGGCCATATAGAGTTTTGATGCGGCTTTGACCGGACTATCGGTAACATTTGGTTCGAGGGTTTTCCAAATAATCGAACCGATAGCTTTATAGGGTTGAACAATAATGGCATGATACAATTCATCGACATAGAATTTGTGATAAGCAAATTCAGCGAAGCCTTTGAATTCCGGTGCAGGAGCGCCTTGTCCAAACTTGGTGTAGGCGATCTTAATGCCGATGACAAAAGCGGCCACACTTGCGCCGATAGCTATAATTTCTATAAAAAGACTTGCATGCGGATGGTGTTCAGTCAGGCTGGGAGCCAGCCAATGGGTGACCATTTGACTGCCACCAAAGATTGCAGGCAGATTCAAAAATCCAGCAAACAAAGCACCTACCGCCAGAATAATAAGAGGCACGGTCATAACAGCAGGCGATTCCTTCGCATGATCAAAGGCATGCTGATCGCGAGGCGTGCCGTGGAAGACCACGAAGATCATCCTGAATGTGTAGTAAGCAGTCATGCCAGCTACCAAGACACCCACCATCCAAATGCCGTAATGCCCAGTCGCCAAAGCGCTATAGAGAATTTCGTCTTTGCTGAAGAATCCGGAGAAAGGTGGGCAACCGGAAAGGGCCAGTGCGCCGATCACCATGGTAAAATAGGTTTTAGGCATCTTCGATTTCAGCCCGCCCATCTTCCAGATGTTCTGTTGGTGATGCAAGGCATAGATTACGGATCCAGCACCAAGAAAGAGCAAGGCTTTAAAAAAAGCATGGGTAAAAACATGGAAAATACCGGCAGAATATGCCGCCACTCCGACACCAGCAAACATGTACCCCAACTGACTAACGGTCGAATAGGCCAGAACTTTTTTGATGTCATCCTGGAACATGCCGAAAATGGCAGCCAGAAGAGCCGTAAGGATGCCGACCCAGGCAATAATGTTGCCCGCCAATTCAACGTTTGCATAGATAAAGCTGAATCGAGCGACCATGTAGACACCGGCGGTGACCATCGTTGCGGCATGGATGAGTGCGGAAACCGGTGTAGGGCCAGCCATAGCGTCCGGTAACCAGACATAGAGGGGAATCTGGGCCGATTTACCGGTGGCGCCGACAAATAACAATAGACAGACAGTGAGCGCAATCGCCGGGGTAAGATTGCCGGAATGAGCTTTCAGCGAAAGGAAATCAAACCCACTCGCACCAATACCCCAGAAAAGAAAGGCCATGCCCAGAACAAAGCCAAGGTCGCCGATCCTGTTGACGATAAAGGCTTTATTGCCTGCAAGGACGTTAGAGCGGTCTTCGCTATAAAAACTAATGAGCAGATACGAACAGAGTCCGACTCCTTCCCAGCCGACAAACATGACAACCGGGCTGTCGCCAAGGACTAACACCAGCATGGCGCCAAGAAAGAGATTCATGTAGGAGAAAAATTTACCGTAATTTTTGTCTCCGCCCATGTATCCTATGGAATATATATGGATCAGGGAACCAATAAACGTGACAAACAACAACATGAGACAACTGAGCGGATCAGCTAAAAATCCCATGTCGATATGCAACTCACCGACACTGAACCAAGTAAAGGCCTTATGACACAAAAAGCGAGACTCAGGAGCCAAGGCCTTAAGAGCGACAAAGGTTTTGAGCGCTAAGATAAATGAGAGTACCGGTCCTACGCAGGCAAGAATGCCGTAAAATTTCTCAGAAATCCTAAATTTTTTACCGGCAAAAACATGAATAAGACCGATCAGTACCGAGCCCAGTAATGGGAAAAGCGGTATCAGACCTAGATAATTTACACTTTGTCCCATGGAATCACCCTTTCAGCAGGCTGAATACATTAGTATCAAGCTTGCTTTTATGTTTGTGCAGTAATATCACAACGGCAAGAGCCAGTGCAGCTTCTGCAGCAGCTACCGCCATAACCATCATCGCGAGAACATGTCCATCCATGTTTTGATGAACGCGGGAGAATGCAATAAAAGCGAGATTAGCAGCATTCAACATCAATTCAATGGACATAAATACTGTAAAGACATTTCGCCGGGAGATTACACCGACTATCCCTAGACAAAAAAGGATGATACTGAGGAAGAGATAATTGTGAATCATTTAACTGCCCCCCGTTTTCCAGCAAGAATGACCGCACCGATCAAGGCAACCAGCAGGAGAATCGAAACTATTTCAAAGGGTACCAGCCAGTCTTTGAAAAGAAGCAAGCCAACCGGTTTGACGCCACCGAAGTTATTTCCAAGGATCTCGGTGGTACTTATTGGTAAACTTTTGACAATCTTAACCAGAAACATCCCAATCGGAAAAACGACGACTATACTTCCAAGGATATATAATAGTTTAGTTTCCTCTTTAGGAAGATCGCTGGGTTGTATGTTTAAAAACATGATAATGAAAACTATGAGCGACATGATTGCCCCAGCGTAGACGATCAACTGCAGAGCGAAAATCAATTTAGCAGAGAGTAAAGCATACAGTCCCGCCAAAGAAATTAACGTGACGACAAAGCTCATGGCTCCGTTCATTGGATGTCGAAACAGTATAAGTCCGGCTGCTCCAAGCACAGCGAGTACTGCAAATCCTAAAAATAGCCCGTCGGCAAACATGATATCAAGCGCCCCCTTTTTTATACTCTTCTTCGGTAAATGCACCTTTAGTAGCCAGCATCTCCCCCATCCCTAAAATAAAAGGTTTTCGCTCACTCCCGGTGACAGAAAATATCCCAGTATCCATACGAATGGCATCCATTGGGCAGGCCTCAACGCAATAGCCGCAATAAATGCACTCAAGCAGGTCAATCTCAAACTTGACCGGCATTTTTTCAGTTCTACCGTCAATTCTTTCCCCGGCTTCGATCGTGATACATTTAGCAGGGCAGTTGGTCTGACACATGAAACAGGCCACACACTTCATGGTACCGTCTTCATGCACGGTCAAACGGTGTCTTCCTCTCCAGCGTACAGGAATCTCTGGTTTTACCTCGGGATAATGCCGGACATACAATTTCGAGTTATCGAGAAGATTGGTGATGAAATGACCTAAGGTCACTGCCATCCCCTTAAAAACCTCGACCAGGTAAAGACGTTGGTACAGGTCTTTCCCCTGCCGCTCCATAATTTTTATTTTTCCACTCATGCCAGCTCCTATTAACCCAATGCGACTACGATTGCACTCGTGACAAAAATGTTCAGCAGCGAAAGGGGTAACAGAGTCTGCCAACCCAATTTCTGCAGCTGATCATAACGAAACCGAGGTAAGGTCCAACGAACCCAGACATAAACAAAACACATGAGGGTTGTTTTAACCAGGAAGGTAATAATCTGTAATATGGTAACCAGAATCCGATCGGCTACGCCGCCGGAAACGGTTATAAGATAGATGAAAAGTACAATTTCCAAGGCGACAACCAAGCCCCAAATACCCTTAATATACACTTGGGCTTCACGGACTCTGGGATCGTCAACCCGATCATAATGGCTTTTATTGTTTTTGCTGATCCATAAGGTGAATAATTTTGCCAAAACCGGCATCAACAGCATGAGTATTACGGTGACGGGGCGAGCCAAATTAACCAGCGTCTCAGTGGAAAACCAGGGAATCTGAAATCCGCCGAAATAGAGGGTTACGATAAGAGCGCTGGAGGTGAACATTGCAACATATTCACCCATAAAAAACATGCCGAATTTCATCGAACTGTATTCGACATGAAAACCGGCAACCAATTCGCTCTCCCCCTCCGCCAGATCAAAAGGTGTCCGGTTAGTCTCGGCAAAGGCGGCAATGATAAAGATGATGGCGCCCAACGGCTGCAGCACCACCCCCCACATCGGGATAAATCCAAACAATAACTGTCCCTGGAACTGCGCTATTTCCGTTAAGTTGACAGTGCCGTATACAACTAGGGCGCTAATGATTGCCAATCCCATGGGAATCTCGTAACTGATGACCTGTGCAGCGGCTCTCAAACCACCTAGGACACCGAACTTATTATGAGATGACCAACCAGCAAGAATAATGCCGTAGACACCAAATCCTGCAAGCGCCAGGAACCACAGGATACCAAGATCGGT
>JAFLKR010000039.1 GCA_019163135.1 Desulfobulbaceae bacterium | reverse complement strand
CCGCCACTATCGGTGGCGAGGTAACCCCTGCTTTCGGCAAAACGGTGATTAAGCGGGGCGTGGTTTTCAGTGTCAGCAAAAATCCGGTTTACGCCGCCACTCTTGCAGGGGGCTCTGAGGTCGATGCCTTCTGGTCGAGCAGCGCCATCGGCGTGAAGAACAGGGGCGGGGCATTGACCTCTTCATCACTTTTCAGCACGGCTATCTCGCGGCCCTTCAATGTCTTGGCCGGTTGGTTGGTTGCCGACGCCGTCGCGGCCTCGACCGCCTCGAGTGGCGCTGCCGCCAACTCCACTTTTGTCGAGGAAGGCGAAATCCCAGGTGGTTCCGGCTACGGTTCGTTCAGTATCGGCCTGAGCCAGTTGAAGCCAGGAACGGCCTACTATGTCCGTGCCTATGCCTTGACTTCGGACGGAGCGGTGTATTACGGTAATCAGCTGGTTTTCGGCACTGCGGATAGTTGCTTTGTCGCCACGGCGTCCTTTGGCACCCTGCTGCACCCGAGCGTCACGGTGCTGCGCGATTTCCGCGATACCTTTCTGCTCCACAATGGGTTGGGTCGGAGGCTGGTTGCCCTGTACTATACCTTTTCGCCTCCCCTGGCCGACGGTATTGCTCAAAATGCGTTCCTCCGCTTTACTGTCCGGATGCTCCTCTTGCCGTTTGTCGGCTTTTCCTGGCTGGCGCTGCAGGTCGGGATGATTTCGGCCCTGTTGTCCTTTGTTGTTATGGCCCTGCTGCTCGGTTGGTTCTCCTCCCGTGTCTGGATGCGGCGATGAGTCTCTTAAGAGTGGACGATATCCCGCTTTGAGCAGATAGCCCTGTTGTTACCTACTTTGAGAGTGAAGAAATGATTGGATTGCAGGCGAAAAAGGCCCGTACGGTTGGCGGTCAGCAGGGATTCACCCTGATTGAATTGATGGTGGTCATGGTGATTCTCGGCATTCTGGCCGGGCTCATCGTTCCGCGGATCATGGATCGACCAGAAGAGGCTCGGCGCACCAAGGCCGCCATTCAGATTCAATCCATTGAGCAGGCTCTGAAACTCTATAAACTTGATAACGGACTGTATCCGACCACGGAACAGGGATTGCTCGCTTTGGTCGAGGCGCCCACGGTCGGGGGGTTGGCCAAGAAATGGCGGACTGGCGGTTATCTCGAAAAAGGCAAGGTCCCCAAGGACCCGTGGGATAACGATTTCCTTTATCTCTGTCCAGGGTTGCACGGTGATTTCGATCTGATTTCTTATGGTCCTGATCGTCAATCCGGCGGCGAAGGCGTTGACGCCGATATCAACAACTGGGAGCTGCAATAGTTTTCGTGGATCGGGGAAAGCCTGCAGCCATGCGTCTTTCTTCGATAAACCATCAGGGGTTCACCCTGCTTGAACTGATCGTGGTCATGGTGCTTATCGCCATCACCGTTACGCTTACCGTCCCCAAGATTTCCAATTTTATTTATACCGATCAGTTGAAGGTAGCGGTGCGTAAACTGGTGGGGTTGATCAACCAGTCTTCGCAACTGGCCCAACGTAATCAGGCCCCGTACCTGCTGCGCTATATCGAGGGCGAGCAACGGTTTGTGGTGGAACCGGAACAACAAAAGGAGGATGAAACCAAAACTTTCTTTAAGGAGAGCAAGGAGATAAAGGAGAGAGGATTGCGCCTGGCCGAATCGGTTAAGGTCAAGGATTGCTGGTCGTGGTACGGCGGAATCCGTACTACTGCGGAATTCAGCATCCGTTTCACCAAAAACGGCTATGTCGAGCCGACCATCATCCATCTCCGGGAGGACGGCGGGCGGGAGATTTCAGTGGTGCTTTCCCCGTTTCTCGGCAAGGTGCAGGTTGTGGACCGTTATGTTACCCCGGAGAAAGATGCGTTTTTCCAGTAACCATCCCCCCAGCCGGGGAGCGCGGGGAGACGCCGGATTCACCCTGCTGGAGGTCATGGTCGCCGTGGCGGTGATTGCCATCGCCTTTGTCACCCTGATCGGGGCTCAATCGCAGAGTGTAGCCATTGCCACCAGTGCGAAATTTGACGCCCAAGCCTCTCTGTTGGCGCAACGGAAGATGGCGGAGCTGTGTTTGCAGAATTACGGCGAACTCAATGGCGGTTCGGGAGATTTTGGCACGGAACACCCAAGTTTTTTTTGGAAGGCGGAGGTGACGGATTTGGGTGAGGGCGATACCGGCATCAAGGGGGTCGCCGGTATGCTCAAGGCCATTGACCTGACGGTTTCGTTTGAGCAGGATGCCGCCCAGTTGTACGTACTGCGGACCATTGTCTTTCAAAAAAAGAACGCGGTAGTGAAGTGATCGTGCGCGACAACGGCTTTACCTTGCTGGAAGTTCTGTTGGCGATAACCGTCCTGGGGGTGGTCATGGCCATGCTTTCGCTCTCGCTCTCCGGAACTCTGCGAGTGGTTGATGCCACCGAGCGGCAGGAGGAGATTTATCACCAGGCCCAGATCACCTTCCGCCGGATTACCGAAGATCTGGCCGGCGCTGTTTTGACCAAGGAAATGGGATTGGTCGGCAAGAAGAATGAACGGGATGGCCAACGAACCGACACCCTGGTGTTTGCCTCCCTGGCCCATCTGGTTCTGAACCCGGATAAGCAGAAGCCGGGTGCGGCGGTCATCCGGTATCAATTGCAAGCCGATGCTGAAGATGTCCGGAAATGGCGGCTACTGCGTTCGGACACCCCGCTGCTACCGGGTGTTGCAGCCGATAAGGAGGATGCCTTGGACAGTGCGTTTCTGCTGGCTGACAATCTGCGTTCGGTGCGGTTTAGTTTTCTTAATCTTCAAGGTCAGGAATTTGACAGCTGGGGCGGGGCGACGACGACCAGTGAGCCGCAGGAAGTACATCCATTGCCTGCCGCCGTCCGATGCACTCTGGAATTCTGGCTTGATCCGGATAAAGAGACCGCGCAGACCTTCAGCACCAGTGTGTTGATTCCGGCCGGCTTTATCGCTGCGAAGGGCAAGGATGAAAACTGATCCGGTTGCCGGTAATCAGTCGGGTCTGGCTCTGGTCCTGACTCTGTTGACCATCAGTTTTCTGGTGGCCATGACCGTGCAGTTGATGATCACGATCGACCGGCAGGTGTCCGAGTCGACCGCGCAACGTGAGCAGGTCCGGCTCGACAGCATGGTGCTGGCCGGTTTGAATCTGGCCCGGGCCGCCTTGGTGGCGGATCAGCAGGAAAATGATTTTGATTCCCTCCAGGATACTTGGGCGGCCTTTGATCCCGATAAAATGAGAACGCTGGCCGGCGGCGTAGAGCTGAGCGTTACGGTGACCGATCTTTCCGGAAGGCTGCAGGTCAATGCGCTGGGGGATTCGGCCAAGGATAAATATCGTGAGATCTGGAAGCGTTTTCTTCTTTCCGGGCGCTTTGCCATTGCCGACGAAGAGGAGGCCGAGGCCTTGCTCGATGCGCTGGGCGACTGGATCGACAAAGACGAGGATGAACGCCCCCAGGGGGCCGAGGAACTGTATTACCGCTCGTTGAATCCGCCTTATGGCAGCAGAAATGACCAGGTGGTTTATCCTGAAGAGTTGCTGCTCATCAAGGGCATGACGCCCAAGATTGTCTACGGCGACAAGGCGCATGAAGGCATCCTCAACTATATTACGGTGGCGGGAGATGACGGAAAAATTAACCTGAACACGGCACCGTTGCCGGTGTTAATGGCCTTGTCACCCGAGATGACGCCGAAACTGGCACAGGAATTGATAGACTTTCGTGGGGATAAGGATAAAATTGAGGCGCTGACGACGGTCGCCTGGTATCAGCAGGTGAGTGGATTTCCCAGTACGATTGGTTTCAGGAGTGATGCTTTGACGGTTACCAGCAAATATTTTGATGTCAGGGTAAAAGCCGCCATTCATCAGTATAATCGCACTGGAAGCGGCATACTGATCAGGGCGGAAAATCAGGAGCAGAGCATGCTCTGCTGGAAGATGGAATAAGCGCCGAACGGCGCAGGTGTGAGTTGCATGGGCAAAAGATCGCTGGGCATTGACATAAGCGACGGCCAAGTCACCGGCGTGGCGCTCGAACAGCAAGGGAAACTCCTTGCTGTCACCGCCTGCCTGAGCTTGCCTTTGTCCGAAGCTGCCGATGTTGCACCGCAAATCATCCAGCTTTGTCAACAGTTCGCTTGGCGGGAGGACCCGTGTGTCTGCGGGTTGCCGCTTTCGCTGCTCAGTGTTCGTAATCTCGCCCTGCCCTTTAGCGATGTCAAGCAGATCGCCCAGGCCCTCCCTTTTGAGTTGGAAGAGCAACTGATTGTACCGGTTGAGTCCCTGGTCGTCGATTTTATGGTCAGCGCGACTGCCAATGCGGGCAGCCGGATCATCGCCTTTGCGGTCGAAAAGTTTTTTTTGCAGAACCTGCTCGAGGGATTGGCGGGAGTGGTCGACCCGGAGATCATCACGCCGGCGGTGACCCCGCTCGCCGCCCAGGTCGTCAGGCAACATCGGGATGTCGGTAACGTGCTGATGCTGCATGCGGACCTGCATTCCATGACCATGGTCCTGGCCCACGGGGAACGGCCACTCTTTTATCGAAGGCTTTCCTACCCGGATCAGATGATCCTGCACCCTCCGTTTTTGTACGATAATGATCAGTTGGTGGTGGTTGATATGGCCGCCGCCAAGCACTGCATCCGGCTTATCTGCGCTTCGATCGAACGCAGCCTTGATTATTATCGTCTGGAGAGCGAGGCGGAGAGTCGACCGGAACGGGTTGTTCTCACCGGTCCGCTAGCGGGGATGGATGCCATGGCCGGCATAATCGCCTCGACCTTGCAGCTACCGGTGGATCTGGTCGATTTGCTCGCCGCCAATGCCATCGATTGTCCTGAGGCAATCCGGACCGAATGGCAGAGTCAACGTTTTGACCGGGCCGTGTCCTTGGCTTTGCTGGGTTTTGGAAAAAAGGCGGCGATCAATTTCCGCAAAGAGACCTTTGTCAAAAAACGGACTTTTTACTCCTCCAGAAAACAGTTGATTGGCGCTGCGGCCGCTGTTTTGGTGCTGGTACTATGTTTTTTGGGGTACCTGTGGAGCGATTGTCGCCTGCTGCAGCGACGGGATCAAATCGTCAGGGATGAAATGGTCGCCATCTTTAAGCAGACCTTTCCCAAGATCACCAAAGTACGTGAACCTTATACCGAAATGCAGGCCGCGCTGAAAGCCGTGCAGGGGCCGGAGTCGCCTGCCCCGCTCTTTGTCTCCGACAAACGGGTACTCGGTCTGCTGGCCGATATCTCCTCCCGTATTCCAGAAACCGTGGCGCTGCGGGTGAGCCGTCTGGCGATCGACAGGGAGTCGGTGCTGATCAAAGGCACCACCAGCACCTTTAATTCGGTGGATACCATCAAGAATGCCCTGGCCGTTTCCCCTAAATACAAAGGGGTGCAGATCGTTTCGGCTACAGCGGACAAAGCCAAAAATAGCAGCCTGATCCGTTTTGAAATCCAGTTGCAGCTCGAGGGGATATGATCAAGCTCAATCAGCGGGAAAAAATGGCGGTGGGGATTGCCGGGGTCTGTCTCTTTGTTTTTGTTGTCCTTCAGTTTATCGTCTTTCCCTTGGTTGATAAAAGGGCGAAACTGATCAAGGGGCTGGCCACACGGGAGAAAGCGGTGGTCGAGATGCGAAGCATGCAGGCACGGTACCGGGATCTCAGCCAGCAAAGGGGTTCTTTGATTGATCGTTTGGCCAAACGTGAGGCGGGATTTAGTCTTTTCTCTTTTTTGGAAAAAAATGCGGCCGACAGCAGTGTCAAAGAACAGATTGCCTACATGAAACCTTCGGAATCGGCGAAGAATGAAGTGTTTAAGCAGAGTCTGGTCGAAATGAAGCTGCAGGCAGTCGGGCTGCAGCAGCTGGTCGAATTCCTCGAGAAAACGGAATCCCCCGAACAGTTGGTTGGGATCGACAAGATCACCATTCAGGAAAATACCAAGGAGGAAGCCACCCTTGATGTGACGCTGCAGATGGTGAGTGTCGATCAGGCAACCGGAGCGTCACCCCAATAGAGGCGTGGGCCCATGCTGAACAAGGTCTGCAGATGGCTGGGCGGTTGGATCGGGTACCTGCTCTTTGCCTTGGCGCTGCTGCTGCTCTTTTTGTGGTTGCTTTTTCCCAAGGAGGCCTTGCCCCGACTGCTGGTGCAATATCTCAACGGTGCGTATCCGCAATTGAACTGGCAGATCCAATCCATGACTCTGCGGATGCCCGAGGGCTTGCGTTTGGGCGGGATCGAGGGCTGTGAGGCGCAAGATAAAAAAAAGCCCTGGGTGCGCGTGGATCTGTTGGAACTGCGGCCGGACATCCCAGGGATGTGGCAAGCTAAACGGCTGCGGGTCGGATATCGCCTCTTGTTGGCTCAAGGCGTTATTGCCGGCACCCTGCAGCTCGATGGTTGGAAAACGGGAGTGCGGTTTGACGGAACGGTTCAGGGGGTGCAATTGACTGAATTGCCCATGCTGGCCCGTTTGTTGGAGCGAAAGCTGCAGGGAACCGTCGCCGCCACCTTCAAGGGGATGCTGCCGCCAACGACAGGGAAAAATGGCGGAATGGAGGCGACCTTGAAGATAGACAACGGCCTGCTGGCCCTGAAACGCCCCATCCTGACCCACAGAAGCCTACTTTTTTCCCAGGCCACAGTGATGCTGCGGAGTCATGGCGAGTCCCTCCAGTTGGAGCAGGGTGTGGTGGAATCGGAACTGTTCAGTGGGCAGTTTGCCGGGGATGTAACGTTGCATCGGGAACCGGCCGCAAGCCGGATCAATGTCGCCGGCACGCTGCAGCCGCGTCCGGATTTTTTTAAAGGGGTGAGTAGCGGAGCGGTCTTGCAGCTCATCCGCACCCAGCTCAAGGGAAACACCTTGCCGTTCAGGCTAACCGGTGCTTTGTATGACCCCGGTATTGGTTTCGAGGAATATTCCATGCTGTTTCAAACCCTGGAAAAGGAGTTGCAATAAGATCGTGGGAAAGGTTTTCGGCCGACTGGCGCTCATAGCCCTTTTTATTTTTGCAGGGGTGACCATCTGGTACGGACGGGTTGAGAAAAAACTGCAGGGGTCGATCTCCGTCGAAAAAATAGAACCTGCAGCGCTTCCAGCCCAGAAACCCAGTGAAACTGCACCGGTAGAATATTCCACTATCGTGGCGAGAAATATCTTTAAAGCACTCCCTGAATCGGGGGGGAAACCCACCGGCGAGCAATCGCAACAGGATCTGGAAGATCTGGCGGAAACCAAGATGCAGTTAGCGCTGCTCGGAACCGTTACCGGCAGTAAAGAGGATGCCCGGGCGATTATTCGTGACGAAAAGGCGAAGGCAGAGGATATTTATCATGTCGGCAGTGAATTGCATGGCGCACTGATTACCAGAATCGGCAGGGGTAAGGTGGTGCTTCAGGTCAATGGCCGCGAGGAAATACTCACGATCAAAGAGCCGGAGAGTGGCGGGCCGCCATCGGGGAGCTCACCGACCGCTGGAAACCCGATGTCGCAGATGCAGACTGCACCGGTAAGCGAACGACGGGTACCGGAGGCCGTGCCGCGCCGACGGATCAGTTTCCGTAATGCAGCGTCTGCAGTTCCTCCTCCGGTGCCTGTAGCCTCAACCGCAGAGGGGACGGATGATGCTGAGGCCTTGTCCCCTTCCAAAGAAAAGGGCAACCAGATGGACAATAAGTCGCTACCCGAGGACAAACCTGTGCCTGAGAGTGAATTGTCTCCTCCCGAAAGCGGTGCTGCGGAAAGCACCGATCGGCAGGCCCAGTGAAAGCGTGAATGCACCTGAGGCAACAGTCCTGGCCGTACATAAACAAAAACGGATTGCCGTTGGCCGCAACGGGCAATCATTTGCCATGTGAACAATTATGAAGCCATTTTATCTCGCCGCGATTACCCGGTCGATCCTCCTGATTTTGCTGTTTTTTTCCTGCTCGCCATTGTATGCGGCCAGTCCGAAGGTAGAGCAACAGGCTGGGGGAGGAGGGCAGCGGTTTGTCACTATCGATTTCAACGATGTCGATATTAATTTGTTTATTAAGTATATCAGCGAATTAACACAGAAAAACTTTGTGGTTGACCGGGAGGTCAAGGGGAAGGTTACGATCATTTCTCCCACCCGGATTTCCGAGGAAGATGCTTACCGGGTTTTTGAATCGGTCCTTGAGGTCCATGGGTTTGCTGCCATCCCTAGCGGATCGGTCATAAAGATCGTGCCTTCGGTGCAGGCGCGATCAAAAAATATCGCCACGGTCCAGCCGGGAACTGCTACCTCTGCAGAGGATAAGGTGGTCACCCAGATCATTGCGCTGAAGCATGCCAATGCAGAGGAAATCAAAACCATGCTGACCCCGCTGGTTTCTAAAAACAGCGTGCTGATGGCCCATGCGAATTCGGGCATGCTCATGATTACCGATTATTATTCGAATATTGTCCGTTTGTTGGAAATTATCAGGTCTGTCGATGTGCCTTCGGATGGCGAAGAGCTTGCCATTATTCCCTTGAAACGTGCCTCGGCTGAAAGCATTGCAAAGTCCATCAGTCAGTTGTTTGTCACCAGCGCTCAGAAGGGCGTACGTCCGGAAACCGTCAAAATTATTCCTTCCGAGCGGACCAACGACTTGATTGTCTTTGCGTCAAAGATGACGGTAAAGCGGGTTCGAGAGATTGTCGCAAAACTGGATGCGGATGTACCCAGAGGGGAGGGCAACCTGCGGGTTATTTATCTGCAGCATGCCAATGCCGAGGAGTTGGTCAAGGTGCTGATGAACCTTCCTGATGACCAGGCTGGAAAAAAAGCAGCGGGCGGTACCGGCGGCGGTACCCCATCTGCCCCGGCTATTTCCAAGGAAGTTAAAATTGTCGCGGATACGGCTACCAACTCGCTGATCATTACCGGCCCGCTGGAAGAATATCAGACGTTGGAGAATGTCATCAAGAAACTCGATATCCCCAGACGGATGGTGTACCTGGAGGCCTTGATCATGGAGGTCAATGTGCAGAAGGATTTCGCCATCGGGGTGCAATGGTCCGATGGCGACGGCTCGGTGATTGGTGGGTTCAGCGGCAATGAAGCGGCGCCCTACAACGTGCTGAACCAGATGACCACCACTGATGTCCCGGGATCGCTGCCCGCCGGTTTCACCTTGGGCGTACTGAAAAAAGGCATCAAGATCGGTGATGTCACCTTTCCCAATCTTGGTGCGGTGGTCAATGCCTATAAAGCCGACGACGATATCAATGTGATTGCCACTCCACAGATTCTGACCACCGACAATAAAAAGGCTAAAATAAAGGTCGGCGAGAACGTCCCCTATATCACCAGCAAGAACACCACCACCACCCAGCAGGATTACACCAACTATGAATATAAAGACGTGGCCACCAGTCTGACCATCACCCCCCAGGTCAACCAGGCGGAGGTCATTCGGTTGGAGATCGGGGTTGAGGTGATCAAGCTCAAGGGCGCGGATACGACCGGCACGCCCACTACCTTTACCAGAACTGCGGATACCACTGTGGTGATCCATAATGAAGAGACCGTGGTGATTGGCGGCATGATCGGCCAGGACTCCACCAACAGTGAATACAAGGTTCCGCTGCTCGGGGATATTCCGCTCCTGGGCTGGATGTTCAAATCCCATGGCGACAGCCATAAAAAAACCAACCTTTATATTTTCATTACCCCCCATATTGTCGAAAATCCCGCTGAACTGGCCGATATCTATCATAAGAAGCGGGAAAATATGGAGAGCGTGCACCATGTACCCGGCGACCCTGCCGATCAGTTCTTTCATCCGACCTCGAATCCCGCGCAGAGTATGGCGCTTTCGGATATCGGCTTTGATAAACTGCAAAAGAACGAGTTGGCAAGGGCCAGGGAGTATTTCAATCAGGCCTTGAAGGTCGACCCGGAGAATGGTGCCGCCATGATCAATCTGGCCATCGTCTGCGAGCGGGAGGGCAAAAAAACCGAAGCTGTGGCCCTGTACCGTAAGGTGCTGGCCCTGCCCACGGCCAAAGATGGCAAGACGGGCCAGGCCGAGGAGGATCCGTTAAAAGTGACAGCCCGGGAAAGCCTCAAGCGTCTGGGGCAAGCGGTTAAGGCAGGGAAGTGAACAAAGCGAATCGCTGGAGAGAAACTGTGCCGAGCCCCCTTTCAATGGCCGCCGCGAGGGTATGACCGATGCGTCTTTTGGGTGAAATCCTCAAGGAAACCTTTGGGGTAACAGATGACAGTATTGAAGCCGCCCTGGCTCTCCAGCGGGAGAAAGGCGGTCGGATCGGTGAAATCCTGATTGGGCTGCGCAAACTCACGGAAAGCGACCTGCTCAACGCCCGCAGTCTCCAGTGCGGCATGGAGGTCGTGCACCTCTTGCCCTCGGATATCGATCCGTTTTTCGCGCAACGGGTGCCAATCGGATTCCTCAAAAAGTTCAAAATGATTCCGGTTGCAACGCCTTCGGAGTCCTATATCGCCTTGGCCGAGCCTTTTTATTTCCAGCAGGTCGATGATCTCCAGCGCCTGCTGCAGTGGGAAGGCATGAAAACCGTGCTGGCCCCGCAGAACGAGATCTTCGTGGCCATCAATGCCGCCTATGACACCACCAGGCAGGAGGTCGCTGATCAGGTTATGCAGGACATGGGTGAGGAGGATCCTGAAAGCATCCTTTCCGAGATCGAAGAGACGTCGGATTTGCTCGACGATACCAGCGATGCCCCGGTCATCAAACTGGTCAATCTGGTGCTTTCCCAGGCAGTTCGTGACAACGCCAGCGACGTCCATATCGAATCCTACAAGGATCGGATCAAGATCCGCAAACGGGTCGACGGCATCCTTTACGACATGTATTCGCCGCCTCGGCATGTGCAGGGCAAGCTGATATCCCGCATTAAAATCATGGCCAAAATGGATATCGCTGAAAAAAGGCTGCCCCAGGATGGGCGTATCGAGATTCGGATTGCCGATAAAAATATCGATATCCGGGTGTCAACCCTGCCGACCTCCTTTGGCGAGCGGGTGGTTATGCGGTTGCTCGACAAGTCGAGTTCGCTGGTGCCGCTCCAGGCGCTAGGGCTGTCCAGGGATGATTTGAACCATTTTCTGAAGCTGATCAAAGCCCCGCATGGAATCATCCTGGTGACCGGCCCGACCGGCAGCGGCAAGACCACGACGCTCTACTCGGCCCTGGGTATTCTCAATAATCCCGATATCAACATCATTACCATTGAGGACCCGATCGAATATCAGATGAACGGCATCAGTCAGATGCAGGTCAACCCCAAGATCGGGCTCACTTTTGCCAACGGTCTGCGGACGATTGTTCGTCAGGATCCGGATGTTATTCTGGTGGGTGAAATCCGTGATGTCGAGACCGCTGAGATCGCTATTCAATCGGCTCTCACCGGCCATCTGGTGTTTTCGACCCTGCACACCAACGATGCGGCCAGTGCCATTACCCGGTTGATCGACATGGGGGTGGAGCCCTTCCTGGTCTCCTCCTCGGTCAACGCGATCATGGCTCAGCGGTTGGTGCGCAAGATCTGTCCCCATTGCAAGGAGGCCTATGTCCCCTCCAACACCTATCTGGAGCGGGTGGGGCTTTCGCCGATTAAATTTGCCGGTCGGGAGCTTTTTCGGGGGAGGGGCTGTGCCGCTTGTCTACAGACCGGCTACAAGGGGCGGATTGGGATTTTCGAATTGATGGGTCTGACACCGGCGATGAAGAGCGTGATACTAACGACCTCCGATGCCGGGCAGATCAAGAAGCAGGCGCTGTCTTCCCTGTCGACCGGTATGACCACCCTGCGCCAGGATGGGTTGCGCAAGGTGTTGGCCGGAATGACTACGCTGGAAGAGGTCTTCCGGGTTACCTGATCAACTGGTTCATCTCGAAGATGGGCAAGAGGATCGACACCACGATAAAACTGACCACCAGGCCCATTGACAGAATCATCACCGGCTCGATCATTGAGGTCAGGGCCAGGATTTTTGTTTCCACCTCTTTTTCGTAGCTGTCCGCCGCCTTGGCGAGCATCTTATCCAGGGTGCCGCTCTGTTCTCCCACCGCCATCATCTGCACCAGCATGGGCGGAAACCACTTGTTGCCCCTGAAGAACTGGGACAGACTCTGCCCTTTTTCCAACTCGTTGCAGGCCTCGTTGATCAGGTCGGCCAGGACAACGTTGTTGACGATATTTTTAACAATCTGCAAGGCGGTGATCAGCGAGACCCCCGATTGCAGGAGGCTTGCCAGGGTGCGGCCGAAACGGGCGGAGGCGGTTTTGATGCTGAGGTCACGGATGCCAGGAATGGTCAGCTTGAGCAAATCAAAGCGCTGTCGTCCGGTCGGCGTGCCGACATACCAGCGGACTGCGGCGATTGCGCCCAATATAATCAACAGTACTGCCCACCAGAACTGCTTGAGGAAAGAACTAAGGCCGATGAGGATAATCGTGGGGAGCGGCAAGGCCTGTTTGGTGCCTTCAAAAACCGAGGTGATGCTCGG
This sequence comes from Desulfobulbaceae bacterium, assembly GCA_019163135.1. Taxonomy (GTDB): domain Bacteria; phylum Desulfobacterota; class Desulfobulbia; order Desulfobulbales; family Desulfobulbaceae; genus Desulfobulbus. The sequence goes on along the minus strand of JAFLKR010000039.1, from coordinate 48,875 downwards.
AACGATAAAGGTGATCAGTAAAAACAGCACGACGATACCGACCACCGCCATAAACAGGGGGTAAAGCATGGCCGCCTTGATGCGGGAGCGCAGGGCGTGCTGGGTCTCGCCGAACTCGGCCAACCGGTCGAGCACGACGTCGAGGGAGCCGGAGGCCTCGCCGGCGCGTACCATGTTGACGAATATTTTGGAAAAAAGTTTGGGGTGTTCAGTCAGAGCCGAGGTCAGGGAGTTGCCTTCGTTGACCGCATCTTTGATCTGGGCAAGAATGGTCTTGAACGCCCGGTTTTCGGTCTGTTCGATCAATCCATTGAGCGCCGGTACCAAGGGGATGCCTGCACCGATCAGAGTGGCCAGTTGACGGGTGGCGATATGGATTTCCTGTTGTTTCACCGTCTGTCCCAGTCGCATCGAGAGCAGGGGCATCTTGGCGGAGATGGTCCTGGTGGAGGTCTCTTTGATCTCCACCGGATAATTGCCCTGACCTCGAATCTTTTGCCGGGCGGCGGTCATCGAGTCGGCGTCGATGACCCCTTTTAGTTTTTTCCCTGTACTGGTCAGGGCATTGAATTCATAGACAGGCATGTGCGGTCAGGTACCTAGAAGGATCAGGGAGAAAGTTGAGGTATCCATTGCACCGGTTGGGGGTTGTGCTAATATAGGCGACCAATAAGCAGGCCTGTTTGGGCCTCTCTTCCGCTCAGACGCGGTTTTTCTCCTTCTGGAGATCATCCAAACAGTGGGACAAACAGGAAGCGCAACCGGTGCGGGACTGGCCTTCCTGGCAAAAGTTGGCAAATCCGCTGATCAGATCCTTGCCGCCACGGGGGCAGATCTCCAGGAATTTGATAAAATCGACCATTCGGTTGATGATTTTTTGCGGGGCGGTATGTTCGATCCTGCAGGCGCCTTGTTCGGCAAGAGATTCCTCAATGGCCAGGACATCGGTGAAAAATTGTTTGAGGGCGTTGTGGCGGCGAACGACATCCTCGGCAACGACTCGCCCCTCCTTGGTCATGGTGATGACTTCATAGGGGGCGTAGTTGATCAATCCTTTTTTGGAAAGAGCCCGTAAGGCTTCGGTTACCGAGGCACCGCTCACCGCCAGTCGTTGGGAAATATCTTTGCCTCGCGCCACCTGTTTTTCGGCGATGATATGGTAGATGGCCTCAATATAATCTTCCAGGCTGGCGCTGAGTTGTTGAGTCTCCGTCATGTCGTCCCTCCGGACTATTGATTTTTACATGTATCTTCAACACGATACATTCTTAAACCCTGGGCGTCAAGGGGAATGTCAAGCTCTCTTGCCCCTTCTTTTTGACCAATAAAGAACCATGCTGCAGGAACTTCGCGTACAGAATCTGGCATTGATTGATACCCTTGCCCTTGACCTCTCGGCCCAAAAAACCGGGCTGATTGTCTTGACCGGCGAAACCGGGGCCGGTAAATCCATCATTCTCCAAGCCATTAATCTGCTCACCGGTGGACGGGGCGCCGCTTCCTGGGTGCGCAACGACTGCGATCAAGCCAGCATCGAGGCGGTTTTTGCCATCCGGCCGGATCATTTAGAGCTCAATGGTCTGCTGGCCGAGCAATCGTTGCAGGATGGCGGTGCCTGCTTGGTGCGGCGGGTGCTGACCCGGGAAGGGCGATCCCGGATTTACGTCAACGATCAATCGGTCACCACCAGGCTTGCCGGAGAGCTGACCGCAGGATTGATTAATATTGCCAGTCAGCATGATCATCAGCAACTGCTCAATGCCCGCAATCACCTCGATTATCTCGACAGTTACGGAGAACTTTGGGGACTGCGGGAGCAGTTCACCCGATTGTTCCGCCGCTGGCAGCAGGCCAGCTCCGAGTTCCGGCAGATGCAGGAAAGGGAACAGGATAAGGAGCAGCAGCGCGATTTTTTGGCCTTTCAACTCGATGAGATCCGTAAATGCAAGCCGGAGCTAAGAGAAGACGAGATACTGCTGCGGGAGCGGGAACAGCTGAAGGCCGCCGATGCCCTGATTCGGCTGATTGGCGCAAGCAGACGGCTGTTAACCGATACGGTCAGCGGGCCGTTGGTCGAGGTCCGAAAAAATATGGAGCAGGCATGGGTGCTTGACGACGGGCTTGGTCCGCTGGTCGAGCGGATCAGGTCCGCTGGTTTTGAGCTCGAGGACCTGGCTGCGGGTGTGCATAAGTATTTCGACACGATTCCCAAGGATGTCTCCCGGCTGGATGTTATCTCCGGAAGGCTGGCTGAACTGAAGCAGCTGCAACGCAAATACGGGCCAACGCTAGTCGAGGTGCTGGCTTTTGCCGAACAGGCCGAGGCAACCCTTGCCCTGCTGGAAAGCCTCGAGCAGCAGATTGCCCAGGCGGAGCTCAGGGTTGAGGAGATTTCCACCGAGGCCCTGCTTAAAGCCGCCGAATTGACCCAGGCGCGTCGGGAGGTGGCCAGGAAGCTGGCGGCCAATATGGAAAACGAGCTGGTCTCGCTCAGTTTTCCCCAGGCGGTTTTCCAGGCGGCCGTGACCGAGCCGGAGGGGCTGGGGATGGACGGGATTCACAGCACCGGCCGGGACAGCGTGGAGTTTCTTTTTTCCGCCAATCCCGGCGAACCGCCTAAGCCGTTGGCCAAGATCGTCTCCGGCGGTGAACTGTCGCGGCTGATGCTGGCGATGAAATGTCTGCTGGCACGCCGGGATCAGGTGGACACGGTCATTTTCGATGAGATCGATGCGGGGATCGGCGGCCAGGCTGCTGAGTCGGTGGCCGTCAAGATCAATGAGCTGGCCGGGCATCATCAGGTGTTTTGCATCACTCATCTGCCGCAGATCGCCGCCTGTGCCGATCTCCATTTCAAGGTGGAAAAGCGGGTGGAGGGTGGCCGAACCCGTACCGTGATCGCCCCTCTGGCAAAAGATGAACAAATCGGTGAGATTGCCCGGATGCTTGGCGGTGAAAAACCGACGGCCCAGACTCTCGCCTATGCCGGGGAGCTGATTGAGCGCAAGGCCAAGAGAAAATCGGCATGAGGCAGCGAACGGCACTTGGGCTTTTTTCCGGCGGTCTGGATTCGATTCTTGCCTGCCGGGTAGTTGCCGATCAGGGCGTGCGGGTGGTGGCCCTTAAATTCATCACCCCTTTTTTTGACTCCGATCTGCTTGCCGGCCGCGACGACTATGCACAGGCCATGCAGCGGCAGTACGGCCTGGAGGTAGCGGTCGTCGATATCAGCCAAGGCTATCTGCGTATGCTTGATCACCCGGCCCACGGCTTTGGCAAACATTTTAATCCCTGCATCGACTGCAAAATCTTGATGCTGACCAAGGCGCGCGAACTCATGGCCACCTATGGTGCCTCCTTTTTGATCACCGGTGAAGTCCTGGGACAACGGCCGATGTCGCAGCGGCGGGATACCCTCCGGGTGATCGAGCGCGACTCCGGCTGTACCGGTCTGCTGCTGCGGCCTCTCTGCGCCAAGCTGATGAACCCGACCAAGGCTGAATTGGAGGGGCTGGTAGACCGGGAACGGCTCTATGGGTATTCCGGTCGAAGCCGGCGGCAGCAGAAATTGTTGGCCGCGCAGTTGGGGATCACCGATTATCCGACCCCGGCGGGTGGATGCATGCTCACCGATGTCAATCTGGCATCAAGGATCCGGCATTTCCATGACGGTCTCTTCTCCTTTGGCCAGCAAGAGCGTATCGCCGATGATTTCAGGCTGCTGGTCATCGGTCGTCAGTTTAAACTCGGTGAGGATGTCTGGTTTATTCTAGGCCGCAATGAACGGGAAAATCAGCAGCTCACCGCTCTACGTGGCCCGGACGACTGGCTGCTGTGGATGCCAGAACGTCCCGGGCCGCTCGGTCTGGTGCGTTATGGACGGCAGAAAGTGGCCAATGCCGGCGAAAGCGAGGTGCTTCGCAGTTTGGCCGGGATAGTGGTCCGCTACGGCAAAAAGATGGAGGGCGCACCGGCCGAGGTGATTATCGATCGCGGCGACACCCTTACGAAGGCTGTGTTCGACCCCTTGGCGGAAGAGGCGTGCCAGCAGTGGCGGATGTAGATATCGTGGGGCAGATTCCTGCGTACTTGAGCGGGCGGCAGATTCTTGCAGTCCTGCCATCTTGGCTGCAGGCCGATCTTGCGAGCCTATGGCGGGAACTGGGAGGCGAGGTCTACCTGGCCGGCGGGGTGGTGCGCGATCTTCTGCTTGGGGTCACGCCAGCCGATATCGACCTCACCGTCCCGAGAGGGGCGAAAATCTGGGCTGAAAAACTTGTCGCCCGGACCGGCGGGGCCTATGTGGATCTTGGGCGAGTCGAGGATGTGGCCCGGGTGGTCAGTCGGCAGGTCACCGTCGATTTTTCCGCGTTTCGGCAAGGAACCGCCACTATCCTTGCGGACCTGACCCTGCGGGACCTGACCGTCAATGGGCTGGGAATCCGCATCGATCCGCTTCTTGCGGATCGCGACGGGACGGCCGAGATGATTATTCCGGTCCTCGATCCCACCGGCGGTCGGGAGGATCTGGCCCGGAGGCGGATTCGGGTAACCGGTCCTGAGAGTTTTCGCAGTGATCCGCTCCGTTTGCTGCGTGTCTTTCGCTTTGCCGCCAGTCTTGGGTTTACGGTCGAGGAGGAAACCTTAGCGCTGGTGGGGCGGCAATGTGGGCTGGTGGTTGCCTCGGCGCCCGAGCGCATCGCCCATGAACTCGACTTGGCCATGGCTTCGGCCCACGGTCATGCTGCCTTTGCCGTTATGGCAGCCACCGGATTGTTGTGGGAAGTGATCCCGGAACTGGCGGCTGGGGCCGGTATGGCCCAGCCAAAGAGTCACCATCTGGATGTCTGGCAGCATAACCTCGAAACTCTGAGGCAGATGGAGCGGATTGTCGAAGCTCCTTTGGCCTATTTTCCAGAGTGTGGCGAGGCAATGGTCTCATATCTCGGCGGAAACCGCCAACGCCTGCGTTTGAAATGGGCGGCCCTGCTCCACGATCTCGGCAAGCCGGCCACCTGTGCCATCCGGGACGATAAGGGCGGCCGAATCACTTTTTACAACCATGACCTGGTCGGAGCCAGATTATTTTGCGCCTTTGCCCGGCGGCTTCGCTGGTCCAATGAGGACACCGAGCGGGTGGCGCAACTGATCGCTGGCCACATGCGGCCGTTCCATTTGGCCAATGTCGTCCGTGGCGGCAACCTGACTCTGCGGGCCGGGATTAGAATGGTCAGGAAGGCCGGGGCCGATTTGCCAGGTTTTTTTCTCTTGAGTATGGCCGACGCTCTTGCCGGGCAGGGGGTTGACCGGATTGCCGGGATGGAACGGGAACTGGTCGATCTCTTTCTGCACCTGGAAAAAGTTCGGGCCGATCATGTCGAACCGGTTCAGTCCGGTCCGCCCCTGCTCACTGGCAAAGATCTGATTGAAATCTTTCAACTCCGGCCCGGTCCGGAATTCAAAGAGATCCTCGGGGCGGTGGAGGAAGCGCGGATGGAAGGGACGGTGACTGATTATGCCGGGGCTTTGCAACTGGCGGAAAAAATAATAAAGAGCAATCCCGTGGTGACCGACGGGGAGGAAGGGGCGAACGATGCGTGACGAGCAGGATTATTATTTTAGAAAAGCGAAAAAAGAAAATTATCCGGCGCGGTCGGTCTACAAACTGGAAGAGGCACAGCTCAAAAACAAGTTTTTAAAAAGTGGGCAGCGGGTGCTGGATTTGGGCTGCCATCCGGGCAGTTGGAGCCTGTATGCCGCCTCCATTGTCGGTGAGAAAGGTCTGGTGGTGGCAGTCGACCTACAGCGTACCGACATCCCGGTTCAAAAACCCCATGCCGAAATTAACTGGCTCTGTTATGATGTATACTCGGACGAATTCGTCGATTATCTGAAAAAGCACTGGCCTGGTTTCCATGTGGTGCTCAGCGATATGGCCCCCCGCACCACGGGCAGCCAATATGCTGATCACCAGCAATCACTTAGGCTGGCGCGCCGGGTGCTCGAATTATCTTCGTTGTTTCTGCATGAAAACGGCACGCTGTATATGAAAGTCTTTCAGGGGGAGGACTTCCCTGAATTTCTACAGACCTGCAAGCCGTTTTTTGCAACCGTGAAAGTGGTGAAACCCAAAAGCTCGCGATCGGAAAGCAGGGAAGTCTTTGTGCTTGGCCGGGGTTTTCGTCGAGCGGGGTGATTTTTTATTACAGGCAAACTTGACGATATTATCTACTGAAGGAGTCAGACCGTGTCGGGACATTCGAAATGGAGCACGATCAAGCGCAAGAAAGGGGCCAATGATGCCAAGCGCGGCGCGATCTTTACCAAACTGATTAAGGAAATAACCATCGCTGCCAAGATGGGCGGCGGAGATATCGAAGGAAATCCCCGGCTACGGAGCGCTGTTACCGCTGCCAAGGGTGAAAATATGCCCAAGGAGAACATTGACCGGGCCATTAAAAAGGGGGCTGGCGACCTCGACGGCGCCATCTATGAAGAGATTCTTTACGAGGGTTACGGACCCGGCGGCGTTGCGGTTCTGGTCGAGACCATGACTGATAACAAAAACCGAACAGTGGCCGATATCCGTCACTTCTTCGCCAAGAGCGGCGGCAACCTCGGTGAGTCCGGCTGTGTTGGCTATATGTTCGACAAAAAAGGCTCGCTGTCCGTGGATAAAGAAGGGGTGAACGAGGAGCAGTTGATGGATCTGGCCTTGGATGCCGGTGCCGAGGATGTGCTGGAGGAAGAGGATTCCTTCCAGATCGTGACCGCTCCGGAAGCCTTTAATGATGTCGTTGATCGCCTTGAGAAGGGCAATGTCAAGTTCGCCGAGGCCACCCTGTCGATGATACCGAGAATCACCATCGAGGTGACCGAAGAAAAAACGGCTCGCTCTTTGCTGCGACTGCTCGAAAACCTTGAGGACCACGACGATGTGCAGAAGGTGCATGCCAACTTCGATATCGCCGACGACCTCATGGATTTGCTTTCCTGATGATAGACTCAGGCCTGTTGGATGCGTATTCTGGGCATTGATCCGGGCTCGCGGGTGACCGGGTACGGCGTAATCGCCACCCATGGTCATGAGATTGGTTTTATTGCCTGCGGCACCATCCGTACAGCCGGAGATCCTGATTTTTCCAGGCGATTGCTGACTATTTTTCAGGACTTGTGTGAGGTGATCAGTATCCATAATCCGGAGGTCGCTGCGGTCGAGGACATGTTCGTCGACCGCAATCCGCGTTCGGCGCTCAAACTCGGCCATGCCCGGGGCGCAGCCGTGGTTGCGGCTCTTCACAACAACCTGACGGTTTTTGATTATACCGCCCGCAAGGTCAAACAGGCGGTGGCGGGTTATGGTCAGGCGGAAAAGAGACAGGTCCAGCATATGGTCCGCACTCTGCTGGAGTTGGATTCGATTCCCTCCCAGGATGCCGCCGACGCCTTGGCAGTGGCCATCTGTCATGCCCACCATGCCGCTTTTCAAAGGGGGCTTCACGCATGAATGGTTCCGAGCAACGCCCTGCGCTGCTTCCTCATGGCTCACCGAGATTTATCCATCAATGATTGCAACCCTTAACGGCCTGGTTTTTGCCAAAACCCCTGCTACCGTGATTGTCGACGTTAACGGTGTCGGCTATGAAGTGCTCATTTCCGTGCGCACCTATGATGCCCTGCCGGTGACCGGGGCTTCCTGCTTTTTATTTGTGCAGACCATGGTCCGCGAAGATGCGATCACCCTCTACGGTTTCCATGAAAAAGAAGAAAAGGAGCTGTTTTTGCTGCTGGTTACGGTTTCCGGGATTGGGCCTAAACTGGCGCTCACCATTTTATCGGGAATCGGGGGGGAGGAGTTGTGCCGGGCGATCACGGTGAAAGATCTCACCCGGTTGACCGCTCTGCCGGGGGTCGGCAAAAAAACCGCCCAGCGGCTTTGCATGGAACTGGGCGAAAAGGTCGGCGGTTTTACCGGCGCGGTCATGGTTGAGGGCACCGGTATGGTCACCGCAGTTGCAGGCGAGAATCAGGTGGTCGCCGATGCCGCTTCCGCCCTGGTCAATCTCGGCTATCCCCAGTACACTGCCTGGCAGGCGCTGCGAGCCGTTTTGAAACAATTTCCAGAAGATGGCGGTGTGCCCAAGGTAGAAGACCTGATCCGTCTGACGCTGCAATCTCTGGCCGGGAAATAGTGGGTGCGGGATTTGATGAGGCACCCTGAGGCGTTGGCATAATGAAACACGAGGAGAGTCTGACCGGAAAACGCTTGGTGACCGGTGGGCCGCAGGAGGAGGATCGCCAGATTGGGGTTGAGATCCGGCCGCGGCGCCTGGACGAATATATCGGCCAGGAGTTGGTGAAGCAAAGTCTGAGAATTTTCATTCAGGCGGCCCTGCAGCGAGACGAACCTCTCGATCATGTTTTGTTTCACGGATTTCCTGGTCTGGGTAAGACTACACTCGCCTATATCATTGCCAATGAGATGGGGGCCGGCATCAAAGTCACCTCCGGGCCGGTGATCGAGCGGGCCGGTGATCTGGCGGCGATACTTTCCAGCCTGCAGGCCGGTGATGTCCTGTTTATCGACGAAATCCACCGGCTCAACCATGTGGTGGAAGAAATCCTCTATCCGGCGATGGAGGATTTTCAACTCGATCTGGTGATCGGTCAAGGGCCGGGGGCGCGTTCGGTCAAGATGGATTTGCCGCGTTTTACACTGATCGGCGCCACCACCCGCACCGGTTTGCTGACCCCGCCATTGCGCGACCGTTTCGGCGTTATCTTGCGACTCGATTATTACAGCCCCGAGGAACTGGTCACCATTGTGCAGCGATCAGCCCGGCTGTTCAATATCGGCATCGATGCCGACGGTGCCATGGAACTGGGGCGGCGGTCACGTGGTACGCCCAGGATAGCCAACCGTTTGTTGCGGCGAGTGCGTGATTACTCCGAGGTGGGGGGGCATGCAGTAATCTCGCGGTCGGTTGCGGACGAGGCCCTTACCATGCTCAGGGTCGATCGACTCGGTCTGGATGAGATGGACCGGAGGATTCTCTTGACGCTGATCGAGAAGTTCCAGGGGGGACCCATCGGTCTTGAAACCCTGTCGACCGCAGTCTGTGAAGAAAAAAACACTTTGGAAGATGTCTATGAGCCGTTTCTCATTCAGTCCGGTTTTTTGATCCGTACCCCCCGGGGGCGCGTCGCCACTGCTGCTGCTTATGAACATTTTCATTTGCCGTTGCGGACTTCCCCCCAGCAGCAACCCAGTTTGTTCGAAGACCCGCTAAAAAAGATCTAAATCACCGCGTACCACAAGCCTTTCTTCAGCAGTCCCCTCCGCTCGTTTGATTCAGGCATTTTTCGCACGCTCCGTTTCCTTCTTTTGGGCTATCGACAGCAACTGCTTGTTCTTGAAAAGCTACGCATCTCTCTTGTTCGTCTTGGTGGCGGCGAGGTTCCGATTGCCGGGAAAGAGGCTGTAGTCTGCGTAGCGAACCGACCGGTATGTGGTCGAAAGCAGGTTGGTAATGGCCATGCTGTCGGTGTGTCGCGACGACGGTGCCGTTCTGTTGTTACGGCGTATTTTTTCTTGACTCTCTGGCCTGGTTCGTATACTAATGAGTCATTGGGTGGTGGAAAGTGGTTTAAAGAGGTTGATAATGGAGTGGTTGCCCAAAGCCTGGCTTTGGGTGGGGAACAAGGAGCGTTGTGCAACGGTTTCGGAGTCACTCGGAGCATAGTCTTGACCCGAAAGGTCGCCTGAACATACCGGCACGTTTTCGCGACGTGCTCAGGGAGCAGTACGATTCCGAAATGCTGATCGTGACCAACTGGCAACAGTGTCTCCGTGCCTACCCGGTTCGCGAGTGGGAAGCCTTGGAAGAGAAACTGCTGGACCAGGGCAGGATGCAGCCGAATTTTGGCAAGTTTGTCCGGTATCTAATTGCCGGTGTCAGCGAATGTCCCCTGGATAAGCAGGGGCGAATTCTTCTGCCGCCGACGCTCAGGGCGGGCTTTAGTATCGATAAGGATGTAATCCTGGTCGGTATGCTCCAACATTTTGAAATATGGGATAAAAATGCATGGGAACAAGAGACGCGGCACACTCGTGAAACGTTCGAGGAGTTCAGTGCCGGACTCTCTGCTCTGGGGATTTTATAAGCCATTGTGCCCTCCATGCCCCTGACCCCCTCGGCGATTCATATCCCGGTGTTGCAGGACGAAATCCTCGAGTGGCTGCAACCGACCCCAGATGGATTGTATGTCGACGGTACGCTTGGCCTGGGCGGGCATTCTCAGGCGATTCTGGATGTGACGGCGCCATCGGGCCGGGTTATCGGTTTTGAATGGGATGAGGATGCCGCCGTTAAAGCCGGCGAGCGGCTGTCCGGATATTCCGATCGGTTGCACATAGTGCGGGCCTCCTACGCGGCCTTGCTGATGGAACTCGGAGAACTCGGTTTGGCTGGCATTGACGGATTGATTGCCGATCTCGGGGTGAGTTCGTTGCAACTCGATCAGGCCGAGCGAGGGTTCAGCTTCAGGACAGACCATGCCCTTGATATGCGCATGGACAAGCGGAGTCCGAACACTGCGGCCTCGCTGGTTGCTCGGTTATCCGAAGAACAACTGGCAGATGTTTTTTACCATTATGGCGAGGAGCGTCAGGCCCGGCGAATTGCCCGTTTTCTGGTGGAAGCGCGGCAGGAGGCACCTGTGACGACTACGGGCAGGTTGGCGGCGATTATAGCTGCGGCTGTTCCTAGAAAATATCATCCGCCCAAGGTGCATGTAGCTACCAAAGTTTTCCAGGCCTTACGGATTGCAGTCAACGGCGAATTGGACAATCTTACCAAGCTGTTGGCAGCCGCACCGGAGGTGCTGGTGTCAGGCGCCAGAATTTGCATTATAACCTTCCATTCCCTGGAAGATCGAATTGTGAAACAGACGTTTCTGCAGAACCCGGCTTATGCAGTGCTGACCAAGCGGCCGATTGAACCATCAAGGGCAGAAATGCAGCGAAATCCACGATCAAGAAGTGCAAAGCTTCGGGTGGCCGCAAGAGTTTGACCGTTTCCTGGGGGAGTGGTCCCTGGGAGTTAAGAGGAGAAAAGGGGGTAGGTATGGGGTCAAATGCCAATGTGAGAATTTACAGGCCGCCGCAGCAGGTTGCTTTAAGGGCGCGACGGCAGGAAACGCCTTGGTTCAGTCTCGGCATGTCTACAGAATCGCGAAAATGGGCTGTTGTTATGGCTACCGTTGGCTTGGTATTGGGATTGGTGGTAACCCAGTTTTTCCATGGCCAGATGGTGGATATGCGAAGCAGGGCCGAAAAGGTCCGAATCCTGAACACCAGTATCAGTAATGAGAATATACGGCTGCTGTCCGTGCGAGCGCAGTTGGCGTCCAAAAATCATATTATATCGCTTGCCGGCAAAAAGCTGAATCTGTTTGAACCTGGACAAGGGCAGGTGCACCGGATGTAGCTGTGTGATGGCAAAAAATTTAAGAGCCAAAAAAAATAAAATACGATGGTTTTATCTTTTACTCCTCCTCGTTATTTTGCTGACAGCGGCTGCTGTCGTTCTGTATAGATGCCCCTCCTCCCTCCAGGATATCGGCAGAATGATACAGGCTGCTGTCAGCAAAATTTCTACTTTTTCAGCGGGCCCGGCGCCCGCTGAAACTGTTTTAAGGGGCACGGTTTACGACCGGAAATTTAACGAACTGGCGGTTTCGTATCGGTTGTTTTCCTTGACGGTTAATCCGGTGGAAGTCAGCAATCATCGCAAGGTCGCTGAGGCATTGGCACCGCTGATCGGTGGAAAGCCTGAGAGTCTTGAGGCCAAGTTGAAGGACTCGCAGCGTTATCTGGAACTGGCCGATGATCTCGATGAACAGAAGGCGGCGCAAGTCATTGCTTTGCAACTCAAAGGGGTGTCGTGCAAGGCAGTGGAAGCGAGATTCTATCCGGGCCATACCGCCGCATCGCATGTATTGGGGTTTATGGGGGACGGCGTGGGTTTAGCCGGGGTCGAAGGGAAATATGATGCCGTGCTGCAGGCGGGTACATTCCGGCGAAGCAACATGGCAGATATCGATTTTCAAGGGCAGGAAAGTCTGGGGGGAAATTCCACAGATCTCATCCTCACCCTGGATATTGATGTCCAAAAAAAATTAGAGCAGCGTTTTCGCGAGTATCTCTCAGCGCAAGGGGCGGAGAAGGGTATGGGGTTGGTGATTGAGCCGGGCAGCGGACGCATCCTGGCCTTGGTCAATCAACCATCCTTTAACCCCAATTATTTTTGGAAGGCCAATGAGAGCAATAGGGTGAATCGTATATACAACCATGTGCTCGATAAGGAACTCATTCGTCCCATTCTTGCCAGGGCAGCGGCGATAGAACGCGAGGGGCTGAATGGTGCAGGGTTGCTCCCGGAAACTGTGGCCGCCCCGGATTATGGTTTTACCAGCACCATGCTCGATGCCTTTGAAAAACAGATTCAGTTGTATGGTTCGGTTTTTGGGAATTGGGAGTCCGGCCCTGGTGCGCCCGAGCAACCGGATGCCGTTCCCTCTGTAACCGGCGTGCAGGTCGGGGTAACCCTGGCCAGCCTGGTCAATGGGGGATGGCGGATCACGCCGTATGTGGTTGACTCCATCTACGACCACAATACGGCCAAACGCTATTTTCGCAATAATGACGCTACTCAGAAAAGTCATGTGCTCGACCCGGCACAAAGTGTCAAGATTCGGCGCGAGCTGTTTTCCAAGTGGTTGATGGAGCAGGAGAATTTGGTCGTTTTTACTGGAGAGCATCTGCAGTTGTTGAAAGAGAAGGCTTTCTCCAAATATTCCATGCAGGGATTGTTCGTCGGTTTAGCTCCGGCCAAGCAGCCAAAATTTCTTTTGTTGATGGCAATTGAGCAAGAATACCTCCGGCCGATGCCTTCTGAAAAAAGTTACAAAAAGTCGGCGCTGGAAGAAATGGGCAAGGAATTACTGACGTTGTTTGTCAAAGAGCAACCTGCCGAGGTTTCCCAAGGAAAGCCCCCGCAAAAAAACACTGAAAATTTAAGACAATTTTTTATCAGCAAGCGGCTCAATTTTAGGGAAACTCCCGGAAAAGTGAATGAGCCGATTCCCGTTATGCCGATGGTCAAAGGGATGAGTCTTCGTAAAGGATTGCAGCAACTCAAACAATACAAAATGAAAATTCGTGTCAATGGCAGTGGCCGGATTGTCGCCCAATATCCGCTTCCAGGCCAATCGCTGGCCGGGGTAAATGAGTGTGTTTTGACCCTTGATACCAAATGATTGCGTCATGACTATGATCACTCTTGCAGAGCTTTTATCTACCATCGACGGTCAGGTCGCAGTTCAGGTGCCGGAGGCTTTGCTCTCCAGACCGGTGACGGCGATCACCGCCGATTCAAGGGCGGTTGTTCCCGGCAGTCTTTTTGTCGCCATCCGCGGGGAAAAGGCTGATGGGCGTGCGTATATTGCCGACGCAATTCAAAGAGGGTGTCTGGCTGTGGTCCTTGACGCAAGCGACGGTATTGGGGAATCGGCCGTGCCGACCATTCTGGTGCAGGACTGCCACGAAGCAATCAGCGAACTGGCGGCAGCCTGGTATGGTTATCCCGCCAACCACCTGCAATTGATAGGGATCACCGGGACCAATGGCAAAACCACCTGCAGCTATTTGATTGAGGGCATGCTGATCGTCGCCGGTTATCGGCCCGGGGTGATTGGGACGGTCAATTACCGCTATCATGGACTTGACGGTCTGCATGTCATCCAGGATGCCCCCCTGACCACCCCTGACCCGGTGAGCTTGCAGCGGTTGTTCCGTATCATGGTAGACCAGCACGTGACCCATGTAGTTATGGAGGTTTCTTCCCATGCCCTCCAGCAAAAGCGCTTGGGACGGACCTGCTATGACGTTGCCCTCTTTACCAATCTGAGCCGTGACCATCTCGATTATCATCTTGACATGGAGCAGTATTTCGATGCCAAGAAATTGCTTTTTTCGCGACATCTTAAGCAAAACGGGGTGGCTGTGGTGGTTGTCAACGAGCCTGTAGAGGGTGCCGACTGGAGTGAGTTGCTGGCCGCCCAGTTCACCCCTGGTGTCCCTCTCCTTCGCTGCGGCCTGTCGGAGCAGTGCGAGGTGCGAGCCACCAATTTGTCCCAGACCCTGGCGGGATTCCGTTGCACCCTTCGCCTGAAGGGGCATGAGGCGGCTTTCGCCTCTCCGCTGCCCGGTGGTTACAATGTGTTGAATGTATTGGCGGCAGCGGGTGTCGGGGTTGGGCTTGGCATATCGGGAGATCGTATCCGCGAGGGATTGGCCGGGGTCGGTCGCGTTCCAGGTAGGTTGGAACGTGTGACCTTGCCGGGCGAGGTTCTATCCTCCGGTCCGGCGGTGTTTGTTGATTACGCCCACACTCCCGATGCCCTGGAAAATGTTCTGAAGACTTTGAAAGGGTTAGCGGTCGGGCGACTTATCTGTATTTTCGGCTGTGGTGGCGATCGGGATCGGGGCAAGCGGCCATTGATGGGAACCATCGCCGGGCAGTATGCAGATGCGGTTATCGTTACCTCCGATAACCCGAGAACCGAAGCGCCGGATTCAATTATCGACGCTATTGTCGAAGGGGTTGCGGCCAGCGGGAAACGGTGTTGCACTCCCCAGGAGTTGCTGAGCGTTGATCTGCCGATGGATGGCTTTACGGTCATCGCGGACCGGAGGACGGCGATTGCGAGTGCCTGCAGTCTGGCCCTTCCCGGTGACAGTGTGCTTGTGGCCGGCAAGGGCCATGAGGATTATCAGATCATCGGGACTCAAAAGCATTTTTTCGACGACCGCCTTGAGGTGATGAACGGGCTGCTGCGTTGGAACGAGCGTCATCTGGTGGCGGCCACCGGCGGCTGGGTTGTTGCCGGCAGGCAGCAGGATTTATTTGCGCAGGTTTCAACCGATTCACGCCACCTGCAGCGTGGTGATGTTTTTATCGCCTTGAACGGGGAAAGCTTTGATGGGCACGTCTATATCGATGCCGCAGTGACAAGCGGCGCGGGAGCGGTCATCGCCGAGCGAATGCCGCCGACCCTGGCGCCGCAAGTGTTGTATATTCAGGTCAACGATACCTTGCGTGCCCTGGGAGAACTGGCTGCGTACCGTCGCCGTCTTTTAGCGCCTGAGGTCCAGGTGGCGGCTATAACTGGAAGTTCTGGGAAAACCACGGTCAAGGAGATGACCGCCGGAATCTTTGCCCAGGCGTTGCTGGCAACCCGCACCGGGATTGATCCGCTCCTGAAGACCAAAGGAAATTTTAACAACCTGGTGGGCCTCCCCCTCTCTCTTCTGCCACTGGAAGCCGGTCATCGAAGGGCCATTCTGGAGATGGGGATGAATGCCCCCGGTGAAATCGCCCGTCTTACCGCCATTGCGGATCCCGATATCGGTTGCATCAACAATGTTCATCCTGCCCACCTGCTGGGGCTTGGCAGTATTGAGGGCGTTGCCCGGGCCAAGGGAGAGTTGTTTGCCGGGATGCGGCCTGAATCCATACGGGTCGTCAACTGCGACGACCCCAATGTCGTGGCCTTGGCAAAACAATCGGGAGGCCGACAGGTCGGTTTTGCGGTGACCACTGCAGGTCGCAGGCTTCAGCCGTCGGTTCAGGTCACCCGTCAGAAGAATCTGGGCGAGATTGGCATGCGTTTTACCCTGCACCTCGGGCCATGGCGCGAGCGCATTACTGTACCAGTGCATGGTAGTCATAATGTTGCCAATTGCGCCGCGGCTGCAGCCATTGCCCATGCCGCCGGCATAGAGCCGGCAACCATTGTCAGGGGGTTGCAGGGATACACGGCGGTGGATAAGCGGTTGGTCGTTTCCACCCTGCCAGGCGGTCTACGGCTGGTGAACGATGCCTATAATGCCAACCCAGCTTCGATGGCGGCCGGGTTGCGTACGGTTGCAGCCTTTGGCAGCAACTGTCGTCATGTCGCAGCTCTGGGAGACATGCTCGAACTCGGCACCGCCTCGGAGAACTTGCATCACGAAATCGGCACGCTGGTCGCGAAGCTTGGCTATGACAGGCTGGCGGTCACCGGGGCCCATGCGCAACTGGTCGCCCAGGCTGCGCAAAAGGCCGGGATGCAACCAGCAGATGTACAGACCTTCGCCGAACCCTGCCAGATTGCCGAATGGCTCTGCAAAATGTTGGATGACGGGGCCTTGTCCGCTGGCGACTGGCTGCTGGTCAAGGGGTCGCGGGGGATGCGGATGGAGCGGCTCATCGAAGCAATGGAACAGCGGTTAAAAGCGCTCAATTAATATATAACGGATTATGTTTTATAATTTTCTCTATCCCTTTCATACGGAACTGAGCTGGCTCAATGTTTTCCGTTACATCACCTTTCGCTCGATCGGCAGCGCGGTGACCGCTTTCCTCATCCTGGTGATCATCGGGCCGCGGTTCATCGCCTGGCTGCAGAAAAGGCAGATTGGCCAGGTGATCAGGGACGATGGCCCGGAGACCCACTTCTCCAAGCAAGGGGTGCCCACCATGGGTGGGGCGCTGATTCTCTTTGCCATAACCGTCTCCGCCCTGCTGTGGACCGATCTGCGCAGCGGCTTGATCTGGCTGCTGATCGGGATCAGCCTGTTTTTTGGGGGTATCGGGTCGCTGGATGATATTAAAAAAATCAGCAAAGGCAACTCCCGGGGATTGAGTGCCAGGGGCAAATTGGCTCTGCAGGTGTTCGGGGCATCGCTGGTCGGGGTTTTTCTCCTTTTGACCCCCGGCTATGATGGTATGCTCAGCCTGCCGTTTTTTAAGAGTTTTCACCCTGACCTGGGCTGGTGGTACCTGCCTTTTGCGGTTTTGGTGATCGTCGGTGCCTCTAACGCCGTCAATCTGACCGACGGCCTCGACGGTCTGGCAGCCGGGCCAATCGTAATTACCGCCTCGACCTACCTTATTTTTTCTTATGTCGCCGGTAACGCAGTGGTCGCCAGTTATTTGCAGATTCCCTTTGTACCGGGTGCCGGAGAGGTTACCATCTTTTGTGGCGGCATAGTCGGCGCCTGCCTGGGATTTCTCTGGTTTAACTGCTATCCGGCGGAAATTTTCATGGGCGATGTCGGTTCGCTTTCGCTGGGCGGTACACTGGGGGTGATTTCGATCATAACCAAACAGGAATTCCTGCTGGTTATTGTCGGGGGGATTTTTGTGATGGAGGCGATTTCCGTCATCCTCCAGGTCGGGTATTTCAAGATGAGCGGGGGCAAACGGATTTTCCTCATGGCTCCGTTTCATCATCATTTCGAGAAAAAGGGCTGGCTGGAACCGAAGGTCGTGGTTCGGTTCTGGATCGTTTCCATTATCCTCGGCCTGGTTGCCTTAGCAACCTTGAAGTTGAGATAAACCGTGCAGCTGAAACAAGGGATGCAGGCAGTGGTGATTGGGTTGGGGACGGCGGGGCTGTCCACTGTCAAGTTTTTGTTGCGTCAAGGTCTGCGGGTCGCGGTCTCGGAGCGTGGCACGATCGACCAAATCGATCCGTATGTCCTGAAATTTTTGCAGCACTCGGCGATTCGGATTGAAACCGGTGGCCATTCAGCAGCCTTTCTTGTCGGCGCCGACGTGGTCATCCCTGGGCCGGGGGTGCCGTTGAGTCTGCCAATCATCCGTGCAGCCCGTGAGCAAGGGCTCCCGATAATGGGCGAACTGGCCCTGGCGGCGGGTCGATATTCAGTCCCGGTCATTGCGGTCACTGGTTCCAACGGTAAGACCACTGTCACCAGCCTGATCGGGACTCTGCTGCAAATGGGCGGTAAAACACCTTTTGTCGGCGGCAATATCGGCAGGCCCCTGCTTGATTATTTTGCCGATCCAGGACCGTATGCAACCGTGGTGCTGGAATTGTCAAGTTTTCAGCTCGATCTGGCCGGTGCCTTTCGTCCGGATGTTGGACTCTTGCTCAACATTTCTCCTGATCACCTGGATCGGCATGGATCGCTGTCCGCTTACACCGCAGCCAAGATGAACCTCTTCGGGGCCCAGGTTGTCGGCGATGTTGCCATCTTGGGCGGCGATGACCCGGTAGCCGATGCGGCTCCGCTGAATGGCGGCGTTCTCGGTTTCTGGTTTGGAAAAGAAGAGCGCTGTGCAGCCCGGATCATTGACGGGCAGGTCCGGGTCCGACTGGAACGGAGCGGGGTTGCTTGCGAGGAGATGTATGATCTCGCCGGAACCCGGTTGCATTCCTCGGTTAATCAGCTCAATGCCGCCGCCGCTATCCTGGCAGCCACCCTGTGCAACTGCAGCCGGGAGGCGATCATCGCCGGACTGGCAGCCTTTGAGCCGCCGCCGCACCGCATGGCAGAGGTTGGGGAGATCGACGGAGTGCGTTTTATCAACGATTCCAAAGCCACTAATATCGGGGCCCTGCAGGCGGCTCTGGGCGGTTGCACCTCGCCGGTCATTTTGATCGCCGGCGGCCGCGATAAGGGGGGGGATTATACCATGCTGCAGGAGGTTGTCCGCGCCAAGGTCAAGCATCTGGTCCTGGTCGGTGAAGCGGCGGATTTGATGGAGGCGGCTTTGGGGACGGTGGTCGGGACCGAGTCGGCCACCACCATGGCGGACGCGGTCAGAAAGGCGAAGGCCGCCGCCGTGAGCGGTGATCTTGTGCTGCTGGCTCCCGGCTGTGCCAGTTACGATATGTTTTCCGGATACGAAGAACGGGGCCGGGTTTTTGCCGAATGTGTCCATCAACTTCGTCGGGAACCGACCGGGAAGGAGGGAGAGCCATGATCAAAATGTGTTGTGCCTGTCACAAGGTTGAGGAGGGCGGGCAATGGCGCGTCAACCGCACTTTCGCGGAAGACGAGCGGGTTACTCATGCCTACTGCCCTGACTGTTACGCGGCTGTGATGGCGGAGATCGAAGGCTTTATCGGCGGAAAGATTGGCTGTGCCTTGAGGCCGCCTCCTTGGTCATCGGTACACGGTTCCTGCCTTCCATGCGCCTGATTATTACCGGCGGCGGTACCGGCGGCCATCTTTTTCCCGGCATTGCCTTGGCTACTGGAATGCAAAAGCGGGTTCCGGCAACGCGGGTTCTGTTCATCGGCACCTCCCGTCTGCTTGATCAGCAGGCCCTTGCCGGGCAGGGGTTTGAACTCGTCGCTTTGGACTGCGGCGGGGTCAAAGGCTTGAGTTTTATCGCTAAGCTCCGAAGTCTGCTGTTGATGCCCGGAGCCGTGGTGGCGGCCATTCGGTTGTTGCGGCATTTTAAGCCGGACTTGGTGTTCGGGGTCGGCGGTTATGTAACCGGGCCGGTATTGCTGGCCGCGTGTTTATTGCGGATACCCATCGGCATTCACGAACAGAACTCGGTGCCGGGTATGGCCAACAGGCTGGCGGGATGGTTGGTGGATCGCATCTGTATCTCGCTGCCCTGCACTCCCCCCTTTCCACCGGCTAAAACCGTGCAGACCGGTAACCCGGTGCGGCAGGAGATTCTGGCCGCCGCAAGCCAGGAGAAGCAGGTCGCCGAAGTGCCGACCGTGCTGGTGCTCGGTGGCAGTCAGGGCGCCCATCGGGTAAACTTGCTGATGCTGGAGGCAATAGAAATACTGGTGGCCCAAAAGGTGCCGCTGCGCCTCATCCATCAGACCGGGGCAGCGGACCAGGAATTGGTAACCCAAGGCTATGCACGCCTTGGCATTGAGGCGACGGTAGTATCGTTTATCAGGGATATGGCCGGGGCCTATTCCCGAACCGATCTGGTGGTGTCCCGTGCCGGAGCAACAACCTTGGCGGAACTGTCGGTTATGGGGTTACCGGCCCTGTTGATACCTTATCCCTATGCTGCGGATAATCATCAGGTAACCAATGGCGAATACTACGCAAGGAACGGTGGGGCTCTGGTGCTGAAAGAGTCCGGTCTCACCGGAGAAATTCTAGCCCGGGCGATCAGCGAATGCTTGCATAACTCGGCAGAGTTACATACAATGGCTGCCAGCATGAAGACGATGGCCATGCCGGATGCCACAGACCGGATCGTGGATGAATGCTTGCAATTGGCGGCTTGGACTGGGCGTAGCTTATGATTTTATTTTTATTTGATAGCAGGCACCTTCATGTATAGGAAAACCAAACACATTCATTTCGTCGGCATCGGCGGTATCGGCATGTCGGGAATAGCCGAACTACTGTTGAGTCTCGGTTATCGGGTAAGCGGATCTGACCTGCGCTCAACTGATATCACCAGGCGATTGGAGCAGATGGGCGGCGTCGTGCAGCAGGGGCACGCGGCGGCCTGGGTGGCTGGCGCAGACGTGGTTGTGACCTCCACCGCCATTCCCGCCGACAACCCCGAGGTGGTCGCCGCCCACGAAGAGCATATCCCTGTCATCCAGCGGGCTGAGATGCTGGCCGAGTTGATGCGTTTGAAGAAATATGGGATCGCGGTGGCCGGCAGTCACGGGAAAACATCGACCACCTCCATGGTGGCCGCTGTCCTGGTCGAAGCCGGTCTTGATCCGACGGTGGTGGTTGGCGGCAAAGTTCTTGGGCTCGGCAGTAACGCCAAACTGGGGGCGGGCGAATTCCTGGTCGCCGAGGCCGATGAGAGCGACGGCTCCTTTTTGAAACTGTCGCCGGTGATCGAGGTGGTAACCAATATCGATTTGGAGCACCTTGATTATTACCGTGACATTGAGCATATCAAAGAAATATTCCTCGAGTTCATCAACCGGTTGCCTTTCTACGGGGTGGCGGTCGTCTGTTTCGATAACGATCACATAGCCCAGATACTGCCCCGTATCCAGAAACGAATCCTCACTTATGGTTTGACCGAACAGGCTGATCTGCAGGCAGTCAAAATTACCTCCGGCAAGGGGGGGGTGCAATTTACAGTGCGGTATCGTGACCAGGAACTGGGTGTCATCCAGTTGAACCGTCCGGGGAAACATCTGGTTTATAACAGTCTTGCCGTCATCGGCGTCGCTCTGGAGTTGGAGATTGATTTCGCGGTAATCGCCAAGGCCTTGGCCAATTTTCAGGGCGTGCAACGTCGGCTCCAGATCAAAGGCGAGGCTGGCGGCGTACTGGTGGTTGACGATTACGGTCATCATCCCACGGAAATTCGAGCTACACTGGATGCGGTGCGGGAAGGCTGGCCCGACAGACGGGTGGTGGTGGCCTTTCAGCCGCATCGTTACAGTAGGACCGCCGGTTTGTTCGCCGATTTCACCACCGCTTTTCGGCGAGCCGATGTTTTGGTGCTGACCGATATCTATGCAGCCGGTGAGCAACCGATCGAAGGCGTCTCCTCCGAACATCTGCAGGAGAGTATCAAGCAACATGGGCAGCGGCATACTTATTTTATTCCGCAGTTGGTCCAGCAACCGTTGGCCTTGGCGCCTCTTTTACTACCTGGGGATCTGCTGTTGACCCTGGGAGCGGGAAATATTGTCAGGGCGGGTGAGCAGATTCTGCAACTGCTTGGAGAAAAGAAAGATTGAAACAAACAGGCAACAACTGGGGCGGAGCACCGGGCGAATGTGCACCGGTAATCAGGACGTGGCCCATCGCCATACCAATGACGAGAGCATGAGCATGAACCTCCAACAACGCACGGAACTTGCAGCGCATTGTCAAACAGTCCACTGGGACGTCGACATGGCCTCCTACTCGACTTTTCGCACTGGCGGCGTGGTTGAGGCCGTGGCCGAACCGGGTAATGCCGACGAGTTGGCCGCGCTCATGCGATGGTTGCATCAACAGCAGGTGGAGTGGCGGGTTATCGGCGGCGGCTCCAACATCCTGGTTACCAATGGATATCACCAGGGGGTTTTCATTCGTCTGCGCGGTTCGGTCGAGGATATGGCGGCCGTACCTGATGCTGGAGCGGAAACCAGTAAGGGCAGCCGGGTGCAGGTTGGGGCCGGGTGCAGTCTGGCTGTTTTTGTCTCCTGGTGTGCTCGCAACGGGCTGACAGGGTTGGAATTTATGGCTGGAATCCCCGGCAGTGTCGGCGGGGCCATCCGGATGAATGCCGGAGCCTTTGGTCATTCGATCAGTGAGGTCCTGCAGCGGGTGCAATGCACCACTGACCGGGGCGAATTGCTGGAGGCGGCGAGCACGGATATCGCTTTTTCGTACCGCCACACCGTATTCCCTGGAGAACCAGCGACCAGGATGCTCATCACCCGCGGCACTTTTTTCCTTCAGCGAGCCGACCGCAAAGGGGTGGCCGCTCGGTGCCGGGAGATTGTCGAACAGCGCCGGCAGAAGCAGCCTTCGGGCGTTGGTTCGGCCGGTTCTTTTTTCAAGAATCCAGCGGGAGATTTCGCCGGTCGGCTGATTGAACGGGCCGGACTCAAAGGGTTGACGCTGGGCAAGGCGATGGTTTCCCCACAACATGCCAATTTTATCGTCAATACCGGCGGCGCGGTACCCGAAGATATTATCGGGCTCATGCAGGTGGTTCGAAGCAAAGTGTTGCAGCAGTCAGGCGTTCTCCTGGAGCCTGAGGTGCATATTTTTTAAAGACGGTATGAGAGAGAGCTGATGGCGATTTATACCCCCAGGCAGGCGCCGTCTCGCTCGCAAAAAAACGGAAGCAAGCCGCGCAGATTTACTAAACTGATTGGTTTACTGCTGCGGCGCAATACCAGGGCGGTGCAGTTCCGGGCCCAGACCATGGTGAGCGGTGCCCATCGGGCTTGGCAACTGAAACGGCTTGCACAGATCGCGGTTCTGCTGGTTGTTCTGGCCGGTGGTCTGGCGGCAATCGTCTGGGGAGCCACCCAGTTGTTGTTTCGGTCCGATATTTTCCGGCTGACCGATATCCGAATATCCGGTGTTCGAATCACGACCGAACGGCAAATCCTCGATCTGGCGGGTCTGCAGCAAGGCAACAGTCTGTTGCAGTTTAATGCCAAGGCGGCGGAGGCCAAAATAGCCGCCCATCCTTGGGTGGACCAGGTCAAGATAAAAGCCCAATGGCCGTCTGCCGTTGATATCACCGTCCGCGAGTATCAGCCGTTTGCGCTGGTAAATGTCGAGGAGGGTAAGGAAAGACGATTACGCTATGTCAGTCGGGAAGGGCATGTCTTTGCAGAGGTCGGCCAAGGGCAGGAATTTGATTTTCCGGTGATAACCGGGGTGGTGTCGCGAAAAGATGTGACCGCCGATCAGTTTGTTAAAGGGGGACTGGCTGAGGCGGCATGCAACTTTTTGTTTCTGGCCTCCAAGGGTAACGCCATCCTTCCGATTCAATCGGTTTCAGAGGTGCATGTTGACCCGCAGCATGGGCTGATCGTCTACCTGCTCGATCGACCTTTTCCCGTCTATTTCGGCAAAGACCGGTTGCAGACTAAATATTTCCGACTGGTTAAAGTGCTTGAGCAATTGTACGCCAAAAAACAGGTCGAAGCGGTAAAAGAAATTCGAATGGATTATTCTGATGATAAAATCTTGGTTGCCGGAGCGGAACTTGACAGGTGAGGATATGGAAGAGTTGGAAGCGCGGGAGCCGGGGGAACTGGTCGCTGCCCTTGATATAGGCACAACCAAGGTCTGTGCCCTGATCGGGGAGGTTTTCGAGGACCGGGTGGAGATCGTTGGTGTCGGTACCGCTGCCTCATCGGGTATGAAAAAAGGTGTGGTCGTCAATATCGAGTCAACGGTTAAGTCGATCCGGCAGGCGGTGGAAGCGGCTTCGGACATGGCCGGTTGCGATATCGAGTCGGTTTTTGTGGGCATTGCCGGCAACCATATCAAAGGATTCAACTCACCTGGAATCATTGCCATCAACAATCAGGAGATCAAGGAAAAGGATATCGAGGCCGTCATCCAGGCCGCCCAGACCGTGAAGATCTCCGATAACCAGCAGATCATCCACGTTCTGCCGCAAGAATATATGGTGGACGATCACACCGGCATCCAGAATCCGCTGGGCATGACTGGTGTTCGCCTGGTTACCAATGTGCATATTGTCACCGCCGACGTCACCGCCTTGCATAATGTGGTGACCAGCTGTAACCGGGCCGGGTTGACCGTGGCTGAGATTGTGCTCGAGTCGGTGGCTTCATCACTGACGGTTCTCGGCAGGGATGAAATGGAGCTAGGGGTTGCCCTGATCGATATCGGCGGCGGCACCACCGACCTTGCCATTTTCTGCAACGGCACCATCAAGCATACCTGGGAGTTGGCTTTGGGCGGCAATAATCTCACCAGCGATCTTTCGGTTGGGTTGCGGACTCCGCTGCAGGAGGCCGAAGAATTGAAATATCTTTACGGTGGCGCCCTTTCCTCGATGATCAAGGAAAACCACATCATCGAGGTGCCCACGGTCGGCGACCGTAAGCCCCGCAAGGTCTCACAACGAATTATGGTCGAGATCCTTGAGGCGAGGATGGAAGAAATTCTGCAGATGGTCAATAAAAACATTTGTGCCTCCGGTTATCGTAATCGGATCAATGCCGGCATCGTGATCACCGGCGGCACCGCGCTCTTGGCCAATATTGTTGAAATGGCGGAACAGGTCTTTGACCTGCCGGTGCGGATCGGTTATCCGCAGGGCGTGGAGGGACGGGTCGAGGATATTCGATCCCCCAGGTGCACCACGGGAGTCGGTTTGATTCTTTATGGCAGTAAAGCGAGAAGTTATGTGCAGAAGGAAAACGGCGGGATGGTCAGCAAGTTGAAAAACTGGGTGAAAAATATCGTCTAAGTGTACTAATTTTTCCCTTTGGTGCCACCGAACTTAGTGGTATGTATAAGAGAAATTAATCAGGTAATTTTTTCTTGGGAGAGAAACATGCCGTTCAGGATGGCCGAAGAAGAATCTGTTGCTGTTATAAAGGTAATCGGGGTTGGTGGCGGAGGTGGCAATGCCATCAATACCATGGTTGAAAGCAAATTGGCCGGCGTGCAATTTATTGCCGCCAATACCGATATGCAGGCCCTGGAAAAATCGCGCGCCGATATCCGTCTGCAATTAGGGCCGGGCATAACCAAAGGCATGGGAGCGGGCGCTGATCCGGAAATGGGCAGGGAAGCTGCTCAGGAGAGCTACGACGACCTCCAGTCTGTTCTGAAAGGGGCGGACATGGTCTTCGTCACCGCCGGTTTAGGCGGCGGGACGGGCACGGGTGCCGCACCGGTGATCGCTAAGCTGAGTAAGGAGGCCGGGGCTCTCACGGTGGCGGTGGTCACCAAACCGTTCTACTTCGAAGCCAAAAAGCGGATGCGCAATGCCGAGGCGGGTTGGGAAAAGCTCAAGGAATATGCCGATACCATTATTACCGTGCCAAACGACCGACTGCTCAGCCTGATGAACAAGAATTCCACCCTGGTCGATATGATGCAGATGGTCGACAACGTGTTGCTGCAGGCAGTCAAGGGGATCACCGATCTCATCAATCTGCCAGGACACATCAACGTCGACTTTGCCGACTTGAAAACGGTCATGAAGGAAGTCGGGCCCGCCATCATGGGCTCGGGTGCCGCGGTTGGTGAAAATCGTGCGACCGAGGCAGCTAAGCGTGCTATCGACAATCAGTTGCTTGAGGATGTCGGCATCGATGGAGCCCGAGGCATTTTGATCAATATTTCCGCAGCCAAGAATACCCTGACCATGAATGAATTCATGGAAGCTTCCGCACTGATTCAGGAAAAAGCACATGATGATGCCAATATCATTATCGGGGCGCTGTTTGACGAATCGCTGGGCGATGAATTGCGGGTGACGGTTATTGCCACCGGTATTTCCAGCATCGAGGATCCGGAGATTTCCCAGATCGACGTAGTGCGCACTCATCGACAGACCCAGAAATTACCGGCAACGACGCGCTCCAGACTGCCGCGTCTACTCGAGGAGGATGCCAGCGGCCCAGAGAGCGCTCCGGTCAGCATCGCCAAGCCAAATATGCTGCCCAAAGGTTTACCGCGCATGCCGCTGCCGATTTTTGATGATCACGAACAAAATGAGTTTGACGAGCCTGCCTATCTTCGTAAAAAGGCGAACTGAGGCAGGAAGTGAGAACACGCCGCTGACCGGGTGCCGGCAGCAATGATCGCAGGCGTCGCAGGGGGATATCCGGTGGATATTCCCCTGCATTTTTTTGATGCGGTCAGCCTGCGGCTGCATTTACAGCCTTTTTTCGTTGTACCTCAGGGTGAGTTCGCCGTTGTATTCAGCCTCTGAAAATTCATTCTGGGAGGTAGCCCTCCCAATTTCATTATCCTTGGGTTTGCGTCTTTGTCATCCTACTTAGCTACTGAGACCGGCACGGTCCGCAAGAAATGGAAGGGCCGGATTCCGGTGGCTTTACTGTACCCGAATGCCTATTCCGTCGCAGTTTCCAACCTGGGTTTTCAACTCGTGTATAGCCTGCTCAACCAGCGGGAGGATGTGGTATGCGAGCGTTTTGTTTATCCTGATGACCAGCAGGCGCTGCGTTCGCTGGAATCCTCCCGTCCGCTGACAGACTTCCCCTTGGTCTTTGGCTCCATCAGCTTTGAGCATGATTACCCCCGACTGGCCGCCATGCTGGCAGTGGGCAGGATTGAGCCTTTCGCCGCCGCGAGATCGCAGGTGGTGCGTCGGGGGGATCCTCTGGTGGTTCTGGGCGGAGTCGGGGTGTTCATGAATCCCGAACCGTTGGCCGGGTTTGCCGATCTCATGGTGATCGGCGAGGCGGAGCCCTTGCTGGACCCGCTGATCGAGATGCTCAGCGGATATGCAACCACAGGCCGTGATGCGCTCCTGCAGCAGATCGGCAGTACGCTGCCTGGGTGCTATGTGCCCTCGGGGTATACCTTTTCCTATGCCGAAACCGGCGAGGTCGAGCGGATCGAGGTTGCGACTGGCCTGCCGCGGCGGATCGTAAAGGTGATCGCGCCGGTGATGGAACAAGCCGCCCATTCAACCTTGCTTTCGCCAGAGGCCGAATTGGGTATGTACATGGTGGAATTGGGACGGGGGTGCAGCCGAGGCTGTCGTTTTTGCGCGGCCGGCTTCATTTATCGCCCGCCGCGTCTCTGGAGCGGTGACGCTATCCTGAAAGGGCTGGCGGACAGGCCGGAGAAGATAAATCGTATCGGCCTTTTAGGTATGGAGATGGCTGCGGAAGACACCATTGACCAGATCGCTTTGTATCTCAAGGAACACCAATGCGCGCTTTCTTTTTCTTCGCTCCGGGCCGATCGCATCACCGAACAGACCCTGACGCTGCTGGCCGCCTCGCAGCTGAAGAGCGTCGCTATCGCCGCTGACGGCTGTTCGGAACGGTTACGGCGTCTGATCAATAAAGGCTTGAGCGAAGAGGATCTCCTTTCGGCGGCGGTGCGACTGGTGGCAGCCGGGATCTTTCACCTCAAGCTCTATGTGATGATCGGTCTGCCCACCGAAACCAACGAGGATCTGGATGAGTTGGTGCGACTTGTCGAGCAATTGCAGACCCGTATTCTTCCCGTGGGTCGGGCTCGGGGGCGAGTTTCGGAGCTGACCCTTTCGATCAACTGTTTTGTGCCCAAACCCTGGACGCCTTTCCAATACTGCTCATTTGGCGGTCTTTCGCCCCAGCAGGCTCAGGAACCGAGCAGTGCGCCGGCGCTTATGGCGCTGAAAGATAAAATCAAGTATCTTCGCAAAATACTGGGAGCTAAGGCGAATTTGCGTCTTAAGTTTGATCATCCTGAGCAGGCCTTGCAGCAGGCGGTCTATTCGAGGGCGGATCGGCGGATCGGGCCAGCCTTGCTCGATATCGGCAGCGGCAGGTTTTCCTTTAAACAGGCCCTGCAGCGACACCGGATTAACCCGTGGCAGGTGGCGATTCGGCCGCGGGACCAAAATGAACGCATGTGCTGGGAGGTGGTGGATCATGGTATTCGTTCCGGATACCTCTGGGAAGAATTCGAAAAGGCGAAGGGTGGTGTCTCGACCCGGCCCTGCGACCCGGCTGTCTGCCGTCGTTGCGGAGTCTGTCAGGAAAATCCGTCTGCCTGATGTTTCCTGGATATGGAAAAAAATCAAGTATGAGGGCAGCAGCAGCGCCCTCTTGCCCTTTGAGCTGGTCAAGTATTTTGCCGTCACCTCGCTCCTCCTTATTCTCATCGCCTCCTTTGTGTTGTCATGGGTGATTGCCGATAACGCCAAGACCGTGTTGCTGCAGCGCAGCGAGGCCTATTCCAAACTTTTTGCCGATAACCTTAATCGTCAGGTTTTTCTTCAGTTTGTGTTGCCGACGGTGGTCCGTTACGGTCGTATCGCCCTGTCGGAAATGGACCAGTTCGAGCGACTCGATCAGATAGTCCGCAATATCACCCGGGGGATGCGGATCGATTCGGTGACCATTTTTGAACCCGGCCAGAACAGAATTGCCTATTCCACCGTCACGGAACTGATGGGCAAACGCGACATGGGGGGCCTGGAATACCAGAAAGCCATCAAAGGGGATAACAATTCGGTGCTGATCACCGGAGGTTCCCTGCTCAGCATCCTCCCCGGCGCTGCTGACGTTTTCTGCACTCTGAAGACCTATGTCCCTTTCCGTCAGGAAAACCGACTGGGAGAACATACCGGCGAGATCATGGGGGTCATTGAGGTTGTCCAGGACCTCTCCGACGATCTCCGCGCCATCATCCAGCTCCAGGGGCGGGTGATCGTCCTTTCCTTGACCATCATGGCCATCCTCTTCTCCATCCTCAGCCTGATCGTGGTCAGGGCCAACCGCATTATGGCCGAAAGGGCGGAGGAACGGCTGCGGTTGGAGGAACAGCTCAACGAGGCCCAGCGACTGGCCTCGCTTGGTAAAATGGTGGCAGCGGTCTCCCATGAAATCAAGAACCCTTTGGGGATTGTCCGATCGACCGCTGAAATCCTCGGAAATCGGATCAGCAAGGTCGCCCCCGGCAACGAACATCTCGCCCAGATCATTGTTGAAGAGACCTCCCGGCTCGATGGTATTGTCCGTGAGTTCCTCGATTTCGCCCGGCCCCGGGAGATCACGATGGCCAACAGCGCACTTAATGGGGTGGTTGAGCGGGTCCTGCGGTTTATGGAACCTGAATTCAAGCAGAAATCGGTGGTGGTGCATACCCAGCTTGATGCGAACTTGCCCGAGATTTACATGGACAGCGAGCAGATTTATCAAGTGGTCTTCAACATTGTGTTTAACGCCACCCAGGCCATGCCGTATGGCGGTGATATCGTAGTGCAAACCAAGGCGGCCCAAAATCCTTCCACCGTGGTTCTGGAGATCTCCGATACTGGTATCGGCATTCCAGCCGAAAAAATCGATCAGATCTTTACCCCCTTCTACACCGATAAAAATCGCGGGACCGGTCTTGGTTTGACCATCGCCAAGAATATCGTGGAAAAACATAAAGGCACCATTGCCGTAACCAGTCGTCCAGACGAGGGCAGCCTTTTCAGCGTTACCCTGCCGGTCAAGAGCAGTGAGCCGACACTCTCAAGCCAAGGAGGGGCCGTCGACGATGGTGTCCAGGTACCACCGCCGCCGGGGCGTTCATAGATTGATGCGCTTGGTCTTTTTCTTTAAGGACGGCTATGCCCGATCTTGAAATCGAGCATCTCTGCTTTCACAACCGCGGACCGTATTCTTTACGGATTACGAGCGGGGAGTGCGTGGGACTTCAGGGGGCTTCCGGGGCGGGCAAGAGTCTGCTGCTCAGGGCGATAGCCGATCTGGATCCGCGCACGGGCCGCATGCAGTTGGGTGATATCAATGCCGATGCGGTGGCCGCTCCGATGTGGCGGCGTGCTGTTGGAATGCTCCCGGCAGAGAGCGGCTGGTGGTTGGATCTGGTGGGCGATCATTTTGCGAACTTCGACACTGTCGACGCAGACATCCTGGCTACCGTCGGCTTTGACCGGTCGGTGCGGGGCTGGCAGATCAGCCGGCTCTCGACCGGGGAAAAGCAACGGCTGGCGATTGTCCGTTTACTGCACCAGCAGCCTCAATGCCTGCTGCTTGACGAGCCGACCGCCAGCCTTGACCAGGAACTGGTGGCACGGGTCGAGGATTTGCTGGTAACCTACGCGAAAACCCATTTTGTCCCTGTACTCTGGGTTAGCCACGATCCGGCTCAGTTGGCGCGGGTCAGCGGTCGTCGTCTATGCATGGCAAGCGACGGCCTGCTTGTCGCTGCAGGGGGGCCGAATGAACGTTAAGCCGCTTTCTCCCCTTGATCTGGCATTGGCCGCTTCCCTGCTGGTGTTGCTCGGCGCACTTTCCTGGCGTCTGCAGTTGGGGCTGGGCAAGCAGTTGGCGATCGCCGCTGCCCGAACTACGGTCCAGCTTCTGCTTGTCGGCCAGATCCTGCGGCTGCTTTTTGCCCATGTCCATATCGGCTATATGCTGCTGATTTCGATGGTGATGCTGGCCGCTGCCGGTCGGGAGGTAATGGAACGGCAGCACCGATCGATTCGGGGGTTTCACGGCTGGCTGATCGGTACCGGGTCGATGTTTATTTCGTCCTTCACCGTCACCCTGCTGGCGCTGGTGGTCATCATCGGCAAGGTCCCCTGGTACACGCCGCAGTATGCGATTCCGCTGCTCGGTATGCTGCTGGGCAATACCATGAGCGGCGTGGCTCTGGGGATGGATCGGATGACTGAAACCTTGTGGCAGCAGCGCCGGATCATTGAGCAACGCCTGCTGCTCGGGCAAACCGCCTCCCAGGCGGTGGCTGACATCCGCCGCCAGGCCATCCGGGCCGGGATGATGCCGATCATCAACTCCATGGCTACCGCGGGTCTGGTGAGTCTTCCCGGGATGATGACCGGTCAGATCTTGGGCGGTTCCAGCCCGTTGGATGCCGTCCACTATCAAATTCTGATCATGTTTCTGATCTGCGCCGGTACCGGTTTCGGGACAGTCGCCGCGATTTTGGGCGTGGAACGTAAACTGTTCGACGCCCGCCACCGTCTGCGGCTCGATGCGCTGCACGCGGCCGGGATATCGGCGGATTACTGAAAGCGTAGGCGGTTGCAGGGTGGTGCTTACGCGTATTACGTCCTTGGAGGTTTTTTGTGAGTACCTGGAAAGTTCTTGCCGATCCGCGCACTCGTAGCGCACGTCATAAAGGAGCAAGTTGCGCCGGATGAAGGTTATCCATCATATCAGGGATAGGTTCCCGCCAATTATCCTTCTGCTGGCCCTGCTGTCAGCCTTCCCGCCTTTGGCCACCGACATGTATTTGCCAGCACTGCCATTGCTCCAGCGGGAATGGCAGGCCCCGCTGGTGGCGATTAATCTGACCTTGGTCACTTTTTTCATGGCCTATTGCGGCTTTCTCCTCATCTACGGTCCGCTCTCCGACCGCTACGGCCGGCGTCCGCCCCTGTTGTTCGGGGTGGGGCTCTTTATCGTGTCCTGCCTGATCTGCGGCCTATCGCAGAGCGCAGGGATGATGACTCTAGGCCGCGTCCTTCAGGGCGCGGGTGCGGCGGCGGCTTCGGCCATAGTCTTCGCCGTCTGTAAGGATCTGTTCACCGGTCAGCAGCGTCAGCGGGTGTTTATTCAGATTGGGGTGATTGTCGCCACCGCTCCGATGATCGCCCCGATGCTCGGCGCCTGGATCATCAAGCTGTTTTCCTGGCGCTGGATTTTTCTGCTCCAGGCGGTGCTGGGTACCATTGCCTTGATCGGAGTATGGTGCATGGCGGAATCAAGAAAGGAGGAGACCCCACCGAGTTTTGGCGAGGTGGCCTCCAGCTATTTCCGGCTGTTGCGCAACCGCAGGTACATTGTGCTGCTGCTGACCCTTGCCTGCACCTGTGTCCCGATTTTTGCTTTCATTGGCGGTTCTGCTGATTTGTATATCACTCAATTCGGCTATGACGAGCAGCAGTTCGGCTATTTTTTCGGATTTAATTCACTGGCCTTTGTCCTGGCACCGCTTACCTTTTCCAGGTTGGCCCGCCGCTTTGCCACTATCAGGATTATGCCCTTTGCCTTTCTGGGCATGTTCTGTGCGTCGCTGCTGCTGCTCTGTCCCTGGATTCAGCAACCGTGGCGGCTGACTCTGTCGATGTTTCTGCTGACCTTCTGTTTTTCCCTCTGCCGGCCGGCCGGTAACAATCTGATCCTGGAACAGGTGGATCGCGACACCGGGGCGGCTTCGTCGCTGATGGTCTTTTCTTATTTTATGATCGGCGCTTTGTCGATGTGGTTTTTTTCGCTGAACTGGAACGATAAGATTGGGGTGCTGGGTTGGATGGGGGTGGTGTCGGTGGCCTGTACCCTACTGCTTTGGCAGTTGGTGAAGCGTCGATTGGGGCCGGTCTCAGGCTAAAAGCCATAGGAGATGGAAGGTCGGAGGTGATGCCGGGGGCATTCCGTTCAGATGTCGCCGATAAACATCTGCGAGGTCAGGTCCCAGCAGGTGACGATGCCGTTACGCCATTTGGCCAGTTGGATGTTGCCGTCCTGGGAAACGACGATGGCCATCGCATTGTGGATGGTGTTGCAGAGGTGGTACACCGAACGGTGTCTGGAGCCGTAGCCTTCGATTTTGGCCAGGGTGACCATTTTGCCTTCGGTGTCGTTAGCAATGGCGACCTCAGTCAACTTGTCCAACGAGCCGATGATCATGCCGCCAAATCCCAAGGCGCCGCGACTGCTGGCCACTACTGCGCCATCCACAGCCGCCAGGCCGGCTACAAACTGGGCCTGTTCGTAGAGGGCTTCTTCCAGATCGTAGACTGCCGATTCGTGACGGAGTTCAACATAGTCTTTCCAGGTGATGACCTTGTCCGGATGGTGGATGTCGCCCAAGGCCGTTGCCGCCAGTCGAATGGTCCTGACCATCAACGATTGCTGGCGTTGGATCGCCTCGTCGTGCTGGAATTTGTATTTGAGCAGGATCTGGGGATTTTCACCCTGAAGTTCTGCGGGATTGTCACCGGGGAAGATAATAAATGTAGCTCCATGGCGGGACATTCGGGTCACGCTGAGGATGCGTTTGAGGAGTTGGAACTGGAGGCTTTCGATGAACTCTTCTTGGATTTTAGCGACTGGATAGAGGACGCTGGCCCGAAAGATTTCATGCATCCCCAGCAGGGTCTCGCGCTCCTCGGCAAACAGTTTGTTCATCCACTTGGACTGAAAGGCATTGGCCGCCGAATCCAATAATTTGCCACTGTTGAGGGTGGTGATGATTTTGATACCTTTGCAGATGGTGAGCATGCCCGGTCCGGTGACATGGAGTACGAAAACCTCGGGAAGTTGGTTGGTTTTTTTATTGCCGCCGCGTTCTTCCTGCAGCCAGCGGATTCCCGAATTGACAATGCCCCATATCTGAAACCCTTTTTCGGGGTGCGGTTCTATCCCGATCAGAGAGCGTTCAAAGTCGACAGCAGGCGACAGTCGACGCAGTTCGTATTCGTTGAAGGGCCTGGGCGAAGAAAAGAGCAGGCGGAGAAACCCTTTGGGCGGTCCCTGATCGGGCGGAAAGACCTTCGGGTCAACCAGAATGAGCCGGAGGGTGACGGGCCGCGTTTCCTCGCGCATCATGCTGACCTGGTAACAGGTCGAAATCAGATGCTCAAGGGCCACCTTGCCCGGTAAAGGAATGGCCTCCGGTTGACTGCCGGCATCCTCCTGCGACGAGGGCTCATGCCATTTCTGGTTAATGAGGGCGACAAGTTCTGCGGGATAAACGTGCATGGCGGCATCAGGGGGTGGAGGTTACCGGATTGCAACTACTATACCGCAGGTCGTTCAGAGATGAAACCACCTTGTGCGGAGTTTTTACCGCGCTTGCTGCCGCCGTGATTTTCAGGGCCGACCGGCTGCCGGCAAGGGCGGCGCTGTCCTGCGAAAAATGATTGTCTTGCAGAGGGTTTTGCGGTAGTAGGGAACCTTGTGGTCGAGGAGGCTTTGAACTCCACTGACAACGGTACCGCGCCCCTCTTAATAAAACTGCACTACAGCGAAGACCTCCATGAAAAACGGATTAGATAAAAACCTGGCGGATGTCGTCATTCCCGTGGTCAAGGTTCCGGCCCACCCCCTCAGGCTGGAGTTGCCGGCTCAGGAAAAGGCGGCGCTCAAGGAACGCATCAAGGGCCTGTTGCGCGCCAAGGATGCGGTCCTCGTGGCCCATTATTATACCGATGGCGATCTCCAGGATCTGGCGGAGGAAACCGGTGGCTGCGTTGCCGACTCGCTGGAGATGGCGCGGTTCGGCACCGAGCATCCGGCCCAGACCCTGGTCGTGGCCGGGGTGCGGTTCATGGGCGAGACCTCCAAGATTCTCAATAACGAGAAACGGGTGCTCATGCCCGATCTGAGCGCCACCTGTTCGCTTGACGAGAACTGCCCGGCCGGGCTGTTTGCCGATTACTGCGACCGTTATCCCGAGCATACGGTGGTGGTCTACGCCAATACCAGTGCTTTGGTCAAGGCCCGTTCCCACTGGGTGGTGACCTCCGGCATCGCCCTGCCGATTGTCAAACACCTGGCCGCCAGAGGCGAAAAGATTCTGTGGGGCCCGGATAAACATCTGGGGCGGTATGTGCAGCTGTTGACTGGGGTTGAGATGATCCTCTGGCCCGGCTCCTGCGTGGTTCATGAGGAATTCAAGGCGGATGCCCTGGTAGAGATGCGCCGGCACCATCCGCAGGCGGCCGTGTTGGTTCACCCCGAATCACCCCAGGATGTCGTCGATCAAGCCGATGTGGTCGGTTCCACTACCGCCCTGATCGAGGCGGTCTGTCGCTTGCCCAACCCGGAATTCATTGTAGCCACTGATGCCGGTATATTTAACAAAATGAAACAGTTGGCACCGGGTAAGATTCTCTTTGGGGCGCCCACTGCGGGCGAGGGTGCGACTTGTCAGAGTTGCGCCCGCTGTCCCTGGATGGAGATGAATACGTTGGAAAAATTGGCGATGGTTCTGGAGACCGGCGCGGGGGAAATCGAGGTTGCACCGGAATTGGCTGCCAAGGCGCGAATCCCGATTCAGCGGATGCTTGATTTTGCCAAGACGTTGAAAAAGTAGGAGGGGCCCGCTTCAGGCGATTGATTCGCGGGTGGGTCGGAAACAGCCGGTCCGCAGATCCAGCCCCTGGAGCAGGATGCCGGGGTCTTGGTAGAGGGTGCTGATCAGGCCGGTCTGGTTGCGGTTGAGCAGCAGGCGGATGGCCACATCTGGCAGGGTGAGCATCTCGAAGTCGGTGTCGGCGTCGCCAGCCACCAGGATCGGAGCGCCATCGATGAACTGCCGGATGATCTCGGCCTTGCCTTCGCGAAAGGTGATGGGGTAGGCGTCGGGATCAAAGGGGGTCAGCAATCCTTGTGCATCCAGATGGACGCGGATGCCGAAGATATGGTCGGCCGCCACTGGGAATTCGAGCAGCCGAACAGCCTCTTCCACCAGCCATTCGGTGCTGGCCGAAACCACGTAGCACTCGATCCCCTGACGTTGCAGCCGTTGCATCAAGGCTTGCATTTCCGGGAAGGCGTGGAGTCCGCAGGGGTAACTGGCCTCAAGACGGCCAAGCGGTTCGGGGGCATCGAGGGCAAGGGTTTGGTCGATCAACGGTTCGGTCTGGGCCGCAGTCACCACTTCGGCGGCAAACTGCCGCAGTTCGGGGAGTGGATATCCGGCCAGCAATTTGCCCATGAACGGCAGCACATAGCGGGGCCCCAGTCGTTCATCCTTGCGGGCCCTGTCGGTGAACCACAGCAGCAGCGTGGTGAACAACCGATACTCCGGCAGCCGTCGGGCCTGTTCCAGTTCTTTGTTGACGATCAGCGGCCAGAGGTGCCGGTAGGCGTCGATCAGGATTGAAGTGATCGTGGTCATGGGCCTGCCGTCGAGGTCGCCCTCGATCTTGGGCAGAAGCTCGGTGAAGGTATCCGGGGCGATGCGGTAGCGCAGATGCAGCAGTTGGTAACGGAATACCGCCTGGCCCACATCCCTGAAAACGCAGGTGTTGTCAAAGTCAAACACCGCCACCGGCTTAACCGCAGCAGGATTGCCGGCGGGAGGATTTTGCAGCCTGCTCGTGATCAGCGCCAAATTTTCCGGGAACCAGTTTCCCGCCTCACTAAAAGGACCAACGACCTGCTGTTGCATCTTGTTTCCTGACGATTTCATGAGCTGAGGTTCACGGAAAAATCTTTTTCGTTCGAAGGCGCTGATATGGGACAGCCTATTTTGTGGGGATTATATACGATAAACAGCGCAAGATTGCATGAAGTATCTGGCGACCTGTCGGGACCTGGGTGTCATTTTTAAAGTCCGGAACAGTACGGGGGCAGGCCATGGGTGGGGTCGGATTAATCAGGCCCGGCGCCCTCAGCCCGGTCCGCATCCGGATCGCTTCGCGGTGCCGCTGCGATGGTCCGGCGGGGGCGGTTATGTTTCACGACTTGCGTAACGTGCCTGAAAAGTTTATCTTTAAAAGTTTATTACGCGGCCCTATAGGTGGTCGCTGCGAGTTTCTTTCTCCCTTTTTTACTTGAGCCAGCTTATCTGCAAACGTTATGAAGACTATTGATTCCGAGCCGTTGCCCGCATCCGCCATTCTGCTGATTCATTGCCCCGATAACAAGGGGATTGTTGCCACCATCAGTGAGTTCATCTACAAGAACAATGGCAATATTACTTTTCTTGATCAGCATGTCGATCTGGCCAGGAAAGTCTTCTTCATGCGGATTGAATGGGAGCTGGATCAGTTCATCATCCCGGACAACAAGATCGGGGAATATTTTGATACCCTGATAGCCAAGAAATACGACATGAAATGGCAGCTGCATTTTTCCCACGAGGTGCCCCGGATGGCGATCTTCGTGTCAAAGCTGCCCCATTGCCTCTATGATATTCTGGCCCGTTGGAAATCAAATGAAATCGAGGTTGAAATCCCTCTGATCATCAGTAATCATGCCGATCTGGAGCCGGTGGCCCGTCAATTCGGCATCGAATTTCATCATTTTACCATCAACGGCCAGAACAAGCACGATCAGGAACAGGCGCAACTCAAACTCCTGGCAGAGCATAAGGTGGAATTCATCGTCTTGGCACGGTACATGCAAATTCTTTCCGATGCATTCGTTAACCACTATAAAAATAAGATCATCAATATCCACCACTCCTTCCTTCCCGCCTTTCCGGGGGCCAAACCCTATCACTCCGCTTTTGAGCGGGGGGTGAAGGTGATCGGCGCCACCAGTCATTACGTCACCGCCGACTTGGATGCCGGGCCGATCATTGCTCAGGATATCATCCGCGTCAGCCATGCCGAGTCGGTGGAAGATCTGGTGCGCAAAGGGCGGGATATGGAGAAAGTGATCCTGTCCCGATCCATCTGGCACCACCTGCAACGCCAGATTCTAGTCTACCAGAACCGTACCGTGGTTTTCACCTGAGCACCGAACGGATTCAGTTTTCTTCCGGCAAACTTTCTACGCCCGCGTCCGGGGTCTCCATCTCAAAGAGATGGAATTCAAGGGTGCCGTCATAAATCAGGAAGGTGCCGATATACTTGCCGGGATCGTCGGGTACGGCGGTGTTGGTTGTGTAAATGCCGATATGGCGATCCCGGAGCGGCATGTCCGGATCAACCAGCACCCACAGCAACGGGGTGTTTGCCTCTTTGGTCTGCACACTCAGGAGCTGGCCGCCAAAGGGGATGGGAATGGCCTGGACCCGGTTGGGCACAAGTTCGTATCTCCAGATTGTTTTCATAGAGTATCCTGATTCCCTCGTCTGGTTGCATGCAGAAAGGGGCATTTTAAGGGAAAATGATTGAGGCTACCATCTCGTCGCCACAGTGATTGCGCATCGGCTGAAATCGTAAATATTACTCTTGTTGGGCAGGGTTTGCAAGGCATTGGCCCCTCTCCTGGCGGTGTTCGATGCAAGCGGCCCCATGCGCAATTCATCCTTGCGGAATCTGGTAATTCTGTTATCTGTGCAGTTATTTTTCCGAGACAGTAGACGGGCGATGGGCCGTATACGCTGCCATCGTTTCACGAAATTTTCCCCATCCAGGATATGTTATGAAATTCCCTATTGATTTGTCGGCGTACCAGCCCTTGCGTTTTTCCATTAGCCAGGAAGGGCTGGATGCGGAGCAGCGCACCACCTTATTGCACAACATCAATCTGGTACGCGACAGCATCGTTTTTTTTACCGCGCTGGCCAATACCAAGGGCTTGGGCGGGCATACTGGCGGCGCCTATGACATCGTCCCCGAGCTGCTGATCGCCGACGGCTTCATGAAAGGATCCGACTCCTGTTATCCGGTCTATTTTGACGAAGCCGGGCATCGCGTTGCCATCCAGTATATCATGGCGGTGCTCAACGGCTTCAAGCAGCCGGAGGCTCTTCTCCATTACCGGGAATTCGGCCAGGGGCTCTACGGTCATCCTGAGCGGCAGGAGGCTGAGGGCGTTTTCTTTAGTTCCGGGCGCCTGGGGCATATGTGGAGCCATGTCAACGGTGTGGCCGAGGCGCATCCGGACAAAACCGTTTTCATGTTCGGCAGCGACGGTTCCCAGCAGGAAGGCGATGATGCCGAAGCCGCCCGTTATGCGGTGGCGCGCCGGCTCAAGGTTAAACTGTTGCTGGATGACAACGACGTCACCATCGCTGGCCACCCCAGTGCTTATATGCAGGGATACGATCTGGTCCGGACGCTTTCCGGTCATGGGCTCACCGCCAGTACCTGCAAGGGTGAGGATATCGACAGCCTTTTTCAGCAGATTCGGCAGGCCATTGTGACCGACGGACCGGTAGCGGTGGTCATCAAACGGCCGATGGCGGTCGGGGTCGCCGGGATTGAAGGGCTGCCCAAGGGGCACGATGTCATTCCAGTCCCTCTGGCCATCGAGTATCTCACCGCCAAAGGGCACGATGCGGCGGTCGCTTTGCTCAAGCAGTCGCCTCCCCAGACCGAGAAGGTCGAGTATCTCGGCAGCTCAAAGGAATCGGCCAAGAATCGGGACGAGTTCGGTAAGATCGTCAGCGAACTCATTAAGGCGATGGATAATCCTGCGGCTCGGGTACTGGTGGTGGATTCCGACCTCGAAGGCTCCTGCGGTCTGCACCATATCCGCAAGAATTGCCCGGAGGTCTATGTCCATGCCGGCATCATGGAGCGCAACAATTTCTCGGTGGCCGCCGGTTTTGGTTCCGTCCCCGGCAAACAGGGCATCTTCGGAACTTTTGCAGCCTTTCAGGAGATGGTGATTTCCGAGATTACCATGGCTCGACTTAATCAAGCCAATGTGCTGGCCCATTTCTCCCACTCCGGGGTCGATGACATGGCGGATAACACCTGTCATTTCGGGATCAACAATTTCTTTGCCGACAATGGCTTGGCCGAGCACGATCAGACCCGACTCTTTTTTCCCGCCGATGCGCTGCAACTCAAGGCCATCCTGCACACGGTCTTTCATGATCCGGGCTTGCGGTTTGTGTATTCGACCCGCTCCGGGACTCCTTATATTTTAAATGAAAACGGCGAGCAGCGCTATGGGGCGGGCTATACCTTCACCCCGGATACCGATGAGATTATCCGCGAGGGCAGCGACGGCTACATTGTGGCTTACGGTGAAATGCTTTACCGCTGCCTTGATGTAGTAGAACGGCTTAAGCAGGAAGGGCTACGGATCGGTCTGGTCAATAAACCGGTGCTCAATGTGGTGGACGAGACCATGCTGGCCACCGTAGGCACCAGCCCAATGGTGCTGGTGGTGGAGACCCAGAACAGTAAAACCGGGCTGGGGATTCGCTATGGCAGTTGGCTGCTGGAACGTGGTTTGACCCCGAAGTATGGATATCTAGGAACGTGGAAAGACGGCGCCGGCGGTCTGGCCGAGCAGATTCCGTACCAGGGACTGGGGATGGAAGCCATTCGCGACCAGGTGCTGCAGATGCTTAAAGGCTGATCCGACCAAACAGCGGCCTTGGCAACAGTGTGTCTCGGAGCACTATTGCCGCCATCAACCGGAGATGCTTCCATCGTGAAGCGCTCCGGTTTTTTTTCCCTATTTTCTGGAGGAGGATTCAGGGCCGGTTGAAAAAAAAACGGAGCCCGTGCAACTTGTGCAGGGGCTCCGGGTGGGGCCAGTGGGGCAGCGAGCGTTCGTTGTTTATAAATCCTGTGGCTTGACGATCCCGCCTTTGGCAGCCTTGAGTGCCAGCAATGCGGCCTTCTGTTCGGCATACACCGCAAACAGTCGTTTCGAGGCCCCCTGTTCTTTGCGCCAGGCAGCGTCCTGAAGATCGATTCGGGCAATGATGTTGTCGATGTACAGGGAAAAC
Organism: Desulfobulbaceae bacterium; assembly: GCA_019163135.1. GTDB lineage: Bacteria > Desulfobacterota > Desulfobulbia > Desulfobulbales > Desulfobulbaceae > Desulfobulbus. The sequence goes on along the minus strand of JAFLKR010000039.1, from coordinate 8,533 downwards.
TGCATATTGTAGAGCGATTCGGGATAGTCTTTGTTGATACGCTCGGTAAATAGTTTGAGCAGATCTTCGTATTTCGGGATCAGGCCGATCGGGGTCTCGATGGCCTGGACCTCGCCATGGGTGAACAATTCCAGCCACCCTAACCAGACATGGACATCTTTCTTTTCCCCCAGTAAGCCCTTGCCGCCGTCGCCACGGGCCTCATGGGTGAGAAAGTAATTGAGGCCGGCCATGACCGGTTTATGGGTCATCTGATCGTTGCCGTAGAAATTGAATTGGGCATCGAGGTAATCGGCCATTGTTCCGGCCACAAAAGGCGTATTGGCCCAAGGCTGGCGATTGACACCGCTGGTGCCGATCTCGGCGGCGGTGGCTTTGGAGACGATGGAGGCGCCAATGGTCACCCCGGCCTCCATATTTTTCGCTACCCAGATCGGCGGCATGGTATTGCTGTCGCGGCCGGAATAAGTAATAACCTTGATGACGATGCCCGCCGGGTCGGCATTGACCGCTTTGTTGTGGTTGCCTACCGCTTCCGCCATCAGGGTGCAGCGGGAATTGGGATGAGACATCGGCACATCAACCATTTCTTTGGTCCATTGTCCCTGGTAGTTGATACCCCGTTCAGGCATTTTGTCGCCGTCACCGACCCACCGTGGGTTGTTCTGTTCATCGACCAGCACGTTGGAAAAGATCACCTCCGCACCCGGCTGGCGCAGGCATTTCATGAGATGAGGGTCACCCTCCAGGTTGACGTCCTCGATGATCCCGAAAATGCCGATCTCCGGGTTAACCGCCCGCAGGGTGCCGTCGTCCTCGATCCACATCTGGGCGAGGTCGTCGCCGATGAAATTGCTGCCGACCATGGCGGTGGTGGTCTTGCCGCAACCGGATGGGGCCGCTCCAGCAAAATAGGTAACACGGCCGCCGGGTCCGGTCATACCGGTGATGAACATATGCTCGGAGAGCTCCTGGCCATTATGTTTATACATGGCACAGTCGGAGGCGAACCGGTGATTGCCTTTTTTCATCAGCAGGGTATTGCCGGCATAAGTGCAGAAGGTGGAAAAGGTGGTCTGCCAGCTCCGATCCATGTAAATGCGGACCTTGGGAATATCTTCCGAGCGATTGGGGCCTTCCGAATGGACATTGGTGAAAAATTCCCCTCTCCGGGCTACCTCGGCGTCGAAATCAGGGTAACAGTTGCGATAGAGCAATTCCGCCGAATGGAGGACATAGGTGGAGCTGGAGATCTCAATGGCGGGGATGGAGGCCTTGGCGCCGACCGGACCGCGGCTGTAAAAGCCGACAAACATGGTCTTGCCCCTCATGATACCGCGCATGTGCTCACGGATATAGGCGTGGGACTGGGCGCGCAGTTCCTTCTTGGCGAGCGACGAAACCGGCTCGTCTTCGTTGACGATATAAAAGGTCTGATCGACCATCCGCCCTTGATCCTCGGGCAGGTCGAAATGGATGGTGTGGCCAGGGATAGCCAGCTCAGCTTCTTCGCCTTTCTCAAGGCTCATCCGGCGCACCTTTTCACGATCATCGTCGCTGCCGGTGTGGATGTACACCTGCTCCGGTTCGCACATGGCAATGGCGTTGGCAACTTTTAACAGTGCCTCTTCGTTAGTGATAGTGACGAGCCGGGCGAGCTGTTCCTGGTCGAGGCGCTGCGCAAATAGCTTCCTCGCATCATTCATGGTGGTTATACCTCCAACCGCTGATAAAATATCAACGCCTTTCTTGAACTCCAACATCCTGCCTCCGTGGGATTATTCTTTCTGAAATATTATGGGAAACTGTTCTCGGACAGTAACTTATACAAGTTTGTAAACTTCAATTATTAGCTCGATTTTTGGGAATAAGCAAACAGGAATGCAGTTTTTTTTTTGACTTTTTCGGGGGGTAAACGAAAGATAAAGGGCCGGAGCCCCTGTGTGAGAACTCTTCTGCGGTAAAAGGACCCTCAGTTGATTATGAGCGGCAGAGGGCCACCAGACAGGTTGAACGGGGCCACCCGGGAGGAAATGCCATGAATTTTCTTATTGCTTAATCTCTTTCTTGACAGAAAGTCAGGGAGATTTATGTTCAAAGCATACCCTTTTTAGGGGTTCCTAATTCAATTAAAATAGGGAGTTTGCTATGTACGGATATGAAAGCTTGGTATGGGTCAACGATATAGATGGTAAAGAGTTTGTTTGTTCAATGGACAGCGGTCATCAGGGGACACCCAAAAGGTTCGATGATTTGTCAGAACAGGAGCGCCAGAGTTGCCGTAATGTCAACGAAATCATAGGCACTGAGCGCTGGTAGTTCTGGCTTTTTTCCATCAAGTGGCCCGGAACATCCTGTTCCGGGCTTTTTTTGTCGTTTGCTGAGTGTGCTCGGTGTGTCGTTATGGGCGGCAACCGGTCAAAGAATTTATCGAGAATTTCCGTCTTGTTGCACGCAGTCCCGATCATGCACGGTCAGGTGCGCTGGGTCAGATCGTTCATCGACTGATCCATGGTGGCGCGCAACCGATCCTCGATGGGGATCGCTTGGCCCTGGGCATCGATCTTGACATAGACCATTCGGGTCGAGCAGACTAACTCTTCCAGTTCCTTATCAAAATCAAATCGTCTGGCCTCGACGTTGATAGCCAGCGAGGTCTTGCCGACCTTGTCGACCCGCGCGTAGATGCGCACATGGTGGCTGATTTTCACCGGTCTCCTGAACAGGACCTCGTCCATTTTCAGGGTGACCATGTTGGGGGTGCGGCATAGGTAGCCGGCAAAGGCGGCCCCGGATTCGTCCAGCCAGGAGAGCATGGTCCCGCCGAAAAGGTTGCCATTTAGACCGATCTCGCTGGCCCGACAGATTTTGGTGGCGACGTAGTGCATAGGCTCTCCTGGAGGGTTGAGGATTTTGATGGGCGCTGATGAGCCGGTCACCGCATTCATTTTTGCGGGTTGTGGCTGTTTTTCAGTCAGAACAACCCGGTGGCTGAGGCGGCGCTTGATCCCTTGCGGGGATGCTGGGGCGAACCGCTTGCATCGACCGGGACGCCACGGTATAAGACTATGATAATGAACTGAGCAAACAATTCCATAGAAAACCGGCCCAAGCCCGACCCGGTTCCAACCGCGCTGGTCCCGATTGTTCTCGATCCCCCTTGCCCACCTATAAACTATGCAACCAACCGTTAAAAAAGAAACCCTGCTTTTTATTTGCTCCGGCTGCGGTTATGAAAGCCGCAAATGGCTCGGCCGCTGTCCCGATTGCGGCGCCTGGGACAGTCTCGCCGAGGAGAAAAAACAGATCTCCATTCGTCATGGCCGGACCACTGCCACCGCCCATCCTCTGACTGCCACCGGCGAAGAGGAGTGCACCCGCCTGGTCACCGACATCGGCGAGATGGACAGGGTGTTGGGCGGCGGTATCGTGCCGGGCTCGCTGGTGCTGATCGGCGGCGATCCGGGGATCGGCAAATCGACTCTGATCCTGCAGTTGCTCAGTTCGTTGGCGGCCAAGCAGATGAAGGTCCTCTACGTCACCGGTGAAGAATCGGTCCGCCAGATCCGCATGCGCGCCACCCGGCTGCAGATCAAAGACCAGGACATTTACATCTCAACCGAAAATTGTGTCGAGGCCATTGTCGATCTGGCCCGGCAGATGAAACCGGCGCTGCTGGCTGTGGATTCGGTCCAGACGGTGTTTAGTGAGGAGGTGGGATCGGCGCCGGGTTCGGTCACCCAGGTGCGGGAGTCCACCGCCCGCCTTATGGCCCTGGCCAAATCGAGTCATCTGCCGATTCTGCTGGTCGGCCATGTCACCAAGGACGGTTCGATTGCCGGCCCGCGGGTGTTGGAGCACATGGTCGATACGGTCCTCTATTTCGAGGGGGATCGCGGGCAGGTATTTCGGATCCTGCGGACGGTGAAAAACCGGTTTGGTTCCACCAATGAAATCGGGGTGTTTGAGATGAAGGAGAGCGGGCTGGCCGGGGTCGATAACCCCTCAGCCCTGTTTCTGGCCGAGCGGCCGGTCAATGTGCCGGGTTCGGTGGTCATGCCTAGTATTGAGGGAACCCGGCCCATCCTGGTGGAGGTTCAGGCCCTGGTCAGCCGCTCCAGCCTCGGGACTTCGCGGCGGACCGCGATCGGCGCCGATCCGCAGCGACTGGCCCTGCTGACCGCGGTGCTTGAGAAGAAACTCGGGGTGACCCTCTTTGATCACGATATTTTTCTCAACATTGCCGGGGGCATTCGCATCGACGAGCCGGCCCTGGATCTCGGCGTGGTGGCGGCCCTGCTGTCCAGTTTTTTTGAAAAACCCATCGACCCAACTACCGTGGTCTGCGGCGAAGTCGGCCTGGCCGGGGAGGTCCGGGCGGTCGGCCAGATGGAACTGCGGCTGCGCGAGGCCGGTCGGTTGGGGTTCAAGACCTTTTTGATGCCGGAGTCCTCGACCCGCCAGCTCAAAGGCAAGTCGAAGGAGGGTATGCAGATTCTGCCGGTCCGCACCGTGGCGGAACTGGCGGAAAACCTTTTCCGGACCTGATCCTCCGTTATTGCTCGTCTTCGAGGTCGCGGTAGGCGCTGGCCACAAAATGCGGGGTGCAGACCGCCAGAAAAATCAGGTCCTCGGTGCCGATATTAGTGATCCGCTGCCGGCTACCGGCGGGAATCAGGACCACCTCGCCGGGGCCTACCTCCCGCGGTGCCACATCGCCGACTTCCACCCGGCCGTAGCCTTCAAGCAGCAGATAGCGCTCGCCGATATTCTCCAAGCTGTGCCAGCGGGTGGTCCGGCCGGGCTCTACCCGGGCGCGAGCCACCGACACCGCTGGGTCGTAGGCGGTGTTGTGCAGTTCAATGATGAAGCAGCCTTCCTCGAAATAGTACTCGTCCCGAGCCATATCTTTGCCCCCTAGTTGGTTGCCTGCCCGCCTCGGTCGATGGCCGGAAAAATGCCGAACAGGATCGGCAGACCTCTTGCAAATTTTTCAATAAAAGATTGCTATGGATTTGCCCATTGTTTCCTGGTCTTGCCGTTTTGCACCGTCAGATGCAAATTTAGCCTGGGAAATGCCGTGGAGCCTTGGTTGCGAACGAGGCCTTTAAAACGACAACGGTACCAAGGTACCGGCGCAAGGAAAAAAATACAAATTCTATGGACACACCTCAAAACCCAATTGCTGATCGTTCAGCCCTGACTCGTTTTGCCTGGCTTTCGATTGCTGCGGCCGTGGCCACCATCGTCATGAAATTCATTGCCTATATAATGACGGGTTCCGTCGGGCTGCTTTCAGATGCGATTGAGTCGATTGTCAATTTAGCTGGAGCCTTAATGGCACTGGGCATGCTGACGCTCGCGGCTCAACCGGCGGATGCCAAGCATGCCTTTGGCCACAGTAAAGCCGAATATTTTTCCAGCGTGGTGGAGGGCCTTCTTATTTTGGTGGCAGCTTCAGGCATTGCATATACCGCGATTGATCGAATAATGCATCCGCGCCCGCTCGAACAGGTCGGCATCGGCGTTGTAGTCTGTGGCGTGGCGTCGGCGGTGAATTGGGTCGTGGCGAGGGTGCTCATGAAGGCTGCCAGAGCCCACAATTCCATCACACTTGAGGCGGATTCCCGGCACCTCATGACCGATGTCTGGACTTCAGCGGGCGTCATCCTCGGGGTGGGGTTGGTTGCGCTCTCCGGTTGGACCATGATTGATCCGATTGTCGCTCTGCTGGTTGCCGGTAATATCGTCTGGACAGGGGTGGGTCTGGTGCGGCGTTCCGTGGATGGGTTGATGGATGTGGTGCTGCCGGATGAAGAACAGCAGTTGATAGAAAAGGTGATGGTCAAATACAGGGAAAAAGGTGTCGATTTTCATGCCTTACGCACCCGACAAGCCGCTTCACACCGGTTTATTTCCGTGCACATGCTCGTTCCCGGCGATTGGACAGTGCATGATGCCCATCATATGGCGGAAAATTTTGAAGGCGATTTGCGTGCAGAACTCGGTGATGCCCTTGTCTCCACGCACCTTGAACCGATTGATGATGACAACTCCTTTCATGATATTTATGAAAAATGACCAGCTGAGTTGGCGGTAAAATTTCTGGTCTGCCTTTTGAATAGCTTGGCTTTCACTGCCGGGAGCAAGCGGCTTCGCCCCCTTGCTCCCGGTTTTTGTTGCTCTCAGGCGTTGTCGCAGATGCCGTCACCGGGGCCAAATTCTTCATTGTCCCCCATATGACCATTGCCGTTGCCGGTCAAAAAATATTCAAAATCAAGAATGCTTGGTTCCGTCATATCCGAGGCACCTGATCCGTATCCAGTCCCGTCTTTCGGGCGACTTTTGGTTCCGGTACCGTCTCCTGGCCCGAAAGCCCGTCCTTTCCCGTTTCCGGCCAACTGCTGAAGATTATCATAGCTCTTTTCGATCGCATCCTGGCAAGAACCATCCTTGAGCCGATCTTGGGTACGAGTACGGTCGCCCGAACCTTGTCCGCCACCGCTCCCTTTGCCGTTTCCAGCCATTGCCGGCACCGCCAGCATCAGAACTGCAGCGGCGCAGAGCAAGGTTTTTCCCGCCATTCTCAAAGTTTGCATGTCCGTCTCCTTACATTTTTCCGAACAGGGCAGGAGGTCGATCCACCTGCGAGATAACCTGTTCGGCACAGTGTCTGTTATTGAAACGTAGCAAGTAGAAAAAGGTTACAGATAATCTTTGAAGGAGCGAAATACGGTTGGGGTGACAGGAAAACTGTAACGATTTTCCTGGTGAAACGTTAATAGTAGTAGATGGATACATTTCGCAAGTTCTATACTGATAACGGCACCCGGCTCCTCGGGTACCTGCTGCGCAAGTCCGGCAATTATCATCTGGCCGCTGATCTTATGCAGGAGACCTTTGTCCGTTATCTGGAACGATACCGCAACCAGGGGTTGAGCGTCGCCTTACTGTTCACGATAGGGCGAAATGTCTTCTATGACCATGTCCGCCGACAACGCGAAAGTGTGGCACTGGATGAATCGTTTGCCAGCCTGGCGGACGATCAGGAACAACTGTATATTATTAAAGAAGATATGCGGCGGTTACTTGAAGCCATGCGTCAGCTTGACGACGACGACCGTGATATTCTGTCTCTGGTGGTCAGCAGCGGTTTGTCATATCGCGAAATTGGGGCGCTCAGGGGCTGCTCCGAGGGCAACGTCAAGGTGAGAGTCCATCGGGCGCGACAGAAACTCAGGCAATTACTCCCCGCGGAGTCACTATGAAAGACTATCTGATCAGCCAGTATATCGATAACGAACTGGATCTCGATGAAAAGATTACCTTTGTCGAAACGGTCAATGAAGACCGCCATTTTACCGATGAGGCGGTAGCGTTGCTCAGGCAGGAAAAACAGCTAAGGACGGAATTGGCATTCCCGTTGCCGGCTTTGCCGCAATTGCACCGTGCGGTGAGAACGCCTCCGCTCAATTGGTTGGCGCTCTGGTTCAAACCGCTTGCCGGATTTGCGGCAGGGGCGGTCGTGGTTATCCTGTTGGCGTTGTTTCGTCCTGGCGTTCCACCGGTTCCCCAAGGAGAACCACATCGTTTTGTGGTCTACCTGCCCGAGAACACTCAGGCCAGAATCCTCGGGACTTTTACCAATTGGCAGCCCGTCCCCATGGAGCCGGTCGGTTCCAGCGGTTATTGGACCTTGACGTTGCGGGTGCCGGAGGGTGAGCATCGTTACAGTTATCTGGTTGAAGAGGATCGGTTGATTGCTGATCCGACCGTGATGACGAGGGAGCAGGATGATTTCGGCGGCGAAAACTCGGTGATTGAGGTGCGGGGATTGGCGATATGATCAGGTCGTTTTTATCCCTCCTGCTTGCTTGCAGTGTATGGGGATGTACTCGCCAGCATTATGTGATCATCAAGGCCGATACCCTCACTCTGTATCTGCAGGCACCGCAGGCAACGCGTGTGCAATTCGCCTCCTCGGCGGACCAATTTGTCCTGCATGAAGTGGTGAAAAAAGGGGATGGCTCCTGGGCGATCGGTGGTTTGGCAAACACGGAATTTCAATATTTTTACCTGGTCGATGGCAAGGTTGTGCTGCCCGAATGCCGTTTTCGGCAAAATGACGATTTTGGTACAGCCAACTGCAGGTATTTGCCTTAAACGATGAATCCTGCAAAAAAGGAAGCGCGCGATCGTAATTGCACCCTGAGGTGTTTTAAGAGGAAAATATGCACAAATTGATACTGTCGTTCATCATCCTGTCGCTCCTGACCGGGACTGTGAGGGGGGAGGCGGGCGCAGAAGAAGCCTCGGGATTACCGGCCCAGTTGAGGGCCGTGGAGAGTACGCTGGTCCGGGTCGGGGTTCCGGAAACGGATGCAGCTAAAATAGTGGGGAGCATGATCGATGCCGGTTTTAGCCCCGAGCATATGGCCCTGATCACCCAGCAGGTTCAGGCTGCTGCTGGAGAACGGGGTACGCAGGAAGCGGTAGTCGGCAAAATCCGGGAAGGGTTGGCCAAGCGCGTCGG
>JAFLKR010000152.1 GCA_019163135.1 Desulfobulbaceae bacterium | reverse complement strand
CGGTTTATACCTAAGCCTCATCAATCTTTTGATTGATGAGGCTTTTTTTTTAAGGATATTTCAACATTTTGGTAGTGCGATCAGGTGTTTTCGCCCAACAAGCCAACTAGATGGTACAGAAAAGAGGGGATTTTTAATCATGCGACACATTCCTACAGAAGATCATCAGCATAATCAAAAGGGGCGATTATATGTGGTTGCTACCCCTATTGGGAATTTAGGAGACCTGAGCACCAGAGCCATTGCCACCTTAACTACTGTTGACCTTATCGCCTGTGAAGATACCCGCCATACTAAAAATCTTTGTCGACATCTGCAGATAAATACCCCGTTAACTAGTTATTATCGTGAAAAGGAACACGAAAAGGCAGAGCAACTACTGCAGTCGCTGCTTTCAGGGAAAAACATAGCCCTTGTCTCTGATGCTGGAACGCCAGCGGTTTCCGATCCTGGGGCCATTCTAGTTACCAAAGCTAGAGCGGCAGGGATAGAAATAGTAGCGGTTGCTGGTCCCTCAGCTCTTGCAGCGGCAATATCCATTGCCGGATTGACCCAAACCAGTTTCTTCTTCGGTGGATTTCTACCTGCCAATAAATCCGAAAGACGCAAGTTTCTCCGTGCTATCTCCAGTTTCCCTTTCACCCTTGTTTTTTATGAATCACCCCATCGTATCAGCGCAACCTTGGTTGACATGGTCCCTATCCTTGGAGATCGATCAGCCCAACTTTTTCGTGAATTGACCAAAATTCATGAAGAGTGTCTTGAGGGCAGCCTTTCTACCCTGAATGACCATGTTAAGGATGGCGTGAAGGGGGAACTGGTACTCATTGTTCAGGGCGCGGCATCCCTATCGACAGACAAACCCGAAAATCTTGATGAACTACTCCTTTGGTATCGAGATGCGATGCATTCAACCCTAAAAGATGCCGTTCAATCCATCGCCGCCGATCTTGACCTGCCGCGTTCCCAAGTGTACAAAAAAGCATTGTTGGTTTGGCAGGATACTGAAACACCACAATAGCTATAGCCGCCTTTTTACCAATTGACTTTTCGCTCGACTTCTCATTACAATGCGGTGGTATTTATCGTCCCAGATGGTTGGTTAGACAGTTGTATTTTCGCAACTTGTGCTTCGTGACAAAGGTTTTCATACCCTTGCGAACGCTCGCTGAAGCGTTGTTTCTGGAAGTTATGGGCGATAACAGGCCTTTGGATGATCGCTCCTTTCCGGAACCTGTACTCAAAGGTCCAACCCTATCCCTTTCAGGAAATCAGCAATGGTCAACTATTTTTTCTTAGACAATAAAATGGTCAAGATGGCAAGCGGTGACAGTTCCGTGAGTCCTAACATCTTCTGGATCGATTTGATTAATCCAACCGATGATGAGAAACATCAGGTTGAGAAGGATTTTCGGGTCGAACTCTTTACCAAGCAGGAGAGTGAAGAAATCGAAAGCAGTTCGAAATATGTCGAGACTGAAGACGAGATCGGTATCAATCTCAATTTTCTTATTCAAGAAAACGACAATTTTATCAATGAACCGGTATCGTTTATTATCAAAGATAAAATTCTGATCACCCAACGGAACCATGAATTTAGGGCATTCTCAGAGACCTATCGTAAATTGCGGGCCATCAAACCAGTCGATGGTGATGATATTTTTTTAACCATCCTTGAAACTAGGATCGACTTTGATGCCGATCTCATCGAAACCATTACCGACAGGATTTCTGCGATCAGCAAACAGATGATAGGCGATAAGGACCCCAATAAAGAATTGTTACTAAAAATTACAGCGTTGCAGGAGTCAACAATATCCATACGCGAAAATATCGTCGAGAAACAACGTATCCTCTCATCATTGCTCAAAAGTAAGATGTTCCCGAAAGAGGACTATGAAAACATGCGCATTATGATCAAAGACATCGGTTCACTTCTCGATCACACCTCGTTTAATTTCGAGCGCCTCGAATTTCTTCAGAATACCTTTCTTGGACTGGTTGACATGGAACAAAACCGGGTGATAAAGATCTTTACCGTGGTCACCGTCATCTTCATGCCGCCTACCCTCATCGCCAGCGCTTATGGTATGAATTTCAAGTACATGCCAGAGTTGAATCAAATCTGGGGGTATCCATTTGCGATCTTGTTGATGTGCCTTTCCTCAGCCATGACCCTGCTATTTTTCAGGCGAAAAAAGTGGTTGTAAACAAAAGGCCAAATGGACGTTCCCATGCACCTAAATACTTTCCAACCTGCCTGATTTGGAATTTGGCTCTTATCCCGGCAGTTGTTTGAAGAGGTTGAACCTTGGCTCCCTTTCCTTCCAGAGAAAGAATGAAACTGATCTATCTCCTGATTATCGCAGGCGTGTTCGGTTGGCTCCTTTTTCAGACCTTCCAACCTGTATCGCGTGATCCCAAGGCCATTTCTCGCTCGGTAGTAGCTCGCGGTGATCTAGCCGGTGATGAAAAGAACACTATCGATATCTTTCGAAACGCTGCACCTTCGGTGGTTTATATCACCAGCATTGCGGTACGCCGCAACCTGTTCAGTTTGAATGTCTATGAGATTCCCCAAGGGACGGGTTCGGGTTTTATCTGGGATAGACAGGGAAGGATTGTTACTAATTACCATGTTATTTCCGATGCCAGTAGGCTGGAAGTCACCCTGGCCGATCATAGTTCCTGGAAAGCGGTGTTGGTCGGGGCTGTGCCTGATCGTGATATAGCGGTTCTGCAGATTTCAGCCCCTGCCGACAAACTAAGTCCGCTGGCCATCGGCGAGTCCAAGAATTTATTGGTTGGCCAGAAGGTGTTTGCCATTGGCAATCCTTTCGGGCTTGATCAAACGCTGACCACCGGCGTGGTCAGTGCGCTCGGTCGCGAGATTACTGCAGTCACCGGTCGGACTATCCGGGACGTCATCCAGACCGATGCGGCCATCAATCCCGGTAATTCAGGCGGTCCGCTTCTCGACAGCGCCGGCAGGTTGATCGGTGTCAACACCGCTATATACAGTCCTTCGGGAGCCAGTTCGGGAATCGGATTTGCAGTCCCGGTCGGTGAGGTCAACCGAGTAGTGCCGCAGATTATTAGCCAGGGAAAATTAATCAGGCCGGGTTTGGGAATCACCCTTGCCAATCGCTACCTCACCGAGGATCTAGGCCTGGAGGGGGTGCTGGTGCTCAAGGTTTTGCCAGGATCGACCGCCGAAAAGGCCGGGCTGCGGGGAACGACCCAAGTCCGCGATGGTTTGGTAGTCGGCGATGTCATTTTAGCGGTCAACGGCAAAAAAGTGTTGGATTACGATATGCTGCGCGACGAACTTGAACGTCACGAAGTCGGCGAAACCGTAATTTTATCCCTGCTGCGCGACGCCGTCACTGTTGAGGTGGAAGTCCCTTTGGAGGCGATGAATTGAACCTTATGGGTCCGACCGAGTCCTTACAGCAGTGAGGGCTTTTTCTTCCGACCGTTCGCGGTAAAACGCCCGACAAGCCAACCGAACAGGAGGACAAGGCTACCAGCCAAAAACCATTTGATCGACTCGTTTTTTTCAAGAACGGTGTTTTCGAGCTGAGCGGTAGCCAGTTTGGTCTGCAAATCCTCGATCTGCCGTTGGGCCTCGCCCAGAGAGGTTTTAGCGTGCAGCACACTGTTGGGGTCACCGGCCAGCGTCTGGTATTTGTCAGCCAGAGTGCTGCGATCGGCGGAGCAGGTGGCGAGTTCTTTGCGCAGGCGACCGTTTTCGTCGGCCAATTCCTTAAATCGTGCCGGAACATCAATGGGTGCACCTTCAGTCCCCAGACCTCCCTTCAAGTTGCTGGCCGGCAAAAGTGGGGAACTGCTGAGGAAACGGTTGCGCACCCACCCTTCGGTGGCGTTCTGCAACCGGACGAGCGACCACTCTTTTTCCCCCTGAACCAGTTCGACTGCCGCACCCATCGGTACGTTGGTCACCACTTTGGCGGTATTGCTTTGTGCCTGGCGGATGCCGACTTCAAGGTTCGGCTTGATATATCTGGTTTCGGCCAGCAGTGGCGCGGCGGACAGGCAGCCGAGCAGGAGCAGGGAAACGATGGTGAACGTGGGGCGGTAACGAGGCAGCAGCATATTCATGGAGAAAATTCCTGATGGACAGAGGGTGAAAAAGATAAGTCCTGACAATGAAACTGGGTTGCCTCTTTAACTGTAGGCAAAAAACCTTATGACATTATGGCAGGACTTATGCCGGGGCGGAGAGTCGCTGCCCAATTATTCTGCAGAATGTTTCGTTTAATTTGAGCGGCAAGCTAACACGAATCGGTTTGAATCGCCAGATTCCACTGAGCGGGAAGTCTGATTTTTTTTCAAGAAGCGATCAGAGGGTGTGGAGTTTGTTTTTTCTGATCCAGGCCAATTCCCGCAGGTCGCGGGCCTTGTTGGATTCATCGACAATCTCCCTGCCGAAAATCTCATCGAAAATCTCCTCCAGGCTAATTACGCCGGTGACGCTGCCGTACTTATCAACCACGACGAAAAGGTGCTGGTAACGCTCGAAGAAATAGAGAAAAATTCGGTCCCAATGATCGGTTTCAGGAACAAAGTGCACCGGCCGCAATCTGTGACAGTGTCAGGTTGTCCTGATCGGTCGTTGCCGCTATCCTGGCTCAAGACGATCCCCACCACATTATTCAACTCACCATAATAAACCGGCACTCGGCTATGCATCGGCCATTTGCCTTTCATGCGTGCTGCTTCCTTGATGGTTAGGGATTGGGACGCAGAAAAGGTGACGGTTCTCGGTGTCATCACCTGGGGGACAGTTTTTTTTCCAAGTTGCAGGATATTGGCAATCACTTTTTCTTTATCTGCCTCGAGTTACAATGATATTATGCTGTGGCTGGCGATGGCAGTGAGTTCCGCTGCTGATATCTGCGGTATTTTGTAACGATTGGGCATCTTTCGGTTCAGGGTTGTGCCCGCCAGATCAACGGGTTCAGTACCAGAATTGTTACTTGTAACGGTGAAATGATATACGGAGCAAGGTGGCGGGAAAAGCTCTCGCCGATGGTTTTGGCGGGATTTTAGTGAACAAGAGAATCGTCAAGGTAAAAGTGAGCGAAATCAAGACCAATCCATTTGCGCTGAACAGGACGACGGCATAGGCCCCCGACACCGAGGCGCCGATTGTGTGCACCACGGTGTTGAGGGTAAGAACTACCGTGATCGGTTCTTCGATGTTCTTTTTGAATTTTTTTATGCCATGGGCCTGACGAGGATGTTTCTCCGACATCAGTTCGACCAGGGACGCTGAAATGGAGAGGAGTATAGCTTCAAAGAGCGAGTTGGTCGTTGAGACCAGGAACCCACAAGTGATGGTCAGAATGAATACGGTTAGCAAGGCTGCCTCCGCGTTGTATTAGGGTTTTTTTGAATGGAAGCGATGATCAGGAGTATTGCCAATTGAGGTTCACCCAACTTTAGTGTATGAAAAACTTACAATAAACTGATTCTACAGGTTTTGAAAAGTGTTATACAAAGATTTGAGAGGGAGGAATACATCCGGTGCATGATGAGGCAGTCACAATAAAACTGAGTGATAAGGATCCCCGCGAGTTTTCCGGCGACCTGTTGGTTTATCTGGTGGAAGAAGATATTCCTCACCTGGCCTCTGATGTTGCAGGGGTGATTCATCGGGTGCTGCAGCAGGTGTGGACCACCGGTGATTTCAAGGGAAGCAAGGAGCAAACCTTGCTTTTTTATCCCGGACTAATGGCGCAGGATAACGAGGGACCGGTGCAGGCCAAACGTGTGCTGCTGGCCGGCTTGGGCAAACAGGATGATGCCATCAACATCCGCAGGGAGCAACTCCGTTTGACCGGAGGGACGATAGCCAAACAGGCGGGGATAGTGAAGGCCAAGGAAGTGCTGGTCGTCCTGCCCAAGGATTTCCTGCTTGACGCAGCCGAGATTGCCCAATGCCTTACCGAAGGGCTGTTGCTCGGCAACTATCGGTTTGAAATCCACAAAACTCTCAAGGAAGAATCGGATAAACCGAGCAGGGTGGAACGGTTTTTTTTCCACGACGGTGGTCTGGCCAGCGGTGCGGTCCGCAAGGGCCTGCAACGGGGCAGGGTGTTGGCCGAGGCGGCCTGTGCTGCCCGGGATATGGCCAACCAGCCGGGTAACCACTGGACGCCGGCCGCATTTGCTGAATACGCAAAAAAAATATGTAAAAAGAGCCAGCTGAAGTGCAAAGTTCTGGACAAAAGCGCCATGCAGAAACTCGGCATGGGTGGGATCCTCGGTGTCAATCAGGGCTCGGCCCTGCCGCCGCAACTGGTGATTCTTGAATACCAGACCGAAAAAAAGAACCCCACAATCCTGCTGGTGGGCAAGGGGTTGACCTTCGATTCCGGCGGTATCAGCCTCAAGCCACCGGCTGGCATGGAGGATATGAAATATGACATGTGCGGTGGCGCAGCGGTGCTCACCGCCATGCAGGTCCTTTCCGAGACCGAGGTCAGTGGTGTCAACGTGGTTGCCCTGATTCCGGCCACCGAGAATTTGTCTGGGTCGGCGGCTTTGAAACCCGGCGACGTCATCCGTCATTTCGGTGGAAAAACCTCGGAGATCATTAACACCGATGCCGAAGGGAGGCTTATTCTCGCCGATGCCTTGGCCTACGGAATCGCCACTTATGCGCCAGAGGCGGTCGTTGATCTGGCTACCCTCACCGGAGCGGTGATTATCGGTCTAGGCCACCACTATACCGGATTGCTCGCCAATAACGATCTATTAGCGACCCGATTGACCGAAGCCGGGGCTCAAGTAGGGGAACCGATGTGGCGGTTGCCGCTGGGGCCCGAGTACCGCAAACAGATCGACTCACGGGTGGCTGACATCAAGAATGCCGGCAGCGACCGGAGTGCGGGGACCATCACCGCAGCCTGTTATTTGCAGGAATTTGTCGGCGAAACCCCTTGGGCTCACTTGGACATCGCCGGGACAGCCTGGGATTTTACCGAAAAGTCCTACATCCCCAAGGGGCCTTCCGGAACGGGCGTACGCACCTTGGTCGCCTGTTTGAGTCAATGGAAGTCTTTGAAAACAACCGACAAGAAACTATAAGTCACCTGTCGATATGCTGCGCAGACCGAGAACGATAAAAGGGAGATGAATATGCTAGCTAAAAGAAAAGGGATTACCGTCAGTCGTCAGATCATGGATGACCAGTTGCTGCACCCGGAAGCGACCGGAGAACTCACCGGCCTGCTTAACGATCTGGTGGTTGCCGGCAAGATCATCAGCGCCGAGGTCAACATGGCAGGGCTGGCTGATATCCTGGGGCAGTCCGGCCGAACCAATATTCAAGGCGAGAGCGTGCAGAAGCTCGACGTCTTTGCCAATCAGACCATCAAGCGGCGTATGGAACAGTGCGGCCATGTCTGTGTGATGGCCTCGGAAGAGGATGATGACATCATCCCGGTCCTTGAAGGCTATGAGGGCAACTACACCATCGCCTTCGATCCCCTTGACGGTTCGACCAACATCGATGTCAATGTCAGCATCGGCACGATTTTCTCCATCCACAAACGGATCAGTGCCTCAGGTCAGGGTACAGTGCAAGATCTGCTGCAAACCGGCAGCAAGCAGGTGGCTGCCGGTTATATCATCTACGGTTCTTCCACGGTGATGGTCTACACCACCGGTTCCGGTGTCCATGGCTTCACTCTGGATCCGAGCGTCGGTGAGTTTTTCTTGTCGCATCCGGATATCCGCATCCCCGAAACTTCGCTTTATTATAGCGTAAACGAGGCCTACGCCAACCACTGGTTCGACAGCACCCGCAACTTCATCAACCATATTAAAACAATAGACGGTGGTAAGGGACCTTACAGCCTGCGCTATATCGGCTCACTGGTGGCGGATTTCCATCGTAACCTGATCAAGGGCGGTATCTTTCTCTATACCCGCGATAAAAAGAGTGGAGAGAAGTCCGAGGGCAAACTGCGGTTGCTCTACGAGGCTGCACCCCTCGCGCTGATCATCGAACAGGCCGGGGGACGGGCGATCACCGACGATGGTCGCCGTATCCTCGATATTGAACCGCAAAATCTCCATCAACGGGTTCCGCTGATCATTGGTTCGAAGCGGGATGTCGATCTGGCAGAAAAATTCCTCCGTGGGGAAATGTGAGAGGGAAAAACAGTCGGACAGCCAGTTATTGGAGATGATCGCCGGGTGCCGCCATGTAGCTTTCTTGCTTGACAAATACCATAGGCGCTTTAGTATAAGAAAAATTTAACGATGAATCGAATCATGATACACGCACTCGCTCTACTTCTTCTGCTTAGCCGACTGCACAGGGAAACTGTGGCAGGGAAGGGAAGTGTGTCCTGACGGACAGCATCGCATCTAAACCCACCAAGCCACGGTTTCAAAACCGTGGCTTTTTTTTTGACTGTTTGACGGAGAGGATAATGAACCAGGATAAACTCAAGAAATACCGCCCATACCCGCGAGTCCATCTCCCGGACCGAACATGGCCCAACAAGGTGATCACCAGTGCGCCGATCTGGTGCAGCGTCGATCTGCGCGACGGCAATCAGGCGCTCATCCAGCCAATGAATCTGGAAGAGAAGCTGGAGATGTTTCAACTGCTGGTGGAGATCGGTTTCAAGGAGATCGAGGTCGGTTTTCCTTCGGCTTCGCAGATCGAGCACGATTTCCTCCGGCTACTGATCGATGGCAAACACATCCCGGATGGCGTTGTTCCTCAAGTGCTGACCCAGGCACGGGAACAGCTCATCAAAAAAACCTATGCCGCCCTTAAGGGCGCGCGTGAGGGGATCGTTCATCTCTACAACTCCACCTCAACCCTGCAGCGCGATATTGTGTTCAAGAAAGGACGCAAGGAGATCATTGAACTCGGAGTGTCCGGCGCTCGCCTGATCCGCGAACAGGCCGGACATACCGAGACCAAAATCCGGTATGAATATTCACCGGAAAGTTTCACTGGCACCGAACTCGATTTTGCCCTTGAAATCTGTGAGGCGATTATGGACGTCTGGGAACCGACCCCGGAGAACCCGGTGGTGATCAATCTGCCAGCCACTGTCGAGATGTCGACCCCCAATATCTACGCCGACCAGATTGAATGGTTCTGCCGCAATATGAAAAACCGGGACTCGGCGCTGATCAGCCTGCATGCCCACAATGATCGTGGAGAAGCAGTGGCGGCCACCGAATTGGCTCTTATGGCTGGAGCGGATCGGGTGGAAGGTACCCTGTTCGGCAACGGCGAACGCACCGGCAATGTCGATATTGTCACCCTGGCGCTCAACATGTTCACCCAGGGGATCGACCCGGTGCTTGATTTCTCGCGGATCAACCGAGTGATCAATACCTATGAACGCTGCACGAAGATGAGCGTCCATCCCCGGCAACCCTATGCCGGTGAACTGGTCTACACAGCCTTTTCCGGGTCGCACCAGGATGCGATCAACAAGGGCATGAGCGCTGTTGAATTGACCGAGAGCGGTCTCTGGGAAGTGCCCTATCTGCCTATTGATCCCCAGGATGTCGGCCGAACCTACGAGTCGATTATTCGAATTAACAGCCAGTCCGGCAAGGGCGGGGTAGCCTATATCATGGATCGCGAGTATGGATTCAAACTGCCCAAGGACATGCATCCGGGGTTTGGCCGGGTCATCCAGGAGGTTTCGGATGCCTGCGGCGAGGAACTTACGCCGGAGATGATCTTTCACACCTTTGAGAAGGAGTATCTGCTCAATAATAACGGCTACCACCTGAAATCGTTCAATGTGAGCAAGCGCCACGTCGATCGGGAAGAGGATTTGTCGAACGCGGAAATCGAGGCGGTGGTGGCGGTCAAGGGCCAGGAAGAAACCATCAAGGCAGGAGGCAATGGGCCGTTGGACGCCTTCTGCACAGCACTGCGCGAGTGCCTGGGACTGCAGTTCGTGCTCCATTCCTATCATGAACACGCCCTGGCCCGCGGTAGTTCCTCCAAAGCAGTGAGTTATATAGAAATCCTCGATCAGGACCAGGAAAGCTGGTGGGGCGCCGGGGTGGACACCGATATTATCGTTGCCTCGATCAAATCATTGCTCAGTGCCTTGAACCGATCAGCCGCAAAACCAAAGAGGGGGTAAAATATGCTGAAAAAACAGGTTGTATTCATGTTGGGTGCGTTGCTGTTCTGGGCCGCTGCCCCAGTCACTGCCGAGGAAATAGGCAGGGTCAGCACCACTTTTAAATTTCTGGGCGCTAACGATAAAATTGTGATTGAGGCCTTTGATGATCCCGACATCAATGGCGCGACCTGTTACGTCAGTCGGGCGAAAACCGGCGGCGTCTCGGGCGCGATCGGGGTGGCGGAAGATACCTCCGATGCCGCGATTTCCTGCCGTCAGACCGGTCCGATCACTCTGCCGGAACGAATCGTCTCCGGCAAGGATGACGGCAAGGAAGTCTTTAAAAAATCGACCTCGATGCTGTTTAAGAAGGTGCAGGTTGTCCGCTTTTATGATCGCAAGCGTTCAACCTTGGTCTACCTCACCTATAGCGATAAACTGATCGAGGGTTCACCCAAGAATTCCATCTCCACCATCGTGGTGCCGCCGGTTACCCAGGGGGGGGCTCCGGCCTTTCAGGGGAACTGAAGTCATGTTTTGAGTTGCTGACGGGGTGGGTAGGTTTGAAGGGACGTTTCTTGCCCAAGGGAAGATGGTGACATCAGGACAAAGGAAATCCGGTTATGCGAAGTAAGGCATGGCCGGTTTTTTTTATTTTTTGGCAAGAGAGAAGCGTTGCT
The DNA here is from genome assembly GCA_019163135.1 of Desulfobulbaceae bacterium. Taxonomy (GTDB): domain Bacteria; phylum Desulfobacterota; class Desulfobulbia; order Desulfobulbales; family Desulfobulbaceae; genus Desulfobulbus. The sequence goes on along the minus strand of JAFLKR010000152.1, from coordinate 56,105 downwards.
CGATTTTTAAAGAGCGGCGGAATCCCCAGGCAAAGTCTCCGCTGGTGTTGGATTCCCTAGTGCACGGGGCGCTTGTTTAGGCGTCGTAACAGTGGTATTTTGCCTTGGAATTTAAAATTCTTATCTACGGAGTCTCCATGGAGCGATTTTCCACCTGTCTACTCGGTGAGACCAAAACCTTACTGCTTGCCACCGATGGTTCTCACTTCAGCGAGGGCGCCGTGCAGGAGGCTATTTTTTTCGGGCAGACTTATCGGGGACGGGTGGTTGTACTTCATGTGATCAGCACCCAGGTCGAATCGATCAGTGCCGCCAATTTTGCCGTCAGGCAGGGACAGCAGGAATTGGTGCCCCATCTGGATCATATCCGCAATCTGGCTCGAGACAGCGGGGTGGAAATTGAAATCGTGGTGGTCGGCTCCAGTAAGCCGGAGAAGACCATTGTCGAACAGGCCCGATTGCGAAAGGCCGACATCATTCTCATGGGGCGGCATGGTAAGAGCGGCCGCTTGTCGCTCCTGGTGGGCAAGATGACCGCCAAGGTCATCGACCAGGGGTTTCCGCGAGTGCTGGTAGCGCCCAAAGATTTTATCATTACCGGTAGTCGGGTCCTGTTGGCGGTCAACAGTTCGCCCAACAGCCAGCGGGCGGTGGAGGAAGCCTTGAGCTTGGGACGCAGTTGCGCCACCCTCGAGCAATTGACCGTCACGGCGGTGGTTAAACGGGAGGAGGATCGATTGCCGGCCCAGGAGATGGTCGATGCTGTCTGTGCCCAGGTCCGCTTGGAAGGACTGTCGACCCCTTGTTTCCCCCTGGTGCAGGTGGGGGGGGATCCGGCAAAAGCAATCGTGGCCGCGGCGCGCGAGCAGGAGGTGGATATGATCCTGCTTGGGGCGCCGGGGAGGGGCGGGGTGATCAAGATGTTCAAGGGAAACGTGACCGAAAACGTGATTGGCCGGGCCCACTGCGCCGTGCTGGTGGTTACCGCCTGAGGGCTGCATACCGCGGGCTCCGCAATAACCGTTTAACAGCATCCTTCGAAAGGTTGGATAATGGCAAATAAGTTGGCATTGCGCTTTTTTCCTTTTCTCGCGTGGTTTCCAGTGTCCACGCTCATCCTGCGAGGCGATCTGGTCGCCGGGATAACCGGTGCGCTGGTGCTGGTACCCAAGGCGATGGCCTATGCCCAGCTTTCCGGTCTGCCGCTCCAATTCGGCCTTTACGCAGCCTTTGTGCCCGCCATCCTGGGGGCCTTATGGGGCTCGTCACGGCAGTTGGCTACCGGTCCGGTCGCGATAGTCTCGCTCATGACTGCCGCCGCCGTCACCCCCTTGGCCTTGCCCTACACCGAGGAGTATATCAGTCTGGCCCTGCTGCTCACCCTGCTGGTCGGCTGTATCCAACTCACCCTTGGGGTGGTCAAACTCGGCAGCGTAGTCAACTTTGTCTCCCACCCGGTGGTGCTCGGTTTCATGAACGCGGCGGCCATTATCATCGGCCTTTCCCAGTTGGATATGCTGCTCGGGATCCCCAAGGGACGAACCGATTTTTTCCTCAAAGATATCTGGGAGATGCTTAAGTTCCTTCCCCAGACCCATTGGCCCACGCTGGTCATGTCGGCGGGGAGTCTCGTTCTGATGCTGGTGATGAAAAAAGTGTCGATTTTGGCCAAATCCAGCGTCCTTATAGCCGTGGCGGTCACCACCCTGGTGAGTGGACTAATAGGCTACGAATACAATTCCAGCGGTAAAATCAGCGAGATCGTCACCCCGGGGGCCAGGGAACTGGTGAGCAGCTACAACGGATCTCTCCAGCGGATTGGGGAGTTGAATGCCAGTGTCACCAGTCTTTCCGCACAGTTGCGTCAGGCTGAAAAAGCCAAGGATACGAGGTCCGCCGCTGATTTGCGGTATCAACTCGATTTATTGAAGCTCGACATTTTGGCGATTGAGGTTGAAAATAACAAACGGTCGCGTGATACCCGTCTGCTCTATTTCGTTCGGACCAAGGCCGGAGAGGGGCGGCCCGCGTTTCTTTATGAAACGGGCAAGGTGCCAACCGGAGTGGAGACCGACGGGCGTCGGTGGCACATCAAGAAGATCGAGAAGGGGGAATTGAAGCTGGTAGGTGGCGGTGACGTGGTCGGCAAGATTCCTGCCGGCCTGCCTTCGTTTCGTCTGCCTACTTTTAGCCTCGATGGCATGCTCCAATTGCTGACCGCTGCCTTGATCATTGCCCTGGTGGCCTTTATGGAGTCCATTTCCATGGCCAAGGCCATGGCCGGCAAGTCAAAGCAGCGCGTTGATCCCAACCAGGAATTGATCGGCCAGGGGTTGGCCAACATCGGCGGTTCTTTGTTCCAGGCCTATCCAGCCAGCGGTTCGTTCACCGGTTCAGCCATCAACCTGCAGGCCGGGGCAACGACCGGTTTCGCCATGGTTTTTAACGGCATCTTTGTCGCTGTCACCCTCTTGTTTCTCACGCCCTGCATCTACCACTTGCCTAAGGCGGTGCTGGCGGTAATCATTCTGTTGGCGGTAGCCGGACTGATCACTCCCCGAGCCTTGACGCATACCTGGAAGGCCAGTCGTCCCGATGGCGTTGTGGCCTTGGTCACCTTCGTGATAACCCTGCTGGCCGCACCACATCTCGATAAGGGGATTGTGATCGGCACCGCCTTGGCCATCGGGCTCTACCTTTATCGCACCATGGCGCCGCGGGTTGCCATCCTTGGCCGTCATGACGACGGTACCCTGCGGGATATCAAGGTCCACCCCAACCTGATCACCTCGACGCGGGTGGTGGCCATTCGTTTCGACGGTTCGCTCTACTTTGCCAATGTGGCCCACTTTGAAGAGGCCGTGCTGGGCGCTTTGGCGGAGAACCGGGAAGCCCGCTATCTGCTGGTGGTCGGTGATGCGATCAACTATATCGACTCTTCGGGCGAGGAGATGCTCCTTACCCTGGTGGCCCGATTGCAGGAAACCGGTGTGGAACTGATTTTTTCCGGCCTGAAGAAACAGATCCTGGACGTGATGCGGGCTACCGGGCTGTTCGGGTTCGTCGGGGAAGCCAATATTTTTGCCACCGAAGACCAGGCACTGACTGCTATCTGCCGACGGTTGGGTGAAGATGCCAAGGGGGATGCCCTGTGTTCTGCCCTCTACCGTGAGGCAGAGTTTGTCAGCTCAGGTGCTTGACCCGCAGCGTCCTTTTGTCGGTTTTGCCGACAGTGGTTTTGTCGATGGCATCGACCACCTTGATTTTAATCAGCATGGCTTGTTTGGAAAGCAAGCCTTTGTCGATGAACTGACAGATATGACTGATTAACTGGCGGGGCGTGGGGAGGGTCGCATCCTTTTTCGGTACCACCAGGGCCAAGGGGCGTTCCCCCCATTTTTTATCGATCATGCCGATGACCGCCACCTCGGCGATTGCCGGGTGGAGACCGATGACATCCTCGAGTTCAAGCGAGCTCAGCCATTCACCCCCAGTCTTGATTACGTCCTTGATTCGGTCGGTGATACCGACGTAATTCTGGTGGTTGATGTTGGCCACATCGCCGGTGTGCAGATAGCCGCCGCGCCAGAGGTTTTCCGAATTGCGCTGATCTTTGAGGTACCCTTGGGTCAGCCAGGGTGCACGAACCACAATTTCGCCGACCTGCTCGCCGTCTTTTTCGATATCATTCATCTGTTCGTCAACCAACCGCATTTGCACCAGTGGGATCGGCCGTCCGGTTTTACAGCGGATGTTCACTTCCTCGGTGGCGTCAAGGTCCTCCCTGCTGACGTGGGCCATAGTGAGGATCGGGCAGGTTTCCGACATGCCGTAGCCGGTGAAGATATCGATGCCATGATCCAGAACCTTCTGGCACATGACCTTGGTCAGGGCGGAGCCGCCGATCATTACCTTCCAATGGGAGAGGTCGAGTTCGTCGAAACTCGGGTGGTTGATCAGCATGTGCATGATGGTGGGAACACAGTGGGAAAAAGTGACCCCCTCCCGGACGATCAACTGCAATACCGCTCCGGGAGCGTATTTGCCGGGATAGACCTGTTTGACCCCCAGCGCGGTGGCGACATAGGGCAGGCCCCAGGCGTGGACATGAAACATTGGGGTCAGCGGCATGTAGACATCCTGTTGATGGAAACGGCCTTGGACGGTCGGGGTGCCGAGGGAAGCCAGGACACCCAGGGTATGGAGCACCAGTTGGCGGTGGCTGAAGTAGACGCCCTTGGGCATGCCGGTGGTGCCGGTGGTGTAAAAGGTAGTGGCTCGGGTGTTCTCGTCGAAGTCCTCAAAGTCAAAGGCCGTGCCCGCCTCGGCGAGCAGAGCCTCGTATTCGCCAGCCAGGGGAATGGTGGTTTGGGGTGGGGTATCGAGGTCCGTCAGCAGGACATAGCACTTGATCGTATCGATGCGGCCTTTGATCTGCTCGATGATGGGAAGAAATTCATCGTTAACCAAAAGAAAATCATCCTCGGCATGATCGATGGTGTAGAGTATCTGTTCCGCCGAAAGCCGGACATTGATGGTATGAAGGACGGCTCCAAGCATCGGTACGGCAAAAAAGCATTCAAGGTAGCGGTGCGAGTCCCAATCCATCACCGCCACCGTATCCCCCGGTTTAACCCCCAGGGCTACCAGGGTATTGGCCAGCCGATTGACGCGCTGGTGCAGGTCGCGGTAGGTGTAGCGGAGTTGGTCGCGGTATACGATCTCCTGGTCAGGATTGTCAACCACCGGGGCGCTGAACAGGTTTTTAATCAGCAAGGGATAGGCGTAGGCCGAGGCGGTGTGCTGGATGAGGGTGGCGGTCATGATCAGTTCCTTTGGTTAAAAAAAGGTGAAATGACAATCAACAAAACAGATGCCAACCATTACTGAGCAATAGTGGCCTTGTCAAACAGGTTTTGGCGGGGCGTTGGAAAAAGAGAATAGTATTATGGAGGTTGGTTTCTTCGCCGGAAAAAAGCCTGTTCTATGGTCGACTTCTTGCTGCCACCGAATTGGGGCCTGATTGTCGTCCGGAAAGCGGAATCGATATGCTTAATTGAAAAATATTATTGACGGATTAGCCTTGCATTAAAATAGTATATCATTGTAACTTCCAAGGTTTTATTGGTCTTGGAAATCCTCTGTCGATGGTACTTCACCTCATTTCTTGTTCCTGAACAAAACACCGGAATTATACTAGGCACATTCATGACAACGAGTGGTTTTTCTGCAGCTATTGCGTTTAAGGCGCGTTATGTCCTGAGCGGGATAGTTTATCTGTTTATCAACCGATATACAGCCTTTCTTTTGGGTTCATTCGCGTACTCTCTGGTGGTCAAGTATTTGGGCTGTCCGGGAGGAATAGCGTTTTTCAGGGTCGATGGATCCTTTGCGCTTAATCAGCAGTACCTCGAATCGGTGCTGGTTTTTTATCTGTATTGCTACTTTAATATGATCCTGCGACCATCGCGATGGCAGGCGCTGTTGGCGGCGGTTCCGCTTTTGCTCATGTATGTCGGGCAGGATATTTATTACCTGATGTACAGCAATGTCTTCCGTATTTCCGAGTTGGCCGAGGTCCCAGAGTTACTCAAGGTGCTGACGCTCAAGCATATTGCCTTGCTTATTGTCGCCGTTGTTATCCCCTTGGGATATTTTATCTGGTCGATTCATCTGCGCAAGTATATCGTCATTATCGCTGGCTTGCTGCCGGTGTTGGGGTTGATCGGTGCGGCTGAATACTACCCGCAGCAATACGTTGCCGGGTACAACAAGGTGGGCCGCGAGATTATTTACTGGTCTGACGCGGTGAGCATGGAGAATAACGGCCGTTTCATGATGCTGCTCTACCGGGAGGCTGAGCGTAAAAACTCGCAGGCTAAAACGGAGACGTTTCGCAACCGCGAGGGATATGAGCAGCAAGCCCAGAAATTGGCCGACTGGGTCCGAACCAACGGCAACAATCGCAATGTCCATTTGATTGTGATGGAGAGCTTCATCGATCCTACCCTGTTCAAGGGCGCGACCTACACCAAGGATCCCTTCCACCCGAGTTTCAAAAAAATGTTCGGTAATAAAATGGGTTTTTCGATTTCCCCGGTTGTCGGTGGGAAAACGGCGCAGGCCGAATTCGAGATACTGTGCGGTGTGCCCGCTTTTGAAGAACTGGCAGGGGTGGAGTTCAATGGCTTTACCGGTGCCCAGGCCTACTGTCTGCCGGGTACCTTGCAACTTGCCGGTTACCAGACCATTGCCTCAAATGCCTATAATCCAAGTTTTTTTAACGAACCCATTGCCTATAAGGGCATGGGGTTCGGCAAGATATATTTCCCCAAGGATTATTTGACTGGCAGTGACAGCTATCTGGCACTCGGGGATACAGTCGGCGAGATGGGCTATATGTTCGACAGTACTTTTTTTAATCAAAACCTTGAGTTTATTGCTCCTTTTATCAAAGACAACGATGGCCCGCCGCTGTTCAACTATCTGATGACGGTCTACGGTCATTTTCCGCATATCCTTAATGAGAAAAAACGGCCCTTGGTGCTGAAAATGCTGTCCTCGTTTAAGGATCATCATTTGGAGATGGCCGCCAACCAGATTTTTTACCGTTCCGAGGCAGTGGCCGACTATGTCAACCGTCTGCTTGAGATCGATGAAAAAAGTTTGATCATTTTAGTCAGCGACCACGTTCCCCCAGGGCAATATGGTAAGATGAGTTTTGATAAATTGCGATATCTCAACAATAAAGATGGGAGTATTCATATGAACCGCATTTTAATTGTCGAGGACGGCAAGGCCAAAAAATACGCCACAATCCACCATTATGATGTGCCGGCCATGGTTCTCAACTATATCTCCAAGGGGGCATATTGCAAGGAGCGCTCCTGTGCTTTTGCGGAAAACAAGTTAATCGACGACCGGATGGATCGGCATGATGAATATATGCGGGTGATGGCCCACGCCACCGAGTAATTCTGCTAGAAACGACCATGGATACCATTAAAAAGAAACGGGTTTCCTCCGGAATCACGCAACTCGACAGTCTGTTGGGCGATTTATATATCGGCGATAACGTCCTGTGGTATGAAGATGCCGGCAGTTTTTCCGCAGCCTTTTGCGTAAATTTTATCCGTGAGTCGCTCGCTCATAAAAAACCGACGATCTATGTCAGCTTTGATCGCAGTCCCAAAAATGTGGTGGCCTTTCTCGGGCCATTGGCTGAGAGTCAGCATTTCACCATCCTGGACTGTTTCACTAACGGAAAAGGGGATAGCTCCGAGGTTTTTAACAAATTTTACGAAAAGGACGGGGCTCAGTGGCCGCATCAGGTGATCAAAGTCAATGATCCCACCAACCCCGCCTTGGTCGGCGAGGCCATCTACGGTCTGCACAGTAATCTGTCCGGCGATATTCGGTTTATCATGGATAGTTTGACCGGCATGCAAGATCTTTGGGGCGGCGAGGAGCAGGTCTTGAAATTCTATGCCCGGACCTGTCCCCGGCTCTATGAACTGGAGACTATTGCATACTGGGTCATTGAAAAAAGCGCCCACTCAAACCGTTTGAAAGCTAATATCAATAAGATAGCCCAGGTGGCAATCGATTTGTCGGTGAAAAACGGTAAGCCGGCGCTCAAGATACTGAAAGCGGAGAAGCGCAACTCAAAGTTTCTCAACGAGGCCCAGACCTTTAGCTGTGAAGATGCAGAGGTCGCCTTCGATCTGGCCAAGCCCCTGCCAGAACGATTCGATCTCGGTGCCAGGATTAAGGCGGTTCGGAAAAAACAGGGACTCTCGCAAAAAGAACTGGCGGAAAAAACCGGTGTGACCCCTAGCAGTATATCCCAGGTGGAGAAAAATCTCATTTACCCTTCGATACCGGCGCTGTTTCGTATGGCGGAAAGCCTTTCAGTCGAGGTTGGTTCGTTTTTCGACGGCTTTGCCACTGCGCATAATGGCTGTGTCTATCGCGGCGGTGCGGGGGTGAGCGCCACCTTTGACAAGGTGCCCAAGGGACTGGTCGAAGGGGTGCAGCTTCTACCGCCGGACATGAAGGATGCCGGGGTGGAGCCCTATTTAGTCAGGATCGAACCGGGCCGGAAACTGGCAAATCATTTTTTCAGTCACAAGGGTGAAGAGATGGGCTACCTGCTGGCCGGCAAACTGACCGTGCAGATCAATGAGCAAAGTCAAGAGGTAGGGGTGGGGGATATTATTTACCTGAAGAAGGATACCCCGGAACAATGGGAGAATACCGGTGACACCCCGGCGGAACTCCTGTGGATAAAGATTAAGTAGCGCATCCGACGACGGGCCAGACAGCGATGGCATCGCCCTCCGGGCAGGTTGCGCCTGCCCGGAAAACGAAATTTTGCTTACATTGCTAGAATTTTTTTGGCGATTTCGTCCTTGGCATCGGTGATATAGGTGATGCCGGTTTCTTTCGCCGTCTCCCGGTTGCCGGCAAACAGATCGTTGCGGGTAACCTTGTTGAGTTGGAATTTTCTTGCCCCGGCCATCAATTGCTGTAGGCCGCAAGCCAGTTTATCCGCCATGGTCCACATAGCGATCGCCCCGTACGGAATATTCTTCATCTCATCCTTACCCACTTTCTTCTGAACATCGTAGTAGGAGGCAAAGATCTCTTCTGGGGTGCTGCCCATGGCGAGGATGCTGGCCGGCAGTTTATCCCAGTTGCCGTTGACTTTTTCTTTACGCTCCGGATGGATCGCACCCTCGATGTTGGCACCCAGAAATCCGGGGATCATGATGCCGCGTCCCATGCAGATCAACTTGGTAAAGGGCGCGCCCAAGGCAAGTCCTTTGAAGATGCTGTCTTCCAGGGCAAATCCGCCGGCAAAGGAGAGGTCAACCACCCGTTTGCCTTGAGCGGCCAGGATGCTGGCGTACTCATAGGCCTTGGAATGCAGATTGATCGAGGGAACACCCCAGCTCTGCATCATGTTCCAGGGGCTCATGCCGGTGCCGCCACCGGAACCGTCGATAGTGAGCAGATCCAGTTTGGCCTCGGTGGCAAATTTAATGGCCATGGCCAATTCTTCCATGCCATAAGAACCAGTCTTCAGCGAGATGCGTTTGAAGCCGATCTTGCGCAGGTACTCGACCGACTTCATGAAATCCTCCTGGACCAACTCAACCGAAGTCAGGTTGGTGCCACCCAGGCGGCTGTGGCGGGCGAAGGATTTGATTGCGCCCTTCTCGTAGGCCATCTGCACTTCAGGAGACGTCGGGTCGGGATCGACGATATAACCGCGATTTTTTAGGAACTGTGCGTATTTGATACTGGACACCTGAATCTCGCCGCCGATATCCTTGGCGCCCTGACCCCATTTCAGCTCAACGATACAGCGGTCGCCGTATTTGCCGACCACATATTCAGCCACGCCATTTCTGGTGTCTTCGACGTTCAATTGGACGATGATCGCCCCAAAATCTTCCTGATACCGCAGGTAGGTGTCAATGCGGCGGTCCAACTCAGGCGCTTTGGTGATTTTGCCGTTGTTGATCTCAGAAGCCTTGTCAACACCGACGACATTCTCGCCGACCACGATTGGAATGCCGACCAAGGCACCGCCGATGGCAAACGAATCCCAATACTTAGCAGCGATGAAGGTGGAGCCCAGTGCGCCGGTCATTAGCGGGATTTTGCTCTTGGTCTTGACCTCATAGCCAAATTCCGTGGTCAGGTCGACATTGGGGAAAATGCAATTGTCGGCATCGTTGGAAAGGCCTTGGGCCATGCCGTGGGCGCCGTAGGCATATCCCTGAATCCGCAGTGAGTTGTAGGAAACGCCTATATGGGTGGTATTGTTGGCGCCGGCAGTGACCACGCCAAAGTCACGGGGATAAAGCAGTTTCCGACCGACCAGGCTCGATTTCCAGGTTTCGCACTGGCCAGTGCAATCGGCACGACACAGGGTGCACAGGCTGGATTCAGCTGGGTTTCCTCGGTTGGTGGTTCCCAAAACATCGTTGGATTTGGAAAAACGCATAGTGAACCTCTTGTTTTTATTTTTTATTTTGCACTTTTAAAGGTGCAAGTCGGGGGAAATCGACAAAAAAAGGCGTCTGTCTCGGGGGAGAGACAGACGCCTTTGTCTTGTCGTGTATAACTTAAACAACTTGATCGCACGCCGTTGTACGGTCAGTTTTTATCTTTATATAATTTATTCAAACTTAATATTTATGTCAAGAAATAAGTTATCTCCGCTTTTGCTTTCCGCTCATAGTTTTGGCCGCCCGATGAAGAGGGGGAGTCGGTTAATACAGTTCGTTGGATAACAGGATAGCTTCTGCCACCTCCAGCATGGTTTTGCGAGAATCCATGCTCCGTTTTTGAATCCATTTATAAGCCTCATCGCCGTTGATGCCATGTCGATCCATGATGATTTCCTTGGACCGTTCAATCTTCTTCCGTGACCGCAACTCTTCCTGAATAATCTTGGTTTTGATTATAAGTTCGGTGTTGAGGATGGCCACAGCTGCCTGATTAGCTACTGTGGTTAGCAGGTTGATATCGGTTTCGGAGAATTGATGGGGGGTTGAGGTGAAACAGTTAAGCACGCCGATGATCTTGTCTTTTTTTCCCTGCAGCGGTACGCCCACCATGGAGACAAGTCCCAGTTTCTTTGCCATTTCCTTTTCTTTGAAAATCTCACATTGAAGCACGTCTTTGATCACCAGAGGTTTTCGGGTCGAAATAACATACCCTACCACCCCCTCATGCAGATCGAGCGATCGGTCGATTACATATTCCGGTTCAATGGCCTGGGTGGCTTTGAGCCGGATTTTGGGAGGATTGCTATTTTCGTCTACCAGCCACAGGGAGCAGATATCCACCCCGGTTACCTTGGCCACCACCATGACGATCAGTTTAAAAAAATCTTCGAGGAACAGGTCCGAGGTGATGGCCTGGCTTATGTCCATCAACGCCTTAATATAATTATCATAGCTGTGCTGCTGCGACTCGTTCATAGGCAGAACCTGGAGGTGTTCATAGGGCCACTTGATGATGCAGATAATGCAATCCCTTCTGGGTGATGAGCGAGAGTTGCCCATCGACATTGCTTTCGATAACCCCCATGTCGTTCATCACCTTGAGCAGGAGATGTGTTTCCGGGATGCTCATATTCAATTGGTTGGCGATGTCGGTGGAACGGACCAATTGGGGCTGGGGATTTTTGAGATTTTCAGAGAGAATGTGCAGGACCTTGATTTTTTCTGTGCCGATGGACATGGGAACCTCTTGTATAGAGTGGAACGCTAGTTTTGTGGGAGAAAATAACCTCGGTTTTTCGATGGATTAGTTCGGCGTGCGGTTGCTTTTTGTCCTCTGTATCGTTGATGCATGACGAAAGATAACAGAGGGCATTTAGGAGTTTTGTCCTTGTGGTTCGGTTACCTGGGAGCAACAGACAGATTGGACGACCAGAGGAGGTCGCCTTGTGGCACATCCGCGCCTTCATTTTGCCTGATCATGTTGCATCCACATTAGTAAATAAATACCGCAGAGTGCGATAACAGGCAATGAAAAATCAATTTTAAATAAATTTTTTAACATATAATTTATTTTTAATGAATTTCCAGCATGGGTTTCATGCTGGCAAGGTCAGAACCCTCTGGTGCTGATTGAAAAACAAAGGCGGGGAACATTAGCAGCGGAAATGGAAAAAGGCCGGGAGTCTAGTAAACGTCAGATATATCGGAATCAAAAAGGTGAGCCCGGTGCTATACGGGCTCGAAGGCGAGCGGTGGAAGCCAGCGGCTGCTAGGCGATTTCCGGGCAACAGATGGCGGTATCCGGTTCGGAGAAAAAGGCGGTCATGGCCAGTTGCAGGTACCAGGGGTCGAGGTGACCGGCGGTTTCCCGGATCGAGTGCATGCCCAACTGCGGAATGCCGATATCCACCGTGGCCACTCCGAGTTCGGCCGCGGTCAGAGGGCCGATGGTGGAACCACAGGCCAGGTCGTTGCGCATCACGAATTGCTGACAGGGAACACCGGCCTTGCGGCAGACCAGTCGAAACAGGCCGGCGGTAAGGCCGGTGGTGGCATAACGCTGATTGGCGTTCATTTTAATAACCGGCCCCCGATTAAGCAGGGGAAGGTGGTCGGGATCGTGTTTGACGGCAAAATTAGGATGAACCGCATGGGCGTTGTCCACTGAGACAAAGAGCGAATGAGCGATGACCTGTTGACGGTGTTCGGGATTGGGCAGGAGTCGTTCCAGGACATTTTTGAGAAAAGGTCCCTGCGCCCCGGAGGTGGAGACGCTGCCTACTTCTTCATGGTCGTTGAGCACAATGAGGCTGTCCCGGCGGGGGGCGGTTTGAGTGAGGGCTGTGAGGAGAGCGTGGCAGGAAAGAAGATTATCCAGCCGGGAGCCGGTGATGAACTCATTATTGAACCCTACCTGGGAGAGCGGCTGGGTATCGTAGAGAAAAAGGTCGTAGTCCATGATCTCGGCACCGGCGGCGGTAGGATGCTGTTTAAGCAGTTGGGCGTTAAGCAGGGTTTTAAAATCAGGGGCACCGGCCTCAAAGCTCTGCATCACCAGAGGCACGAGGTCGGTCTGTTTATCAATGGTTCGCTTGGTGTTAACCTCGCGGTCCAGATGGATCGCTAAGCTTGGGATCGTGGCCACCGGCCGTTGGAAGTCGATCAGGTTGCACTGCAGAGGGCCGCCCTCCCTGCTCCAACTGACCCTTCCGGCGATGGACAGATCCCGATCAAACCAGGGGGCCAGGAGGGCACCGCCGTAGATTTCGACCCCCAACTGCAGGCAGGTATGGCGAAATTGGAGCGGGTTGGGCTTGACCTTCAGACCGGGGCTGTCGGTGTGAGCTCCAGCCATACGCAGGTGCAGCCCGGCATGCGGTCGGTCGGTCAGGGTAAAGGCAATCAGGCTGGAATCGTTGCGGATCACAAAATAGGAGCCCGGAGCGATCTGCTGCCAGGATCCGGATTCGTGCAGGCGCTGGAATCCCTGGGCCTTAAGCATAGTTGCGCTATTTGCCACCACATGGAAAGGGGTGGGCGATTGATTAATATAGGAAAAGAGATCTTCGAGATAATCATTCTGCAGCATCGTCAGCTCTCAGTGTTTGTAAGGAAGGGGAGAGAAAGAAAGAGATGGTCAGGCAACCGTATTCAGGGGTTGGGTGCGGCGAGCCGAATTGCTGGTAGCCGGTTCGTTTTGCTGGGACGGAGCGTCGCTTTCCGGAGGTTGTTCACCGGGGCCGGATGGTTCTACGGCGGGTTTCATTTGCGCTGCCTGTGCTTCCTGACGGGCTTGGGCCTCAAGGGCTGCTGCGGCAGCGGCGATACTGCGGTCCGCAGCTGAGGGTTCCGCCGGCGCCATCGCGGCACGTTTGACGGTCTGCATTTTCATGATGGTCTGTTCCGGGGTTTTTTCAGGGCTGATATCGATCGGCACTTCACCGCCGATGGCATACCGTCGTCCGTCCGGACCCTGCTGGTAGGAATAGGTTGCACCACCCCGGGCATACTGACCGGCATTGGCCAGGTGGGCCTGTTCATGGGCTTTGACCTCCCGATCACGTTGTTGCAGTTCTACCACCACTTTTTGCTCTTCAGGGGTCAAGGCCAGGGTGCCGGTTTGCGTTTTCCCGGCAGCCTCCGTTTGCTGGTCGGCACTGTTTGCATCGACCGGGGCTTTGGCTTCGTTGTCGGGCTTGTTATTTTGGCGTGATTTTTCGACAGCGCTTTCAGAGAGCGTAACTTGATCTTTGTAATTTTCCGGAGTTGTGCTACTTTGTTCCGTAATGGAAGCGATCCGTTGAACCGGCTCGGAGCGGAACAGCGATGAAGTCCTGCCGCTGCGGTCGTAGGTGGATACAAAAGGTGCGGTTGCGGTGGTCGCGGTGGAAAGCATGGGGTTAAGCCGGGTAATGGGTATGGATGCTTATAGTATACGGTACTGAACTGGGGTGCGACAAGGGAGAATGCTGTTTTTACCGCATTGCCTTCACATTATTTCTGCCGCAATCTTACCGACGGCAACATCCTTGTAAATCGTAAACGAGGGGTATTCTCCTGATAAGTCGAGGAGAAAAGCCGACAGATAATTCAAAAATTTGGGCAAAACTATGTTTAATGCTGAAAAATTATTAGGCAAGATCGTTGGCGAGGTTATGGGCAAGGGGAGCGGGTCGCATGGGGGCAGCAAATCGATGCTGGGCAGCCTCACCTCCGGTTCCGGCCTGATGACTATGATTGGCCTCGGAGTCGGTGCTTTTGAAATCCTTAAGCAGCAGCAAGGGCAACAGGCTCAACCTCAAGGGATGGCTCAAACTCCTCCTCCGCCCCCGGGAGCTAATCCGTTCGCGACCGGCACACCCTCTCCGCAACCTCCCCCTGGTGGATTTCACCCCCCCCCTCCGCCGCCAATGCCTGATGCTGCTCCGGCGGCAGCGCCACCGGTGAGCGACGTTACCCTGACTGCTCCCACAGGGGCGGATCTGGCGGTCCGCTTGATCCAGGTGATGGTGGCTGCGGCCCATGCCGACGGCGTCATGGATCAGGCGGAAGAACGGGCGGTGCTAGATAAACTGCGGGGGGTCGAGCTGAGCCAGGAAGAGAAAATGTTCCTGCTCGATGAACTTCACCAGCCCAAAAGCATCGAGGCGTTGACCGCCGGGATCAATAATCCCTCGGTGGCGAAGACCATGTACATGCTGGCGGTGGCCGCCATCGAGACGGATACCGAGGCGGAACGTGCCTGGCTGGACCAGTTGGCTCGGCAACTTGGCTTAAGTAAACAGATACAAGCGTTCATCGAAGAGCAGCGCTGACTTGCTATCGGTTAAATAATAAGCGGCCTCCGGCAATGGAAGCCGCTTATTGACCGTATGGAAACGGGTTATCGCTCAAAAATATTGGCAAGTCCGCCGAGGGCCGAGCCTTCTCCCTGACCGCCGCCTCCCGTTTGCGGGGCTGCTTCCCAGATACGTCCGGCCAGGCGGGAAAAGGGCAGCGATTGCAGCCAGACATGGCCTGGGCCGCGCAGATTGGCGAAGAAGAATCCTTCACCGCCAAAGATCGCTGATTTGACGTTGCCGACAAACTCAATGTCATAGGTAACCGTACCGGTCAAGGCCACCAGGCAACCGGTGTCGACCCTGAGTAACTCCCCTGCGGCCAGTTCCTTTTCAACAATGGTGCCGCCAGCATGGACAAAAATCTGGCCGTCGCCATCCAACTGTTGCATGATGAAACCCTCGCCGCCAAAGAGGGCCACCCCAATTTTTTTCTGAAAAGCAATCCCCACCGAAACACCTTTGGCCGCGCAGAGAAAAGCGTCTTTTTGACAGATGATCCGGCCGTTGTATTTGGTCAGGTCCAGCGGGATGATCTTGCCAGGATAAGGGGCGGCGAACGCAACCTTGCCCTTGCCAGTCCCGGTGTAGGTGAAAATGGTGGTGAACAGCCCTTCGCCGGTTATCAACCGTTTGCCGGCACCCAGCATCTTGTCGAAGAAGGTGCCAGACTGGGAGGCAACGGAGCCGTCACCGAAAACCGTTTCCATCGCTATCTGATCGTGCATGTACATCATCGCTCCGGCCTCGGAAATGACGCTTTCTTGCGGATCAAGTTCAACCTCGACAAACTGCATTTCATTGCCGAAGATGGTGTAGTCGATTTCATGGGCCTGTTTGCCTGAAAAGGGGGGCGGAGCCTGTGCTGCTGCTCCTGCTTGTAATTCCTGCACTCTGCCGGCGGGTTGCCAGTCGGCAAAACCGTCCCGCCATACCATGGTAGCCTCGTTGTATAACCCTGAAGCCAGACCGCTGAGAACTTGCTGGGTGGTGAAAGGGCCAAGGGATTTGCCGTCCAGGGCAATAAACCAGTTCGACATGAAACACCTCAATTTTGTTAAAGAAAAAGAAGGGAAAAAAGAAAAGAAACCGTTCTGTTTCGGTATGGTAAACGGATTGTTCTGGATAAGGAAAGGAATATTTATACTTTTTCTACAATCCATATTGTGAGAAATCCTCTCGTTACGGATAACTACAAATCATCAAGGTGGAGATATTTTTACGCATGGCCTGAATAAGATTGCAATCATGAAAATAAGATTTATAAAATCGCAAAAATATTTCCATGTTCCTTGCTTAACGATCCGTTCGCAGCGGGCTTTTTGGTCGGTTGAATCTTTAACGATCCAGGCCCGGCTGAAATCGACTTGGGAAAAAGGAAAAGATTTTTTCAAGAATCGGAGGGGCAGTGCAAGAGAGGATAAGTACAGAACAGAGAGCGAGGCCCATCTGAAGACCAACGATTAAAGAACTGAAGAAATCACCGTTATCCCGGTAATTCTGCAAATGCCCCCAGTCGCGGGCAGCGATGCCTCCTTATGCTCTTGGAGCGTTGTTGATCCTTGCTAAAGTGGCACGTAGAATCAATGAGTTGCCCAGGTTATAGTTTTTTTAAACAATCGTTGTTAATAATGCTTGTCAGTCATTAAGATTAACTGTATAGAGCGCTCCTTAATTTATGTTACGTATCCTTCCTGCCTGCCATGCAAAGTGGGCAGGGAATGCTTTTTAACCGTTCGAGGAGAACATGCACATGCTTTATCCGGACCAGTTTGGAAAAGATCCTCTTTTTCCAAAAGATTCTGATTTTGCCGTAGTTTTTAAGGATGAATTGGCTGGTAGAGGCGTGATTACCTACCGAGCCTTCAAAAAAGGCGAAGTTGTCGCCAGAATGGCAGGGCATGTTGTTGACGAAATTCGTCAGCATACCCTGCAACTGACCCCGGAAACCCATCTCTTTGACCCCTATTTCTCGGGGTATTTTCTCCATTCCTGTGCGCCCAACATTTCATTGAACATGGCGGATTTGACAGTCACCGCCTTGGAGGATATTCCAGCGGACAGTTTTCTCTATATGGATTACGCCGAAACCGAGGATGTGCTCTTCCGGCAGTTCCCCTGTTCTTGCGGGGCATCCAGTTGCCGCGGATGGGTCACCGGCAGAAAGGAAATGTTAAACGCTGAAGTTATTGCGTCGGGACTGTTGAATATCAATCAGGGCCTCCGTTGAATCAGCAATCGTACTATCGCTGGTGGCAGAGAGCCGATCTCTACTACCAGCGGGAGCACCTGTTTTTTGCCGGGCATCCGGTGCAAGGCCTGGCGGATCAATTCGGCACACCATCCTTTGTTTATTCTGCAGCCCGAATTAAAGAAAACCTCAACCGGTTGCACGCGGCCCTGAACGCCACCCATCTGGCGGGCAGGTATTCGTTCCATTACGCCATGAAAGCTAATCGGTTTGCGCCGCTTTTGACTTTTCTCAAGCAGACCGGCCTGTGCGGTATCGATGCCTGTTCACCGGGTGAGGTCGAGCATGCGGTCAGTTGCGGTTTTAATCCAGCCGAAATCTCCTTTACCGCCTCCAGCCTTTCCACCCAGGATCTGGCATTGCTGGCGCGTTATGACGGCATTTTTATGGATTGCGACAGCCTCCATGCCATCCATTGCTGGGGCCAGCTCAAACCGCAGACCAAAATTGGCATTCGGGTCAATCCGGCCATGGGGATCGGCCGGGCCGCCAATGACAAACTCCAGTATGCCGGTGAGGTGACGACAAAATTTGGCATTTATCAGGAGCAGTTCGATGAAGCACTGGAGATTGCCAAATCCTATGGCCTTACAGTCAGTAAGATCCATTTTCACACTGGTTGCGGCTACCTGACGCCGCAGTTGGAACAACTCGAACGGCTCATCGCCCATTGTTTCTGGTTCGTGGACAGGGTTGGCCAGGTCGAGCGGGTCAATATCGGCGGCGGCCTCGGTGTGCCGCATGTCGCCACAGATCAGCCCCTGTCTCTCGATCAATGGGCAGCGGTCCTGCAGCGCCAATTCGGTGCCCGCAGCATCCAGGTCGAGATCGAACCGGGCGACTATATCGTTAAGGATGCCGGACTCCTCCTGCTGGGAAAGACCTTTGTCGAGCAGAAAAGAAACACGGTCTTTGTCGGCGTGGATGCTGGCTTCAACATCGGACCCGAACCCGCCTATTACGACCTGCCCTTCCAACCGGTGCCGCTTCGCTGCAGCGACGCGC
Source organism: Desulfobulbaceae bacterium (assembly GCA_019163135.1). GTDB lineage: Bacteria > Desulfobacterota > Desulfobulbia > Desulfobulbales > Desulfobulbaceae > Desulfobulbus. The sequence goes on along the minus strand of JAFLKR010000152.1, from coordinate 37,989 downwards.
CGTGTACGGCGGTGAGTGTCGTTGGCAACATCAACGAGGCCCTGGATGTGTGGTATGAACAGGCTTGGCTACCTGATTTGGCCGAACATCGCCATCTGGCCCTGATCAATGCCGGCGCCTACTCATCGGCCATGGCCTCCAATCACTGCATGCGCGGTCAGTTTAAAGAATTTCTACTGTTCTGACTGCCTGTCCTCCTTCGCCTGTCTTCCCCGGAGCATTTCGGCTCTGGATTTCTACAAAAAGTATCTCGTCGGTTATCGCAACGAACTGTCTTCAGCGCTCATGGCAGCGCCCAAACTTTTATTAATCCCTCTGGCTATGCTCTTGCCGAGAAAGGTGCGTGGGCGGGATCAAGCGGGAAAAGACCGATCGCAGAGGTAATAATACACTTTGCGTCAAAATATGTGTAGCTGTAGTAGCGTCTGGCTTGGGTCGGATGGCAGAAGGGAGGGAAGCAGGGGGCGGCCGTGGAAAAGCACCTGCGGTTTCAATGGCCTTTTTTAATGTGCTTGGCTGAAATGTCGTGCTGCTTCAGTTTGTCGTAGAGAGCGGTCTTGCCAATTTTGAGTTGATTGGCGGCGGTCGAAACGTTGCCGCTGTATTTGTGCAAGGCCCGGTTAATGATAGCAGCTTCGAACTCTGCCACTATCGACTTGAGCGGCAGCAGGCCCAGCTTTTCGTCGATGTTATAACTGTCGGTTTTCTGTTGTTCCACCCGCGGATCCTGGTCGAACATCAGATCGCTATCGGTGATCATCTTGCCCTTGGCCATGAGCACCGCTCGCTGAATGAGATTCTCAAGTTCGCGTACGTTGCCAGGCCAGTCGTGGGTCAGCAAGCGGTTGATGATCGATTTGGGCACAAAGTCGATCTCTTTTTTGAAGGCCTCCCGGTAGTGATTGACAAAGTAGGAGACCAGTTCGACGATGTCTTCCTTGCGGTCTCGCAGTGGGGGCATTTCGATATTGATGATGTTGAGGCGGTAGTAGAGATCAAGGCGGAATTTTTTTTCTTTGACCGCTTGAGCCAGGTCGACATTAGTGGCAGCGATGACTCGGACATCGATTTTGACCGGTTCGGTGCCGCCGACCCGAAGAATTTCGCCGTTTTGCAGGACTCGAAGCAGGTTTACCTGCATTCTCGGGCTGATATCGCCGATTTCGTCGAGGAAGATGGTGCCGCTGTCAACCACTTCAAATTTGCCGACCTTGCGGGCAGTCGCGCCGGTAAAGGCTCCTTTTTCGTAGCCGAAGAGGTCGGCTTCAAGGATGGAATCGTTGATGGCGTTGCAGTTGATTTTGAGAAAGGGTTTGTCATCTCTGGCACTGGTAGCCTTGACCAGGTTGGCCACCAGTTCTTTGCCGGTTCCGGATTCGCCGGTGATCAGGATGGTGGCGTCGGACCCCGACACCTGATGAATCATTTCCCGCAGTTCCCGCATCTTACGGCTTTTACCCACCATCTTGTCGGCCTGGTGATGGTGCCCCAATTGGCTTTTTAAGCTGTTGACCTGGCGGGAGAGTCGTTGCCGCATCTCCTCGCTGGCCTGTAATTCGCTGATTTTCTGCTGGAGAATGGTCTCGATGCTGGTGTTGAACTCGAGCAGTTCCCGCTCGAAGGTTTTGCGCTGGGTGATGTCGCGCATCACCAGCATAATTAATTTTTCGCCGGTATAGCCGACAAAGGGCACCGATGAATATTCCACGGCCGTAATGCCGATCTGGGCTTCCATCACTTTGCCGTTGCCGGTTGAAAACTTCGACTGCGCGAGATTCTCTTGACAGTTGCGACCGATTGCCTTCATACAGTCGGCCACGTCTGGCGGACAGGGAAACCCAAAACAGGTTTTGGCACTGCGATTCATATATTCGACCGCGAAGTCATCCCTGATCAGAAAGACTAACTCCGGCATGGCATCAAGCAAGGTCTGCCAGTTGGTGCTCAGGCGGTGAACTTCATCCTTGATGGTCGATAATGTCAGATCGTTTTGAGGCACGTCGTGGCGTTGGTCCGGTTGAAGTGGCATAGATGGTATTAGATCAAAAATAGAATAACACCCCGGCCGTTGAAAAACAAATTTTTTTCCGATAATTCGTAATTTTTGATCTATAACTCCTTTGATTTTATTAATTTTATAATACTAAAAGTGTGGTGCTGTTTTACTAATTTCCGGAAAATTAATGGCCTTGAAGGGCGGCCACCAGCTGACGATGACCGGATGGGAAAGGAAAATCAGATAGGTGCGATAGGGAGACCCATGCGTAGCGGGTGGCGGCCGTCAATTCAGGTTCAGTCAGCGGGGCGGGAAGAGTGCAGAAAAAACCATGGAGGGTAACCCGGTAGCGGGTGTAGTGATGGACCACCGTCGTAAACGGGGTGAGATCGCTCACCTGCCAGCCAGTTTCCTCTTCGATCTCTCTGGCTGCGGCCTGAATCGGCAGTTCCTCCTCCTTGAGTCGGCCACCGGGGAATTCCCACAAACCGCCCCAGATGTCATCGGGGAGACGCTGCTGGATAAAAAACAAGGATTCGTGGCGGATGATGCCGCAGGCCATGATGATATCGACCCGCTGCTGCCGGGCGGCGGGTAAGGGGCGAATATCCACGGTGTCCGCGCGAAAGGCCTGGCAATAGGCCTGCACCGGACAAAGCCCGCAGTTCGGTTTTTTGGGGGTGCAGACCAGGGCTCCCAGTTCCATGAGGGCCTGATTGAAGCTGCGCGGATCGTCCCGGTAGAGCAAGGCCTCTGCCATGGACGCCAATCGTTTTTTGGTTGAGCCCTGTTTGAGTGGGCTGTCGATGTCTCCTAGTCGGGCAAACAGTCGCTCCACGTTGGCGTCGAGCAGGGGATAGGGCAGGTTGAAGGCAATCGACAGAATGGCGGCGGCGGTGTAGGGGCCGACACCGGGGAGGGCGAGCAGTTGCTGCTGGTTGGCGGGAATGGCACCCTGCCCGGTTGCGAGAAGCTGTCTGGCTGCACGCTGGATGTTGCGGGCGCGGCTGTAATAACCCAGCCCTTCCCAGGCCTTGAGGATTTCCTGTTCCGGGGCGGCGGCCACAGTCGCTATATCGGGAAAGAGTGCAATCCATCGTTCAAAATAGACGGCGACCCGTTCTATTTGGGTCTGTTGTCCCATGATCTCCGAAATCCAGACATGGTACGGGGTATAGGTCCGGCGCCAGGGCAGGGGTCGCTGGTTGGCGGCGAACCAGTCGAGCAGTCGTTGTTGGAAGTCGGCGATCACCGTTTCATTCTCCTTGTCAATCACCCCGCGCATCTCCTATAGTTTGACGTTGGCGTCTCTTTCTTATTTCTTTTTCCCGGCACGGTATCATGGCATTTTGCACCTGTCAAAAACAGATCGGTCTGTTGGTTGTCTTTTTCTGGCTGCTGGGGCAACCGACTACGGTCAGGGCGCTGGAACCGGAGGAAGTGGTGGTGATCGCAAATTCCCGGGCTGCCGACAGTCTTGAGCTGGCTGAGTACTACCTGCGCAAGCGGCATATCCCCTTGGGTAATCTGGTGCGGATCGGCACTACCTGGAACGAGCATTGTTCCAGGGATACCTACAACAAGGAGATCCGTAACCCGGTTCGGGAGGGTCTCGTCCGAATCGGTAAAAACAGCCAGATCCGCTGCCTGGTGGTCATGTATGGCGTGCCCCTGGCGATCCGGCCGCCTGAACCAGGCGATAACAAACTGCTCGCCCAGCACCAAAAAAGATTGCAGGCGCTAAAGGCGGAACAGGAAGGGGCTACGGAGCCGCGTCTTGCCGCGATTTTGGCAGAAAAACAGCAAATCGAACAGTACCTTGCCCAGGGAGAAAAGATGGATTCCCGGGCGGCGGTCGACAGCGAGCTGGCCTTGGCCCTGGCTGGTGACTATCCGTTGGAGGGCTGGTTGCCCAATCCCTATTTTCTTGGGTTTCATGAGCAGAAGACCCTGCTGACGCGGGATACAGTACTCATGGTCAGCCGTTTGGATGGACCCAATCCGGCAACCGTACGGCGGCTGATCGATGACGCCCTTTTGGTCGAAAAAACAGGACTGCGGGGCCGCGCCTATTTTGATGCCCGCTGGCCCATGCCCGACAAACAGCAACTCGGCGGCTACGCGCTCTACGATGCGGCCCTGCATACGGCGGCCGAAAAGGTGCGCAAAAGCGGTCGGATGGATGAGGTGCGGCTCGATGCCAATGAAGCGCTTTTCCAGCCGGGAGAAGCTCCTCAGGCGGCGCTCTATTGCGGCTGGTACAGCCTGGGGCATTATATCGATGCGTTTTCCTGGGTCCGGGGAGCGATCGGGTATCACATCGCCAGTGCCGAATGCGCCACCTTGAAAAAGCCGGATTCGCAGGTCTGGTGCAAACGCATGTTGGAAGAAGGCGTCGCTGCCACCATCGGACCGGTGTATGAGCCCTATGTCCAGGCTTTCCCCATGCCGGATATGTTTTTCCACGCCCTGGCCGAGGGCTATCTCAGCCTCGCCGAAAGTTATCTGATCAGCCTGCCTTATCTTTCCTGGCAGATGGTGCTGATCGGCGACCCTCTCTACAAGCCATTTGCCCCCAACTAAACCCTACCGGTTTTTTTCAGCAGGGACCATCCGCCCTTTGCTATTAACCGGAACACGCTCAATGTGTATTTTGCTTTGCAAATAAGGCGATTATGGTAGAAGAGATCTTCTGTTTTTCTTCTTTTTTTCCGCGCCGGACCAAACATGGATGCTCGTTTTCACCGTCTACTTTTCTCGCCCCGAATGCTGGTGGCCTTTCTCATGGGTTTTGCCTGCGGGGTGCCGCTGCTCCTGACCTCCTCTCTGCTTCAGGCTTGGATGACCGAACAGGGGGTTGATCTCTCGACCATTGGCTTGTTTTCGCTGGTGGGCCTGCCTTATACCCTCAAGTTTCTTTGGGCTCCGGTCTTTGATCGGTTCACCTTGCCGTTTTTCGGGCGGCGGCGGGGCTGGCTGCTGGTGATGCAACTGGTGCTGATCGTGGCCCTGGTCTGCCTGGGGCTGACCGATCCGGGGCATACCCCGTGGCTGGTAGCCTTTGCCGCCTTCTTCGTCACCTTTTTCTCCGCTTCCCAGGATATTGTGGTAGACGCCTATCGGCGGGAGGATTTGCACGATAATCAATTAGGGCTGGGCAGTTCCCTTTATGTCAATGGCTACCGGGTGGGGATGTTGCTGGCCGGTAGCGGGGGCCTCATTCTGGCTGATCATTACACTTTTGCCTGGGTCTATCTGTTGATGGCTGCCTCGCTTCTGGTCGGCGTGGTCACCACCCTGATCTGCCGCGAACCCGCCCTGACCAAGGGAACGCCGAAAAATTTTCAGGAAGCGGTCCTGCATCCCTTTGTCGACTATTTTACCCGGGACCGGGCCCTGCTGCTTTTGCTGTTCATCCTTCTCTATAAAATCGGTGACCAGATGGCCTCGACCATGACCACTCCCTTTTACTTATCTCTGGGGTTCAGTAAGACCCAGATTGGGGCGGTGGCAAAGATGTTTGGGTTTTGGGCAACCCTGGCCGGCGGTTTGCTGGGGGGAATCATTCTGTTGCGCATCGGCATTATCCGCAGCCTCTGGTGCTTCGGCATCCTGCAGGCGGTCTCCACCCTCGGCTTTAGCCTGCTCGCCCTGCTGGGCCCTTCGCTCCCCGGTCTGGCCGCAGTGATCGCCTTTGAAAATTTGTGCGGCGGTATGGGGACGGCGGCGTATGTGGCTTATATGGCTTCGCTCACCAACAAAAAATTCACCGCCACCCAATATGCCCTGCTCTCCAGTTGCATGGGCATCCCCCGGGTGCTGGCCGCCGCTCCCACCGGCTGGATGGCCGAGTCCATGGGCTGGGCCATCTTTTTTCTCGTCTGCACGGTGGTCGCCCTTCCCGGTCTGCTACTCCTGCCCATGGTAGGTGCACAATACCACCAGGATTCGCAATAACGTGTTGAGTTCTGACGCGGTAGTATTTACAGTATGCAAACAATTTATAAATTCATTCACCTTGCTCAAATAATTCGGAATAGCAGATGTCGATTAAAATATACAATACCCTGAGCCGCAGGAAGGAACCGCTGCATCCCATTGAAGCGGGGCATGTCAAACTCTATGTCTGCGGGATCACCTCCTACGATTACTGCCATATTGGCCACGCCCGCTCTGCCCTGGTGTTTGACATGGTGGTCCGCTATCTGCGCCACTGCGGTTTCAAGGTCACCTTTGTTCGAAATTTTACCGATATCGACGACAAGATCATTAATCGGGCCAATGAGCAGGGGATTGACGCCGCTAGTTTGGCGCTGCGGTTTATTAACGAATTTTATTTCGACATGGACGCGCTCGGCACCCTGCGGCCTGATATTGAACCTAAGGCCACCGAGCATGTCGGTGAAATGATCGCTTTGATTGAAGAATTGGTGGCCAAGAACATGGCCTATCCGTCCAATGGCGACGTTTATTTTCGGGTAGAACGGTTCGTCGGTTACGGACAGCTCTCCGGTCGGGGCTTGGAGGATATGCAGGCAGGTGCCCGGGTTGAGGTGAACGATAAAAAAGAGCACCCTATGGATTTCGTTCTCTGGAAGGGGGCGAAACCGGGCGAACCGAAATGGGCAAGTCCCTGGGGCGAAGGTCGTCCGGGGTGGCACATTGAATGCTCAGCCATGAGTCGAAAATACTTGGGTGAGACCTTTGATATCCATGGCGGCGGCAAGGACTTAGTCTTTCCTCACCATGAAAACGAGATCGCCCAGAGCTGCGGGGCCACAGGCAAGCCCTTTGCCAATTTGTGGATGCATCACGGCTTTGTCACGATCAAAGATGAAAAGATGTCGAAATCGCTGGGCAATTTTCTTACTATCCGCGACGTGCTCAAGCAATACGCCCCCGAGGTTTTGCGGTTGTTCATTTTCTCCACTCAATACCGCAACCCGCTGGATTTTACCGAGACCGCGCTCCACGATGCCCAGTCCGGGCTGGAGCGGATGTATGCGTGTCTGGCCCAGATTGCTGGCCTGCCCGCTGAGGGACCGGCCGGGGCCTCCAGTATCAGCCACCAGGACCGCAAGGGGCTGGAGTCCTTGGCCGCTCGATTCCACGAGGCCATGGATAACGACTTTAATACGGCTCAGGCCTTGGGCCACCTCTATGATACCATCAAAATTTTTAATAAGATTCTGCGCGGTCTGCCGGAGCAACCGGTTATCGACGATCTTGCGCTGGTACGGTCTGTTGCCACTACCTTCCGCACCCTGGCCGGGGTTCTTGGGATTCTGCAGCAGGATCCGGTCGCCACGGTCGCCGGCCAGAAAGCCAAGATTCTGGCAGGGATTGATCTGAGCGAGGAAGAAATCCAGCAATTGATCGTCAAGCGCGATCGGGCCAGGACGTCCAAGGATTGGGCGGTTTCCGACGAGGTCCGCGATTATCTGCTCGGGCATCGCATTGTGCTCAAAGACAGCCCGGAGGGCACCACCTGGGAAGTGAAAAAATAACGGTTTGGCGCCGGGGATGAACTGGCGAGAATGAACAGGCGCGAAAAAGGGAGGACATTATGACACGAATGCCGTCGGTTGCTGGTCGTTTTTATCCCGGAGATCCTGAACACTTACGGTCTGCCATGGAGATGCTTGTCCCTACGGTGGCTGAAACTGACAAAATTCCAGCCCTGGCTGTGGTCATGCCCCATGCCGGCTATGTCTATTCCGGCGCCACTGCGGGTAACACTATCAGCCGCGTTCGGGTACCGGAAACCGTGCTGATTATGGGGCCCAACCATCATGGCCGGGGGGCAGCCCTTGCCCTGGGGACTGAGGACTGGCGCATGCCGATGGGCACTGTGCCGGTCGATCGGCAACTGGCTGCGGACATCCTTCGTGTTTCTACTTCTATTGTCGAAGATGAGGAGGCCCATCTCCTGGAGCACTCGCTTGAGGTGCAGGTTCCTTTCCTCCAGCAGGTGCAGCCGAAACTGCGGATTGTCCCCTTGGTGGTCTCTCAGATTTCTTTTTCCCAGTGCCGTAAAGTGGCCCAGGAATTGGCCGTTGCTATCAGCAATTATGAACAGCCGGTGTTAATGGTAGCCTCAACCGATATGAGCCATTACGAATCACGACAGCAGGCAGCGCAGAAAGATAAAATGGCGATCGAGCATATCCTTGCCTTAGATCCCCAAGGGCTGTATGCCACGGTAATCGGCCAGCGGATCACGATGTGCGGCGTCATTCCGACTACCATTGCCCTGCTGGCAGCTCTGGAATTGGGAGCAACCAAGGTCGAACTGGTACGCTATACCGATTCCGGCGAGGCCAGCGGTGATACTAGCCAGGTGGTCGGTTACGCGGGGCTGATCATCTCCTGAGAGTTTTGCCAAGTCCCGGGGCTAGGCGAACCTGGAAGCTCAATCCCTTATGCTGTATTGATTTCTCCTTGACAACTAGGACAAATCCATCTATTTTCACCGCAACTTTCCACCTGCTGGGGGATGGTCTAACGGCAAGACAGCGGACTCTGACTCCGCTTATCGGGGTTCGAATCCCTGTCCCCCAGCCATAGGACTGCCATTTACGGTATCTACCCGCTGATATTACTTCTGTAGTATCAGCGGGTTTTTTTTGTTTCAATCTGTAAAAAAATGCCTGGCACCAGAGGCGGGTTTATTTTTCAGCGGAGTTTTAAGCGGGAAACAGGAGGCGGTTGGAGTCAAACAAGGTATACTTAGCCTGATAATTACCCTTAACAGGCAGGCAGGCTCCGTAGATTCGCCATGTTCGTAGCAGGGAATAAAATTTTCAAAGAAGTAGAAGTTGTGTAGGTCAGATTTATCAAGTGATATGGATATTATATTGATTAATTTTTGTAAGATATGTGCAGCCTGTTGTAAAAGATACCCTTTTGTCGAACTGTCCTCAAAGGAAATACTTTCTATCGAAAAAGTAACAGGACTTTGCTCTGAAGTGTTTGTAAACCAGAAAGGCGAAAATGTTGAAGAATATTTCTTAAAATTTCAAGACAATGGGTATTGTTTCTTTTTAAATGAAGAGAATGGCAGCTTTTTTTGTGAGGTGTATGCCGCAAGGCCATTGATTTGTAAGAATTTCCCCTCCGAACCCTCACAGCAAGATGTCTGTAATGCCAACAGTGAGAGATTACTGGGTAATACTTGCGGTTCGCCCCGAAATACTACTGAACCTGAAGTGCTGCCAAGATCGTGTGAGCAGAACTTTGAGAAAAGGTAAGAAGAGACCAAACATGGTTAGAAATTTTTACAGCACAATAGCCGATGCTATTTTTACCGGAAAAGCATGGTGAGAATCGGCGACATCGGGCGTTATTAAGAATGAAGGAGAACCATCCATGAAAATCGCAGTCCCCACAGTTGGAGATCAGGTCGACCAGCATTTCGGTCATTGTGAGAAGTATTCAATCTTCACCATCGAGGAAAAAACAATCAAAGCGGAGAAGTTCATGGAGTCTCCCCACGGCTGCGGTTGTAAGTCTAATATGGCGAGCAAACTCGCTGAAAATGGTGTGGAGCTTTTAATCGCCGGAGGCATAGGGGACGGCGCTGTGAATGTCCTGGCAAGCAACGGCATCAAAACCATAAAGGGCGCATCGGGAGCAGCTCAACAGGCTGTTGAGCTGTTTTTACAGGGCAAACTTGTGGACAGTGGCGATATTTGTCATTCTCACGATTCCGGACATCTGTGTCAGCACTAGAAGTTGCGTGACCTGGATGCGTTAGATTCAATCAAGAGGCTTTGGGGGCGGCATTTCTAGGTCAATCTGCTGTAATTGTAATTATTTTCAGGACGGCTACCGGGAAACCGGCAGCCGTTTTTTTTATTTGACCACCATCGTCTTGTTGCCCGACCTTGAAGGCCCGTTCAAGGTGGCACCACCTTGGCAGGACTGCGGCAAAGCAGGTGATTTTTAGGCGCCCGCAAGCAACATATCCCCGGTCAATAATTTTTAGCTTGCATTCATCCGCCATTGTTCCTTAGTTTAACAGGTCGTTGTATCATTTTGTGCTACGCCGCTCCCTCGATGTTGGTCAATCATTAAGCGTTTGAGGAACTGTTGCCGCAGATGAATAAACACCAGGAAATCTGTAAGATCGTTATCATCTATGTCCTGTTTGGCTGCGCCTGGATTTATTTTTCCGATACGGCGCTCGGCTGGTTTGTCCGCGATCCGGAAATCATGACCAAGCTAGCCATTTTTAAAGGGCTACTTTTTATTATTACCACCTCTGTTCTCCTGTATTTCCTGATTGCACGCCTGAGCACCAAGATCAACCAGTCGATCAACGCCCTGCGTGAGAGTGAGGAACGGCTGCATTTTCTCGTTAAGAATTCCTCGGATAGCCTGGTCATCCTCAACGCCGACGGCAGCCAAAGGTACGTCAGCCCCGCAGCAGAGCAAATCACCGGATATCCGGTCGCCGAATTGGAAGGCAGAGCCCTCGATACCCTCATTCATCCAGACGACATGCAAGCCATCACGGCCGCCTGGAACGAAGCCATCGAACATCCTGAAAAAACAGTCACCGTCCAATATCGACATATCCATAAAACGCGGGAGTGGGTTTTTTCCGAGGCCATCGCCCAGAGTTTTCTGCATGAACCCGCGATCAACGGGGTCATCGCCAGCGTGCGGGACATCACCGAGCGCAAGAAGGCGGAAGAGGAAAAAGACAAACTGCAAACCCAGTTAACCCAGTCCCAAAAGATGGAGTCGGTGGGGCGTTTGGCAGGAGGCATGGCGCATGATTTCAACAACATGCTCACCGTAATTCTTGGCTACACAGAGATGGCCCTGGATCGGGTGGATCATACCCAGCCGCTGTTTGCCAACCTGCAGGATATCCGCAAAGCTGCCGAGCGATCCGCCGATCTGACCCAGCAACTCCTGGCCTTTGCCCGCAAACAGACGGTGGCCCCCAAGGTGCTCGACCTTAACCAGGTCGTCGAGGGGATGCTGAAAATGCTGCGCCCGCTCATTGGCGAAGACATCGACCTGGCCTGGCTGCCTGGCAAGAATTTAGGCTTGGTCAAGATGGACCCCTCCCAGGTCGATCAGATCCTGGCGAACCTGTGCGTCAATGCCCGGGATGCGATTGGCGACACCGGCAAGGTCACCATCGAGACCGATACCGTTAGGTTAGACACGGTTTATGGAATGACGCACACTGATTTCCTTCCCGGCGAGTATGTGCTGCTGGCGGTCAGTGACAACGGTTGCGGCATGGATGCCGAGACACGTTCGCACCTGTTTGAGCCTTTTTTCACCACCAAGGCGACGGGCAAGGGGACCGGACTGGGCCTGGCGACCGTCTACGGCATTGTTAAACAGAATAATGGCGTTATTAATGTTTACAGCGAGCCGGGCCAAGGGGCGACCTTCAAGGTCTACCTGCCTCGGCATGCGGCCGAGAGTGACCAGGTTCCCTGGGCTGGCGTCGCCAAACCGGATGCTCGCGGTTACGAAACTATTCTCCTGGTGGAAGATGAACCCATGATTCTGGAGATGACCGCACTCATTCTCAAACAACAGGGATACGCCGTTCTGACCGCAGCCACGCCGGGGGAAGCGATGCAGCTGGCCCGGGAACATACCGGTACAATCAGTCTATTGATGACCGACGTCGTGATGCCTGAGATGAACGGCCGCACCCTGGCCAAGCATCTGTTAGCCTTCGACCCCGACCTCAAGTGCCTGTTCATGTCCGGGTACACGGCCAACGTCATCGCCCATCACGGCGTGCTCGACCAAGGCGTCCATTTTATCCAGAAACCGTTCACGGTCAAAGATCTGGCGGCCAAAGTCAGAGAGGTGCTGGATTAAGTCCCCAACCAACCAAACAAACAAACAACAAGATGATGATGATTATGCAGGCCCTGGCTGCCAAAATCAGAGAGGTGCTGGATCACTCCCTCTCACCATGACAATCTCCCGGTACTTCCTTCACAGTTTCATCATCGTGATGATTATCCTCGGGTTTCCTGCCATCGCCCCGGCATATCAAGAACGCTTGATCCTGGCCATGACCGAGGGAACCTGCGTGCTGCGAGTAGAAGCCGATGACCAATCGCACACCTTGCGGCTTCGCCTTTTACCCGAGGGCTCCGCTTGTCAGATTACCAAAACCTCCATGCAGACCATTCTCAAAGCCGCTTTTTCGAAAACGGACCCGCCAAAACTGGAAGGCCCCTACACCTCGTTGTTTCTCGGAAGGCTGGTGGAATATCCCTGGCTGTCGGCGTATCTGGCAATGTCGGCCTACCATGATGTGCTGTGGAATCGGAAAAAGGGGAAGCCCGTGGCCATGGACCTCTATCAATACGTCCGCACCATCCTCTCAAAGAAGGAAATAACCCTGCAGTTTGAAGAGACCTTTGGTGACAGCGGCTATCGGATTGCAGCGGTGACCGTTGAAAAGGTAGGTGTCAGCCATATTAGTGCTATACCTTTTTACACCGGAACACTATTGCCCGGGAAAGTGCCCTTCGATGCCATGGTCTGGCTTATTCTTGAAAAGAAAGCCTCCGGGTTTGGCCATAACGGTCACCAGGAGAGCCATTGATTGCAGAGGGTGAATATGGATCTGCTCGCGTTCATCTATCAAAATGGTTTGTGGATAGCCCCGCCGGGATTTTTTCTTTTTGCGCTGTTGCTCGGGATGTGCATTAAAAGCTTACTGCAGACTATCAGGCGGTCGCGGCTTTTCAGTGTGCCGCTGCTGGATCGCCAGGAAATCGAATTTGCGGAAACCGGCAAGGTCGATCTTTGTCTGGAGGGGCCGTTGTTGAGCAGACGCTTTGCGCATCTGGAGTATGAATTGACAGGCCCCGACGGCTTGCCGGTAAAGAGCCGCAGAGTTCTGTTTCGGACAGGGGCAAGAGGTTTCACCAAGATCAACATACCAATCAAGGTCTATGCAATCACGCAGCCCGGCAGTCATATTTTCCAGCTCAAGGGGCTGGGAGAAGCCAAGCCGTTCGATGGAGAGCACCGGATGGTTTTCATGCGCCCTCGCTTCAAACGAATTCTGCTCCATGTCGTCGGTATCGTCCTGGCCGGATCGTTTCTGATCGGGAGCCTTGTGCTTTTTCTGCTGCGGATGTCGATGGGTGGGCAGAGCATCTGAGCTCAGCCTTGTTGGCGGTTTTGTGGTGCCCTCCGAATTTTAGACCGCATCGTCTTTGCCTGATCGCCTCGGGGAGGTCGTATTTTTTCTTTTTTGGTTGTGCAGCAGAGGTTGATTTTGGTGAGATCCTGGTTTCAAAACCTCCCCCGATGCATACAGTAAACCTTTATCCATAAACCGTAGAGGTCGGGAACGTTGATTTTCATGTAGTGCCTTTGTCGCAGGATGCTTGAGGTTTAAACCCTGGAAGAACAGGGAACCTTTCGCCGCAGTCACGCCGGACCGAAGTCTGACAGGGTCGCATTGTTGCAATGATGAAACGTTGCACAGGGTAGCAATTTAGCCGCCATGCAACAGCGCACCCCCTGCCCATAGCCTTGCCTTCTAAAATATAGTTCAAACATTCCAGCATGATTTAATTATCACTCCGTACCATTTCCATTCTGGCACAGCCCATGCAAAATGAAGACATGAGACGAAAAGGTGCGGCCTGAAAAATTGCAGGGATCGCCTGGGGCAGCGAGTGTCGCCGGCCATCGATGCTGCGGGCAGCACTGAACACCGCTGGAGAAAACGAGATACCGCGCGTCAGGCCGGAGCAACACCCCGAAAAGCACGCCTAGCAATCAGCGCGGCTCAACTAACCGCGTGATGCTGTCATGATGCGACAACATCAGCACAATCCTTTAGGGAGGATTTGATCATGCCAAGAGGAGATGGAACTGGACCCATGGGTATGGGTGCGATGACCGGACGAGGCGCTGGATACTGTGCCGGAACGGGAATGCCGGGATACGACAATGCAGTTCCCGGACGCAACGCAGGGCTCGGATTCGGTGGAAACCGCCCGGCACTGGGCCGAGGGGGGGCTGGCAGACGCGGATGGCGCAACAGGTATTACGTTACCGGCCAGACGGCGGGGACGCGTTTTTCTGGTAATGCGCCCTCGTCGCCGTTCACCGATCCCTCCAAGGAAAAGCAACTTCTGGAGCAGCAAGCCAAGGCCCTCCAGTCCGAGTTGGATCTCATAAAAAAACGCCTTGGCGAGATGGAAACGGCAAGCGGGACCTGATCAGCGAACCTGCCCCGTGTTGCGGTGTATCCGTGGTGCGGGGAATGTATTCATTATTTGCCGACGGCATCGGTATACCAACCGAGGCTGTCGGCACTTTTGCAATTTACGGCTTAATCCCGGAAAAAAAAATCCGCACCCCTGACTGTAAAGTTGAACAATCAACAAGGAGCAAATATGAAGATACTCTTCACCACATCCGGAAAAGTGCTCAACTCGCCGTTGGAACCGCGGTTCGGTCGGTCTCCCGGGTTCCTGGTTTACGATCTGGACAACGGGACCTTCGAGGCGGTTGAAAATACGAATATAAACGCCGCGCAGGGGGCCGGAATCCAGACGGCGCAAACCGTGGTGCGGTTGGGAGCCAAAGCCTTGGTGACTGGGCATTGCGGCCCAAAGGCGTTCCGGGTGCTGCAAGCGGCGGGCATATCCATTTTCTACACCGCGGCCGCGACCGTCGCCGAGGCTCTTGCTCAGTATCGCGAGGGCCGACTGGAACCGGCGCAGGCCGCAAACAAGTGAAGTGCTGACCATGAACGAACCTGGTAGCACTTGCGCTCCGATCGGGGTGATCCTCATCCAACGCAGCCTTGCTCCGCAGACGCCGATTCAACCGGCCCAGATCAAGGGCTGCCAGGAACGAACGGAACTTTTTCTTGAGGTGGCGGCAGCAACTCTGCAAACCTCAGGGAGCGAGCCATTGTGAGCACGGTCGGATCAACCTGCGTGTTTGGCCCGGTGCCCTCGCGGCGTCTGGGAAAGAGCCTCGGGATCAATAACATCCCGGCTAAAAACTGTCCTTATTCCTGTGTCTACTGCCAGGTGGGACAGGTTGCCCGCTCCCGGATTGAGCGTCGCGCTTTTTTTTCGCCCGCAGACATTTTACAGGAAGTGCGCGACCGGCTGGATCAAGCCGGGGAGGCCGGCCAGCCGATCGACTACCTGACCTTTGTGCCGGATGGAGAGCCCACTCTGGATATCAATCTGGGGCGGACCATCGACCTGTTGCAATCGCTGTCGATTCCCGTGGCAGTGATCACTAACAGTTCGCTGCTGTGGCGGGAGGAGGTGCGGGAAGAACTCGGCCGGGCCGATTGGGTATCGCTGAAGATCGATACGGTTACCGAAGACATCTGGCGCCGAATCAACCGGCCTCATCAGGCAATCAACCTGCCCCAAATTATAGAAGGTATTCGGGCCTTCGCCCGGACCTTTACCGGCACGCTGGTAACCGAAACCATGCTGGTCAGGGGCGTGAACGACCAGGAGGCATCCATGGCCGGGGTCGTCGGACTTCTGCAGAAAGTGCAGCCGCACCGCGCCTATCTGAGCATACCCACCCGACCACCGGCGGTGGCCGGGGTAAGCAGCCCGGACGAAACCACCCTCAACCGGATGTATCAGATCATGGCCGACCATGTAAAGGCGGTGGAGTACCTGATCGGTTACGAAGGAAACGATTTTGCCTCGACCGGCGATATCGAACAGGATCTTTTGAGCATAACCGCCGTCCATCCGCTCCGGCAAGAGGCTGTCAACGCGCTTCTCGCCCGCACCGGTTCCTCACCGGAGATCGTTGCGAGAATGGTGGCCCAGGGCGATATCGCGCAGGTTAGGCATAACGGGCATCTCTTCTACCTGCGAAAATACAGCCAAGACCGACCGTTAGACCAAAAACAGCCCCTGGACCCAGCGCCAATCGGCGCAACCGGAGAGAAGGATCCCCACGGAACGCACTGATCTCGAAGGGTTTTCGTCTGCGGTTGGAGTACACCGCCCGCCCCCCAAAGCGCCCTGACGATCGAGGGGGAGCAAGATCACGCGGATTCTATCTTTTCGGATCGTTGAATATTAACAGGAGAGTACGTGTGTTATGAGCAAGAAAATAGTGATTATCGGAGCGGTTGCCGCAGGCCCGAAAACAGCGTGTCGATTGCGGCGCCTGCAACCCGAATGGGAGATTACCATGGTGGATCAGGACAGCCTGATTTCCTACGGCGGCTGCGGCATTCCCTACTATGTCAGCGGCGATGTCTCCGACGAGAGCGAATTGCGGGCCACCAGCTTCCATGTCGTACGTGATGCCAGTTTTTTTGAAAACGCCAAGGGCGTGCACGTAATGACCAGAACCAGGGCCATGGCCATCGACCGCAAGGAGAAGAAAGTCCTGGTGCGCAACGTCGACAGCGGCGTTGAACAGCACCTGCCTTATGACCAGTTGATGCTGGCCACCGGTGCCAAGCCGTTCGAACTGCCTATTCCCGGCGCCGGTCTGGACGGTGTCTTCACCATCGCCAATCTGCACAAGGCTATCGAAATTCGAAGCAGGATTTCCCAGGGCAAGGTCAGCCGGGCGGTGGTTATCGGCGGTGGGGCCATCGGGATTGAAATGGCCGAGGCGTTCACCGACCTTTGGGGAATCGAGACCACTTTGCTGGAGTTGGCGCCGCAACTTCTGCCCCGCTTGGTCGACTGGCACTTTGCCGCCATGCTGCAGAAACATCTCCAGGAAAAGGGGGTAGCTGTCTTTACCAGGGAATCGGCCACCGAACTGATCGATGACGGCCAAGGCAAGGTTTGCGGCGTCAAAACCGCCCAACGCACCCTGGAGGCCGATCTGGTGATCATGGCCGTCGGCGTCCGACCGCGCAGCGAACTGGCCCAAGCCGCCGGGCTCGAGGTCGCCCCCTGGGGAGGAATCAAAGTCAATCAGCGGCTGCAGACCTCGGACCCAGCCATCTATGCCGCCGGCGACTGCATTGCCGTGACCAGCCTGATTACCGGCCGGGAAATCTATATGCCCCTGGGATCGCTCGCCAACCGCGAAGGAAGGATCGTGGCCGACAACATGGCCGGGCAACCCTCGGCATTTAAAGGCGTCTGCGGCTCGTTTATCATGAAGGCCTTTGAACGCTGCATCGCTTCAACCGGCATTACCCACGAGGCCGCCTTGGCCGAAGGCTTTGACGCCGATTATGCCTTGACCTCGCCGCCGGACCGTGCCCATTTCTTTCCTGATCAGGCGGTGGTGATCCTTCAGCTGGTGTTTGACCGCAGAACGCGGCGTGTCCTTGGTCTCCAGGCCTTCGGCATGATGAACGACTCGATCTCCGCCCGAGTGGATGCAGCGGCCGGCTTGATTGCCCAAGGCGGGACTATCGAGGATTTCGGTCTCCTGGAGATGGCCTATGCGCCGCCTTTTTCCTCGGCCATAGATTCGATCAACGCCGCAGCCTATGTCGCTGAGAATATATGCGATAATCGCCTGCGCCGGGTTGACCTCGACCGTTTCCTGGGCTGGATGGAGGATATGAGTAGCGAGCCGGATTGGGCGGTCCTGGACATTCGTCATCCGCTTGAAGCCGCACCTTATGTCGAAAAATATGGGGCGAACCGGTGGGTAGCGCTGCAGTATGAGCAGATCAGGGCGCGACATGGCGAACTGCCGGCAGGCAAGACCTTCATTATCATTTGCAATGCCGGGACCCGATCTTACGAAGTGCAGGTTTTGCTTGATCATCTCGGGAAATCCGCCAGCCTGATACTCCCCGGTGGATTGAATGTGATCAGTCGTCTGAATGTCGACTGGATGCTGAACTGAACGCCCCCTGGTTAAAGGCCTCTTCGCGCAAGGGGAACAGGGCTTGCAGACTGCACATCATAAACTGTCAGAACCGGAGGCAGTTATGTAGCGCAGACGCTTGCTCCACTTGCGCGCAAGAGGGTGTATCCTGCCCGGAATTGTTATCCTATCGACATCATAGACCAATCATAAATCATACTGCTCACGATTTGATTGCGGCCATTATGTTTGGCGAGATACAGGTTTTGATCGGCTGTCTTTAAAAAGGTTTGCGGCAGCGTTTTCTTGTCCATGTAGATGGTGGTGACCAAGCCGATACTCACGGAAAGATGACTGGCAACCTGCGAGTACGGGTGGGCCAGATTGAGCTCAGCCACGTTCCGGAGGGCGCGTTCGGCGACGACCTTGGCGGCGGCGGCATCCGTTTCCGGCAACACCATCACAAATTCTTCGCCGCCGTAACGGGCGACGAGATCTCCTGGCCGCTTCAGTCCGCCTTCCAAAGCCTTGGCTATTTTCTGCAGGGCGTCATCGCCCATGGCGTGACCGAAATGATCGTTATACTGTTTGAAAAAATCCACATCGACCATGGCCAGCGAGAAAGAGGTGCCGTTGCGGGCCGATCGCGCCCACTCCTTCTGAAAGACCTCCTCGAAACGTCGACGGTTGGGAATAACCGTAAGACCATCCAGGTAGGCTAATTGATCCAGCAGTTTATAATGATGGACAAGCCGAAGGTGATTGCGAATTCGTATTTTCACGATAGGCGGGGAATAAGGTTTGGTAATATAATCGACGGCTCCCAGTTTGAGCCCATGTTCTTCATCTTCAACGGAACTGAGTGCGGTAACAAAAATCACCGGAATGTTTTTGGTCCTGTCATCGTTTTTTAATTGTTTGATGACCTCGTAGCCTCCCAACTGCGGCATAACCACATCAAGCAGGATGAGATCCGGAGGGGAGTCGCCAAAAGCGTGCTGCAGGGCCTCTTCGCCGCTGCGGGCAAGTACCGGCGCATACTCCTCCTTGAGCAGGTCCGCCAGCACCTTCAGATTCATTTTTTCATCGTCAACAATCAGAATGCGTGCTTTTTCCAGGGGTTCCATAATCAGTTCCCGCGGTTATGCTGAATCATGGTCAGCAGATTGCCTGCTACTGCGGCAGCCTTTTCATATTCGATGTCGTCAATCAATGCCGCAATCGTTTTCAATTGTTCGTCGACCCCCGTCGCTTCAAGGAGTTGTTCCACCTCGGCAAACTGTTCCTCCGCAGCCAGTTCCCCCTTTTTCAATTGCCCGATAAGCACCTGCAATTGTTCTGCAAGCTCCTGGTCCCCGAGGTCTCTCGCATCGTTTTGGACAGCTTGAACACGAGGTTCTTTTACCTGGGTCGGCAGGGCGGAGAGAGAGGAAAGAATGGCATCGAGGGCGTTGATAAAGACAACGAGATGGTGTACCGCCTCCTCCCGCCGATTGCTTTTGAGACTCTCTTCCAATTTCTGGGCGGCTTGCATCAGGCCAGCGGAGCCGATATATCCGGCAACACCATTGATGGTATGAGCCTTTTCCTGAATTTCCTGCCACTTGCCCGCCACTGATAATTCCCGCAAGAGGCTGGGCAGACCATGGTAGTTCTTTTGGAAATCATAGAGCATTTTCACAAAAAGTCGGGTGTTCTGGTTCAAAACCTTGAGCGCCGCCCCTTGATCAATACCAGGCAAAGCCGGCAATGAAACCCTGGCGGTAAGCGCAGGACCAACTGCTTTATCGAGTTTATCCAGGTGAGTCGCGGGATGTTTTTCTGTTATCCACATCTTTAAGGCCTGATTGAGGATGGCCTGATTGATAGGTTTGGTGATATGGTCGTTCATCCCTGCGGCCAGACTCTTGTCTTTGTCTCCGGCCATGGCGTGGGCCGTCATCGCGATAATGGGCAAATCCTTGTACTGACTGTCCTGGCGGATTCTTCTGGTTACTTCCAGGCCATCCATCTCCGGCATCTGGATATCCATAAAGACCAGGTCAAAGGTCCCCTGTTGCAACGCATTCAGGCATTCCCGCCCGCTCGAAGCAATGGTGACTGCCATGCCGGCTTCGAGAAGAAATTCGCTGGCAACTTCCTGATTGATACTGTTGTCATCCACCAGCAGAATATGAGCCCCGCGAATGGTCGCCAAATCTGCGGTGCCGGTCTGCTCCTTGAGAATCTGAGGCCCTGAAACCGTTTCAATACCAAGAATATCCAGCAAGGTGTTGTACATCACCGAGGCATACACCGGTTTCAAAAGGAAACCCTGCAGGCCCACCTCGCCCGCCTCGAGATAGGCTTCCTCGCGTCCGTTGGCGGTTACCATCAACATGGCTGGAACTTTCGAGAGGGCGGCATTGGCCTTAATCCTTCTGGCCGTCTCAATGCCATCAATGCCGGGCATTATCCAGTCCAGCAAGACGACATCATAGGGGCATTTCTGCTGGATGGCCTGCTCAAGGCGGCAGATCGCCGATTTGCCGTCAACCGCCGTATCCACCTCGATTTTCCAGGATTGCAGCATGGAGGAAAGGACCTCACGAGCCGCCTCGTTATCGTCAACCACCAGGGCTCGCAGGCCCCGTAAAGGTTTGGAAGATCGCGGCTTGCGTTCTGGTGTCGCTTCTGCGAGTCGCAGATTGGCCGTAAAGATGAATTCCGCTCCTTTTCCCGGTTCGCTTTCAATCCATATCCTGCCGCCCATCAGTTCGGTCAGTTGTTTGCTGATGGCAAGTCCCAGCCCGGTACCGCCATATTTGCGGGTGATGGAATCATCGGCCTGGCTGAATGCTGAAAAAAGCCGTTTAGCCTCTTCCTGCTGCAAACCGATGCCGCTGTCGCGCACGGAAAATCGAAAGGTAACCTGGTCTTTCAGTTGTTTTTCCAGCGCTACCGAAATGACCACCTCACCTTGCTTGGTGAATTTTACGGCATTGCTCGCCAAATTCATCAGCACTTGACCCAGGCGCAAGGGGTCCCCGATGAGATTATACGGAATTCGGGGATCGATCCGAAACAAAAACTCCAGACCTTTTTTTTCGGCCAGCATGCCGACCACATTGGCAATGTTGCTGAGGATATCTTCGAGATTAAAAGCAATTTCTTCCAGCTGCAATTTGCCGGCGTCAATTTTCGAAAAATCGAGGATATCGTTGATGAGCCTCAACAGAATATTGGCAGAGCCGAGCAGCTTATCGGCATAATTGTGCTGCTTAGCATCAAGCGCTGTTTTTTGCAGCAAAGAGGCCATGCCGACAATGCCATTCATAGGGGTGCGGATCTCATGGCTCATGCGGGCCAAAAAGTCCCCCCGGGAGGCATTAGCCGCCTCCGCCGATTCCTTGGCTTGAATCAACTCGCGCTCCATCTGCTTCTGAAGCGTCTGGTCCATCGCCGTGAACAGATAACCCACCATCCGACCATCGGGATTGTACAGGCTGGTGATGGAGAGACGGACCGGCAGATGTGCGCCATTTTTACACACATACAGCCACTCTTGGGCACGGCTGTGTTTCTGTTTGACAAATTGGTCGAAAACCTTCATGGCGTGCAGGCTGGACCCGGAAATTCCGCTTACCTTTTTACCGTAATGATCGAGTTCGGCAGTTAAATGAAGGGCAAGAATATTGCCCTTGTTGATCATTTCCGAGGAGCTATACCCCAGCAGGGCAGAAGCCCCTTTGCTAAAGAGTCGGATGGTGCCGTCAAGATCGGTGGCGATGATCGAGAGTTGGGTGGCCGCATCTAAAACTGCCTGCCGTTCAGCATCTGCGGTTTGAAAGCGATGGAGCATGCGTTCGGTTTGCTCGAACTGCTTAACCACCAGGTCAGAGGTTATCTCCGCTGCCTCCCGGGCAACTTTGATTTCGCGGCGCAGCATGTCGATTTCCATCTGCATTTCAGCGCTGCTTTTTTCCATCAGGTACGCTCCTTCAAGCCATGAGTTGCGAGGGTAATGCTCAGTTCGGCCGCTCGTTTGATTGTCGGCAGGGTACATTCCCCTTCAAGGCCGACAAGCACAATTTCCTCCGGCAGGTCACCATCGCAAACCTGGGGCAGGACGGAAAGAACATAGGCCAAACCCGAACCATGATCAAAATAGCCGCCACCGAGGGTGTTGACTATCTGCTGGCGATCAAGCAGGACCATTTCGCCCGGCCTGGTAAATCCCTGGACCGCATCAACAAATACCACCCTGCCCCCCTGTTCCAACAACGGCAGGAGGTTGAGGCCGGCCAACCCGCCTTCTATGACCGTCACTTCAGCAGGCAGTCCATCCCTTGCCCGCAATTGGTCAAAAACCGCCATCCCGGCGGCATCTTCCGCGACCAAGCGGTTGCCGATGCAGATGATGGCACCTTTCACTGCTTCAAGCCCAGGAGCAGGGCCCCCTTTTTCTTTTCTTTTTGCAGACAATGGACCGCACAGACCAGACAAGGGTCAAAGGACCGGACCACATGCCCTGCCTCCACCGGATTTTCAAGGTCGTTAATCGGGGTTCCGATCAAGGCCTCTTCCCAGGCCCCGCGAACGCCGCGTTCATCGCGCGGAGATCCGTTCCATGCGGTCGGGGTGATGATCTGGTAGTGGGCAATCTTTTCATCCTTGATTTTGACCCAATGCCCCAGCGCTCCCCGGGCGGCCTCGATCATGCCGGCTCCTTCACCATCGGGAAGGTGCTTGACGGCATGGTAAAAATCGTCCTGCCGTCGGTCCAGCAACTCGTTAATCCAGGTCGCCATTGGCTTCAGGACATAGGCCGAACGTACCAGGCGGGCAAGTTCCCGCACCAGCACATTGGGCCCCCCCTGGGCGACAAGATCCCGGAACAGGGGATTGCCGGCGATGACCATCTCGGCCAGGGGCCCTGTTTCAACGACCTCCCCTCCGTAACGGGGGGCCTTGATCCAGGAGTACAATTTGCCGCCTTGTCCTGAGGCATAAGGCTTGGTCGTGCCGTCAAAGGGGTGAACGGGTTTGCTCCCCTGTTCAAACCAGGCATGCGAAACATCTTCAGTAATTTTAGCGGCCGCAAAGGAGGCGACTTCAATGCCGGCGGCAAAGCCAGAGGGCAGCAATCTGCCGTCCGCACCTGTCACAGCGGTCTCGCGCGGCAGGGTGAAATTGCCGTAGGAAAGAAAACGAGCGGGGCCCTTGCCAAAAGCATGCAGGCCCGCCTGGCGGGCGAAGCGGATAAAAAAGCCGACCTCACTGTCGCGATGCGAGGGTTTTTCATCAAGCCAGATGTCCAGGTCGTTACGGCTGCGGACAGCCTGCCATCGTTCTATGGAACACCCCAGCATGCTTCGTTCGTACCAGGAACGAAATCGTTCCAGAATTATGCGGCATTGCAGAATTTTTGAAATTTCAGGAATGGAGGTTACCCCCCCGGGGACCATGAAGGAGGTGTGGGGCCATTGTCCACCAATAATGGCCACCATTTGCAGCAGTCGTTTGCTTTCCCGAATGACCTCGATGGCAGCCCTTCCCTGCAGCGGGTTGTAGCGGTTCTGGGCTTCCTCTCCGAGGGGATGATCGTGATAGGCCTCCTTATTTGCGAAATCAACCATAAACATCAGCACCGCCTGGCGGACATCGCTCTGGATGGTCTCGACCATCAGAGCCAGATTGCGCAGACGGCGGGCGTTGTCGGGGGGCGCAATGCCCGCAATGGCTTCCAGGGCCTCAACCGCGGCGGTGAGGTGGGTCAGGCTGCAGATCCCGCAGATACGCGGAGTCACCACCAGGCCGTCCAAGGCGCCACGTCCGCGCATCATCCCTTCAAAACCACGAAACATGGTGCCGGCGCTCCAGGCCTCGGTGATGATGCCGTTGTCAATTTCAACCCTGATTTCCAGGTCGCCCTCAGCTCTATTGAGAGGAATATTGAGGCCCTTTAAGGTGTTCGTCATGCGGGTTCCGTCCTTTGCTGCTTAAACTTTTGATTTCCGCTTCTTGAGATGCTCGGGGGCTGCGGCCGCGGCCATGCCTTTGTAGACCATATAATGGGCGCGGCTGACCCCCATGGGCAACGAGAGTGGTATGCCTTCGATATTGGGGGTTTGGAAAAACGGTGTCGCCCTGGGAAAATCGGGATCGGTGCAACCAAAACAGGGTACCCCGGCCCGAGGTTTGGAAGACTGCTGATTCCAGAGCAACTTGTTGCAGGGACCCGGCACCAGCGGCCCGGCACAGCCCATATGAAAAAAGAGGCACCCCATTTCGCCGAAGTCTGATTCCTCGACCCGGTACTCATGATATTCGTTGCGGGTGCAGCCTTGATGGACCGTGGTGCCATACCATTCGAGCGGGCGCTGATACTTATCGAGTTCGAGCACCACTCCATTGGCCACAGAAATGATGGCACCGGCGATCACATCGTGATGGCAGGGACAGCCGGCCAGATTGATCACCGCCTGACCTGATTTGGCAATGAAATCCTGGCCCAGAAAGCCGCCTCGTTCTTTTTTGGTGAACTGCAGCCCGGTGGCTTCGATGACATCGCCGGAGCCGAACCCGCCAAAAGAGGCGCAGGTTCCGACGGCCATAATCACTTGGGCCTGTGAGGCGAGACTGTAGATCAGATCCTTTTGGGGATGGCCATCCTTGGTATGGAACATCCCGGTGCCTGCCGGCCCGCAGATCACCGAGCCTTCGACCATAAGGATGTCGAGAGGTTGTTCTCCGGTCAGGATTTTTGCCAGAAGCGCTCGATGGTTCACAGGGGAAAGGTGCGAAAGCGAGGGATGCCAAAGCAGTTGCATATCCAGGGTGCGAAAAAGCTCGATGACATCGGGATATTCACTGCTTAAAAACGAGAAGGTGTCGCCGCCGCAGCCACCTCCCTGTAACCAATACACGGTTTTCATAATATCGATATCCTCTTTATCCGATGCAAAACAAGTTGGCGTTCCAGTCGGCCTGCGATCGGGGTTGGTCGTACAGTGAGGTTCCGCCTCTTATATCAAAATTCTTACACCAGGGGAAACTGCGGTTGGCTCATCGCAGGGCTTCCAGTTCTTGTTTTTCGCGGTAGAGAAATCGAACCATGTAGTACTCGAAGGGGTAGCCGCTCTCATAGTAGCGGAATGGCTGCTGGTGGCGAATGTCGATAGTGTTCAACGCGGTGATCCCGTTCTGGAGGTCTTCGTCGAGGTCCGCTTCATTGACCAAGGCGGCATGCACCCCGGTATCGACGGCATACCCGCTGACGTCGCGGACGGTTGCGGGGCCCAGCACCGGCATCACCACATACGGCCCGGTACCAACGCCCCAGCGGCCGAGGGTCTGGCCGAAGTCCTCATTCTGCCGGGCCAAGCCTAAACGGGTGGCCGGATCAAAAAGACCCGCGATACCGAGAGTGCTGTTGGTCAGGAAGCGCCCGGTCGTCGTCAGGGCCTTCCCTCCCTTCAATTGGAAAAGGCTGTTGTAGAGCGTACAAATTTCTCCAATGTTATTAAAAAAGTTGGAAACACCGGTCTGGACGAAGGTCGGGGCGAGGAATTCATAGGTGTTCACCACAGGAAGAAAAACGTATTTATCGAAGGTATAATTGAATTTGTACATGCTCCGGTTGAACCCCTCCCAAGGGTCATTAACGTGGGCGATATACTCATCGTCTATTTCGCGCACCGAATGCATTGCCGGCTCTTCGGGAGGATAGGCGGGGTTGGTCGAGGCGCACCCGCTCAGATTCAGCGCCAGGAAGAGAGCGGTAAGGACTGGGCAGACCCAGCGAAGCGTAGTGATCATTGCCTTGCACCCCAATTAATTGAAAAAGCCGACGAAGTCGGTCATGTAGACCATGTTGTCACGGTACTCGAGATTCCCCAGATGGCCGCCTCGGGGGTAGACCTTGGTCGCCTCGCCAAACAATTGGCGGAGATACTCCCGATCAGCCGACGACAGGATGAAGTCGTTCTCGTTGGTCATAACGCCAAACTTGGGGTTGGACTTCAGGTAGCCCTCAATGCTCTTCAGGCTCAGCGACTGGATGAGTTGCTCCCGGGTGAGTCCCGGCCGCTGGCCCCGGAAATAGGGGTAAAAATATTCATTGAAATATTGGATGAAACTGAGATAGACCCCTACCCGAAAATAATCTTCAAGGGGATCGGAAGGTTTCAGCACCCGGTTTTTAGGCACGATGTAGCCGCCGTTGGTCATGACGTCGGAGGCGAAGAGCATTCCCGCCGAATTGATCCGGAAGGATAGCCCGATCAGTCCTCCGGCTTCGTCTCGGGACACGAGATCAGCTTTGTACACTTCGTAGAGGAATTCATTGTTAACCTCGATGAAATCGCCCTCGCGATAGAACTCGACAAATCTGTTGAGCATCCTGTTGAAAAAAGCGCCGATTTTTTTCGGTCCGCCTGGAATGCCATCCAGCAGCGCCTCGATCCGCTTCACGGAGTCGTAAAGGCTCACCGCCGGATTGATCAGGAGCACCTTGTTAAAATTGAAGACCTTGCGCTCGTCGTCGAGTTTGGCCACAAAAGCTGCCTGGGTTGCGCCCAGGCTATAGCCGGAAAGACAGAAATTGGAGACCTCGATATCCCCTTTTACGTGGTTCCAGGCCGTCTCCATCACCTGGTACAGATCCGCCGCATCCTCAGTCAAGTTGCCGGGAATATGGCTGCGGGAGGCATTGATGACAAAATTGGGATGGGTGGGCGACGACAGGGTGATGACGTGAAAACCGGCATTGTACAGGCCGTTCATCATGGCCATCAGTTTCGGGGCGTTGTAGCTCGAGCCGGTGCCGGCAATCAGGAAGATCAGCGGCGCCTTCTTTTTCTGGTAGGCCAGGGCGCAGCGCAGCCCGTTGTCGTAGAAGAAGACATCAGGTTTCTTGAGGTTCAGGATGGGGTGGATCACGAGTTCCCTGCTCGGAATCCCTTCAGGATGCTTGAGTTTGAGCTTATCCGGCGTTCCCATGATCGTGGCCGCGTACGAGTCCAGGATCGGATACCCGTAACCATCTCCCGCCGCCGGGCAGAGCGCCGGCAACAGAACGAGGCTCATAATAAATAAGAGCTTCAGGTATTTCAAAAGATTGTCTCCTTTTTTTGCATGAATGCACGCACCGTTCATGGAAAGCGGCTGATGCGCCGACCTGTCATGTTGGAATCCATCGCTTGCTCAGTATCGACCGTGTCCGCCAGGGTCAACACTGCCTTCGTTTTTATGTTCAAAAAAACGCTTAATCTCAATCTTACCATTGACTGCTGCAACCGTTGCGAGGTAACAACGAACAGGTGCAAGAACGGCAACATAGGTTCCAGGAGCGGACGGCAACACAGAGGCCCTGGCAGGAAGCTGACGAGGGTCGCCTGGCTCTAACCCAAAACTGGTCCAGCCCCAATTTTTTATTCCTCAGTAAAAATCCTGGCGCAGCACATTCCTGATTTTAGCGGCTAAGTCTTTCTTGGCGAAAGGCTTCTCAATAAACTGCACGCCTTTGTCCAGCACCCCATGGTGCGCGATGACGTTGGCGGTGTAGCCCGACATGAACAGCGTTTTAATATCCGGATGCAGCCCCATTATCTGCTTGGCCAGGTCGCGTCCGTTCATCCCCGGCATGACGACATCAGTCAGCAACAAACTGATTGCGCCAGCAAACGATTCAGCCAGGCGAAGGGCTTCCCCGGGGCTGTTGGCCGGAAGAACGGTATACCCCAGACGCTCCAGCATGATGGTGGTCATGGCTAGAATTCCCGATTCGTCTTCCACCAGCAGGATGGTTTCATCACCGCGTTTTTCAAGTGGCGCCGGATCGCTCTCTGAAGCCAAGGCAGCCTCGGCGCTGTGGCGCGGCAGGTAGATCTTGAAGGTCGTGCCCTGGCCGGGCTCAGAGTAGACGTTAATAAAGCCGTTGTTCTGCTTGACTATGCCATAGACCGTGGCCAGCCCGAGACCGGTCCCTTTGCCCGTCTCCTTCGTGGTAAAGAAAGGTTCGAAAATATGAGGCAGGGAATCCTTGTCCATGCCGCAACCATTGTCACTCAGGGCCAGTTGCACAAAGTCGCCGGGAATAAAGCCTTGATGACTCGCACAGTAGGCCTGGTCGAAGGTGGTATTTTCCGTCTCTATAGTAATTTTGCCAACGTCGGGGATGGCGTCCCGAGCGTTTACGCAGAGATTGGCTAAAATCTGATCGAGCTGCGAGGGGTCGATTTTGACCGGCCAAAGGTTGGCTTTGGGCAACCAGACAAGATCGATGTCCTCACCGAGGAGTCGCTGCACCATCTTGAGCATGCTCGCTACGGCATCGTTAAAATCAAGAATCTGGGGTGCTATCGTCTGTTTGCGGGCAAAGGCAAGCAATTGCCGGGTGAGATTGGCGGAACGGATGGCAGCCTTACGAATATCCTCCAGGTCAGTATAGAGCGTTTGGGATGGATCCAGGTCCTCCTGGGCCATCTCGGTGCGCCCCAGGATCACACCCAGCATATTGTTGAAATCATGGGCTATTCCTCCAGCGAGCCGCCCCACTGACTCCATCTTTTGCGCTTGAACCAACTGCCCCTGCAGCTTTTCCCGTTCCGCTTCGTCATCCTTCAGCGCAGTGATGTCTCTAAACTCGACTGTTCTTACATTTTTGCCTTTGTAGGGAATATTTCGCGCTTCCAAGCGGAGGGGATATTCTTCGTTATTTTTACGCACGCCTACCGCCTCATAGGGCTTTTCGTGGCCGGCAAGGATATGTTTCATCACCATGTCGCGAGTTTTTTCGGCGATGAGCAGTAAACCGTTCATGCCGATCAGTTCCTCGGAGGAATAACCGCTTATTTCAGCAAGGCCCTGATTGCAGTCCAGAATTATGCCCTGATCGTGAATGCAGATACCGCCGAAAGAGGCGTTATGCAGGGCCTTGAAACGAGCTTCACTTTCCCGTAACGCCTCATCGGCCTGCTTGCGCGCCGTGATGTCCTGCGCCATACCCCGCAATCCAACGGTTCTCCCCTTGGCATCAAGCACCGCCATGCCATGCACCCACATCCATCCACAGCTTCCGTCAACCCGCAGGGTTTCCAGTTCAAGATCGTAAGAAATGCCAGTATCTCGGGTCTGCTGCAGCGCCGCGGACAACCGCTCCCAACTCTCGGGGGTAAACAGTTTCTGATGTTCGGTATAAGGCGGCGGAGGCAGTGTCGGGTCAAAACCATACATGCGGTAGAGTTCCTCCGACCAGACGACCTGATTGCTCGCGAGGTTTAAATGCCAACTCCCGACATGAGCAATCCGCTGCGAGGCCCTAAGGTCTTCGGTGATCGCCTGAAAAGCGACCTCGGCATCCTTGCGATCGGTGATGTCGTTGCAGAATCCGAGAAAACGGGTGGCGGATAACTGCACCGCAGTCAGCGACCACCATCGTCGTGCGCCGCTTTTGTGACGATAGAGCAGGTCGGCCTGCAACCGCCCATCCCGTTTCAACTTTTCGAAACTGTGCAGGCCTTCACGACGATTTTCCTCAAACCGCAGATCGATAAGACTCATGGACAACAACTCTTGCTCCGTATATCCAGAAAGACGACAGGCGGAGGGGTTGACCTGCTGACACTTCCCCTGCTCATCGGTAACAAAAACACCGTAGGGGGTATTATCGATATAGGCGCGGTGCCGTTCTTCGCTCTCCTGCAGCGCTGCCATCCCCAGTTTGCGCTCGGTCAGATCAACCCCCAGGCAGGTAACCTCAATGCTATCCCCATGGATGTCCTTACTGAGGACATTGGACCAGGCCACATTGCGCACTTCGCCGGTCCGGGTGACGATCTCGTTTTCGTAGGTTGAAAAGCCGGCGGTATCCCTCTGATTCATGACGTTGAGAAATAGCGAGCGAACAGACGCCCTGATGTGCTCGGGAAGGAACAGGTCGAACCAGTCCTGGCCCAGGACTTCTGGCTCCTCCCATCCGACCAACTGCAAGAAATGAGCGTTGGCGAAAACAATTCGTCCTCGCGGATCGAGACTGATGCCGATCTGCGGGATCGAAACGATAATATTCCGCCATTTTTCCTCAGAACGGATCAGAGCCTCTTCCGCCTCTTTCTGCCGGGTAATGTCCTGAAAGATGCAGTAGGTCTGCTGGAACTGCCCCTGGGAATCTCGCCCTATTTTGCCGCTGAAGGACACGGACATGAAACTGCCGTCCTTTTTTCGCATCTCGAATTCCACTCCGAGAATTTCGCCCACCGCCTTGAATCGGGGGAAATTTTCCTTGAAATGGTTCTGCCAGTCGGGGTGGATAAAGCTGCCGAAGTTCTGGCCGAGGACCTCCTCCCGGCGGTATCCCAAGACATCGAGCCAAGCCTGATTGACCGAGAGAAAGCATCCGTTTTCATCAAGGGACTGATAACTGAGCGGTGCCCGTTCGTAAAGTTGCCGCAGCAAGGTATTTTCGGTGGCGAGGCGGGCATTACGAGCCTCCATCGCGACTAGCTTTTCCTCAAGCGAGGCAATGATTTCGATGGTGCCGTGGAGGTGCTGATCCATTATCCCTTCGTACCTTCCTGTAAAATTGATCGGGTGGAGAATTTTCGAGTTGCAGCCGAACCGACGGGAGTCGCTGCACATCGGCCGCAAGTCCCCGCCTCATCCGGCATCCCGAAAGGGGAAAAATCGGGGACGGGAGGCAGGCATTGCCCGCACCAAAAGCAGGCCCACACCAACTGGCAAGGCGAGGGGAACAGGAAGCATAAGGGACCTTTCCTTTGGCAAGGGACCGGTCGCGCCGAACTTTCCCGTAATGATGCGCTTAAATCATTTTATTATTCCACTTCAGAAGAAACCAGACAAAAAATCATTCCAGCGCTTTTGGTTGGGACTCCGCCAGATTTCTGCCCGCAGGCACCTGTTTCCTGGTTGCGTTTTACTTCCTGAGACCCATCGAAATTTCTGGAGCCGGATTGACAGCTAAAAAAAATCCCGCCGCTCCCACGGCGAGAACGGCGGCGACCACTAGAAATTGATTGTATCCACCACTCGCAATTATCCATGACCCGAAAAAAGAGCCCGTAAAGGAACCGATGTGAAGGACAAGCATCATCATATTTGCATTATAGCCCCGAAACTGTGGACTTGTATTCAGGTACATCAACGAATTCAAGGGCGGTACACACAACCCCATTCCCAAGCCGAAGAGGACCGCAATCGGCAAAAGCCAGGTCTGATCCGGCATGACCCGTAAAAGGACAAACCCGGCCCCGGTTATCGACAAAGCTATGGCCACCAAGGCAACTTTCGAAAATTTATCGAAAATGCGGCCACCCAGCAGACGAATGACAATCATCACCCCCATCTGGGTGGTGAAGAAATATCCTGGATTCTTCATCCCTTTGGCAACCGCAAATCCTTCAAACAAATAAAAAAGTGCTGAGAAAATGATAAAGTAAATTCCATTGACGAGCAGGATGGCGATGACGGGCTTGCGGAGGAGATTTTTTCTTTCCGAATCTTTGCAGAATATGCCTTCACGTTTTTTTTCCTGCGCCAGCAATCGATTGCGCACCCGAGTACGCAGGCTCCTCGCCAAAAAAACCGCCGGCAAAAGCAGACAGGCAGTCAGCAGGTACATGGTTGTAGGTCGCGCTATCAGGGGCAGCACCACTTCCGATACTGCCGGCATAATGGAATAGGGCAAGAGCAAGGCCACTGAATAGAGACTGAAGGCCAACCCTGATTTTTTCTGGGGGATGATCGCCACCAGCATGACCATGCAGGATGCCATAACCAGAAACATCCCGATGCCGTTGACGATTCGGACGAGGACCAGTTCCCGGAATTGGTTGGCGAAAAGGTACGCCACCCCGCAACCGACCACCAGCAAGATGCCTGTTGTCATGCATTTGAGGGCATTGCCCAGATGAATATATTGGCTGGCGGTCACATACAGCGCCATTGCCGAAAGCGAATAGAGGCCAATGATAAACCCCGCCTCTTTTCCTGAAAACCCGATGCCCTGGAGGTACAGGTGGAAGTTGAAAAAAACCGAAACATTGCAAACGGCAGCAAAGGTGATGAAGCAAAGCGATAAAAATTCAAAAGTTAACAAATGGTCTTTAGGCACGGTGCAGCCCTCAGTTGTAGATGCAGGAGTTCCGGGCTGACCATAAACCGCTGCGCATAACTCTAAGCGATCGATTTTTCATCCAACACCTTCCGGAGGAGTGCGGCGATCTCCAACTTGGTTAAGGGTTTCATTGCAAAGCCCTTAATTCCATATGCCTTCGCCTGTTCCTCGTTAATCAGGTTGCTGTAGCCGGTGCAAAGAATGATCGGCAGGTCCGGACGAATCCGCAGCATCTGCCGGGCCAGATCGATCCCGGTCATATCCGGCATGGTCTGATCGACAATCACCGCATCGTATTGTGCAGGCTGGTTCTGGAAGAGCGCCAAGGCCGCCACACTGCGGGTTTGCCTTGTGACCGTATATCCCAACCCTTCGAGCATGGTTTTGCCGAGATCAGCGAGCATCTCCTCGTCGTCCACCAAAAGGATGCGTTCTGTGCCGGAAGGCGCAACTTCGGTCGGTTTGATCTTAGCGACAATTTCCTGCTCGATGGCCGGTAAAAACACTTCGAAAGAGGTGCCCTTGCCCGGTTCACTCTCGCAGGTGATAAAACCGCCATAACTGGTGACAATGCCATGGGTGATGGCCAGCCCCATGCCGGTACCTTTGCCAGCCTCTTTGGTGGTAAAATAGGGATCGAAAATTTTATCCAGTATCGCCGGATCAATGCCGGGGCCGGTATCGCTGATACCCAGCACCACGAAGGCACCGGGGCGAATCTCTGGTTTGTGGAGGAGAACCTCCGGAGAGAGGAAGCAGTCCTTAAGGGTAATTTCGAGGGTGCCTCCGGTCTGCTCCATGGCATGGAAGGCATTGGTGCCGAGATTCATCACAATTTGATGCAACTGGGTTGGATCGGCAAGGATGGATCGGGTGTCAGCCGCGATCTGCTGATTGATGGTGATAGTTGACGGCAGGGAGGGACGCAGGAGTTTGATGGCTTCCTTGACCATAAGGCTGGGGTGCAGGGGGATCCGCTCGATGTTGGCCTGGCGGCTGAAGGCCAGGATCTGCCTGACCAGGGTCGCGGCCCGCTCGCTGGCTTGCAGGACTTTGCCCAGATGTTTAATGGCCTTGGATCCTGGAGGAAGGCAATCGTTGGCGATTTCAGTATAGCCAATAATCGCGCTGAGGATATTGTTGAAATCATGCGCGATGCCGCCGGCCAAGGTGCCGATGGCCTCCATCTTCTGGGCCTGGAAGAGTTGTGCTTGCAGCGCCTTGTTTTCCTGCTCGGCCTGCTTGCGTATCA
Source organism: Desulfobulbaceae bacterium (assembly GCA_019163135.1). Classification (GTDB taxonomy): domain Bacteria; phylum Desulfobacterota; class Desulfobulbia; order Desulfobulbales; family Desulfobulbaceae; genus Desulfobulbus. The sequence goes on along the minus strand of JAFLKR010000152.1, from coordinate 4,830 downwards.
GCGCCGTTCCGAGGTGGGTGGCCAAGCCCTCCAGCAGCTCAATTTTACTGAGTGTAAAACCGTCTTTGCGGTGGTCATTGAATTGGATCAGGCCAATAATCTGTCCTTTATCTCGAATAGGCACCAGGGCGACCGAAGCATAATGGTGGTGAATGCATTGGTTGCGAGGGTTAAGTCGAAAATCCTCGCCGGCGGGGCGATCCAGCAGCAGGGTGGCATCGTTGGTCCAGCAGCTGCCTCCTGGGGTAAAAAGGGGATTGGTCGGGTCGGTCCGTCCGGACAGGACCAAGCCGCAGGTGCATTCCAGTTGGACCTTGCCGTCCTGGTCGCGGCAGAGGTCGCCATCGGGGAACCGCGCAATCAGGGAATTTTCTGCGAACAGAAAGTCCGAGGGAAACCCCTCATGGACGAAATACGGAAAATCTGCCCCTTCTTGCAAACGAATGCCAACCGCATCGAACCCGGTCCGGGTCTTTAATACCGCGAGAACGCGTTGGATGGATTCCCGCACCGCACCTGGTTCGTTGAGAAGATGCAGGATCTCTCTGGTTATATCTCCATAAATTTCAGCTTGTTTGTGCTCGGAGATGTCTCGCAGGCTTTCGATGGCGCCAATAACGTTGCCATCCTGATCGTGCAGGGGGGAGGCCTTAGCGTAAACCCAGGCCCCCTTGTTGTTGTAAAGGGCGGGGCAAAACACTTCGACGCCGAGGCTTTCTCCTTCGCGGGTGAGGGGAGGATACCGGGCGGCAATTTCATTGTTGCCCTCAAAAATGAGATTCAGCAACATCGGCCGCGCCTCGCCATAAAACGGGATGGCATGGGCGTAGTCGCTTTTGCCAAGTATCTCCGCAGCCGGAATGCCGGTCATTTGTTCAATGGCTTCATTCCAGATGATGACTCGTCCGTGGTTGTCAATGGCCAAGGTAGCAGTGGGCAGAAATTTGACGATATTCAACAATTGCTGACGGTTAGCCAGAAGGTCCTCATCAGCCTGCTTGCACCCGGTGATATCGGTCAGCACGATCCAGCTTACCGGTGCGCCGTTTCCGTCCTGCGCCAGGCTGGTCGATAGATGCGCCCAGAAGGCCGTCCCGTCCCCTTTAACCATCCGCAGTTCGCAGGCCTGCGGTTCAGAGGTCTCCAAGAGCTGCCGGCGGAGCAGGTAATAAATATCCTGGTCCTCGGTGATGACGAACCGGGAAAACCTCTGCCCGACCAGCGCACTGCCAACCAGTCCCAAAAGTGTGGAGGCGTTGAGGTTGGCCTCCAGGATTAATCCTTGTTCGCTGATGGTGCAATAGCCCACCGGGGCCAATTCATAGAGGTTATAATAACGGTTCCGCTCGGCATCCAGAGCTGCCTGGGTCTCGCACAGCTGGACGTTCTGCATCTCCAGCTCAATCTGGTGCACCCGCAATTCATGAAACCGCCGCTGAATTTCTTCAGGAGAAAGCGCCTCGATGTCTTCCGGCGAGGAGGCCGTGTTGCTCTGGTCAACGGCTTCGGCCAATCGGCGCAACCGATCATCATTGTCTGGTCGATCATGCTCACTGGTCATGTCACGGTCCTGGTCAAGGGATCTATCTTAAGCGCTTCGGCGCGCTCCGTGGTCGCGATTGCATACATCTTCCCGGCCTCATTCACCAAAGCGGTGGCGGTCAGCCAAATCTCCACGGGCGTGCCGTCTTTGGCGAGCCGCTGGGTATGACAGGGCTCCAGCATTTGGTTAAGGCTTAACTGATAGAGCCGGGCGAGGGCTTCCGCGCGCAGTTCTTCCGGTATGCGTTCGGAAACGTTCATCGCCAGGGCCTCGGCTTCACTCCAGCCATACATGCGCACTGCGCCCTGGTTCCAGGCGAGGATACGGCCATCGAGGTCTTGAACGGTGATCGCGTCATGAGCATCGCGAACGACCACAGCCAGCCGGAGATGCTCGTTGGCTTTGCGCAGTTCCTGCCGTTCCTGCTGTATCTTGGTGATGTCCATGAAGGTGATCACGGCCCCTTCGATAACATTGGCGCTGGTGCGGTACGGCTGGATGCGCAGGATGTACCAGGCGCCATCCGTGGTCTGCACCTCTACTTCCTTGGGAATCAGGGTATTGAGCACTGCCTGGGTGTCCGCGACCAGGCTGTCGTAGCCCACCAGGTTGGTCACGGTATGGCCCACGGGTCGGCCAACGTCGCTGGAAATCAGATTGATCATCCGGGTGGCGGTGGGGGTGAAGCGGAGAATGCGCAGTTTATGATCCACAAAAACCGTACCGATGCCGGTTCCTCCCAGCATGTTGGTCATGTCGTCGTTGGCCTGTGAAAGATTGGCCATATTGGTTTGCAGTTCGTTGTTGATCGAGCTTATTTCCTCGTTGACGGACTGCAGCTCTTCCTTGGAGGTCTCCAACTCCTCATTGGTGGATTGCAGTTCCTCGTTGACGGATTGCATCTCCTCGTTCGAGGATTTGAGCTCTTCATTGGAAGTCTCCAACTGCTCGCGAATGGCCTGGAGGTATTTCTCCTTGACTGACAGCTCCAGCCTGAGCTGGGTGATCAGCTTCTGGGCGCCGGAATCGACCCCTTCGGAAAGCTCGGCCTCGGATATCTTCCCCGCACCGACGGGTTGCAGCGGCGCCTGCTCCAGGACAATCAAGTATAAAGACGTCTCCGGTGAGGCGGCGGGGCCGGTCGCTATCGGCTGGACGGTCAGGTTGACCGAGCTGAAATCGCCGTTGGTTTTGACGCGCAGGCCGGGATAATGCACGGTCTCTTTCCCGACCACGGCTTTATGCAGCGCCGTGACCAATTCGTGCCGCAGTCCTTCGCGGGCCATTTTCAAGATGTTGCTGACCCCGACCTCGCCCAAGGCCGGTTCCAGGTACATCCCGGTGCGGCCGTGAACGTAGAAGGCGTCCCCCTGGTTATTGACGAGGACCGCCGCCGGAGCCCGCTGCAAGAGCGCCTGTTCAGTCAGTTCGCGCAGGGGCAATATCACGGGAAATCTGGTCGTGCCGGCGTCCTTAGGGATGCGGGACACGTTAACTGCGGGCATGGGGGGGAGAAACCGGCTCGGGCCGATGGGCTGCACGCTGTAGTAATCGTCTTTGCGCTGATACAGCTTCAAATTTCGGTCCAACGCGGTAAAAAGATAATGAAACTCGGCCACGGTTTCTGAAGTGCCCTGAAACAGAATCCCCTGAGGGTTCAAGGCATAATGGAACATGGGAATGATCCGCTTCTGCAGATCGCCATCGAGATAGATCAGAAGGTTACGGCAGCTGATCAGGTCAAGTTTGGAAAACGGCGGGTCTTTGAGCAGATTATGCTCGGAAAAAACCAGCATCTCGCGAATTCCTTTGTGGATGCGATAGGCGCTGCCGTTGGGCGTGGCCACGAAAAAACGCTGCAGCCGTTCCCGGGAGATATCGCTGGCGATGCTGGCGGGATACATCCCGGTGCGGGCGGTGGCAATGGCGCGATTGTCAATATCGGTGGCAAAGACCTGTACCTTGAAACTCTGCTTCATGGCCTCCTGCCGTTCGGCGAGCAGAATGGCAATGGAATAGGCTTCCTCGCCGGTGGAACATCCCGGCACCCAGACGCGAATCACCGCGTCGGCTGTTTTACCGGCAAAGAGCTTGGGAATGGCCTGGTCCTCGAGTGCCTTGAAGGCCTCAGGATCGCGGAAAAAGCAGGTCACGCCAATCAACAGTTCGTGAAAGAGCACCTGCACTTCCTCGGGTGTCTGTTGCAGATACGCCAGATACCTTTCAATCGTGGGGATCTGGTTGACCGCCATACGCCGTTCGGTGCGGCGCCGAATGGTATTTGGCTTGTACTGGGAAAAGTCATGGCCGGACTGATTGCGCAGCAGGACAAAAATCTTCTTCAGCGCATTCTCCGCCTCGGGCGTCAGGACCGTTTTAGGCAGGAAGGCGCTGCTCCTGGCATGCGCCACATAGGCGATAAGTTGGGCGGCCATTGCCGCAGGCGGCAGTTGGTAGTCCACCAGGCCGGTGGCGATAACGCTGCGCGGCATGCCATCGTATTCGGCGGATTCGGGGTTCTGAGCCATGACCATGCCGCCCTCACCCTTGATGGCCTGTACGCCCAGGGTGCCGTCGTGGCCGGTGCCCGAGAGAACGATGCCAATGGCCTGATCACGCTGATCGTGGGCCAGGGAGCGAAAGAAAAAGTCGATAGGCAGCCGTTGACCGCGCGGCGCCGAGGGCTCAATTAATTGGAGGGTGCCATTCAGCAGCGCCATGTCGCGGTTGGGGGGGATGATATAGACGCAGTTGGGCCGGACGATCATGCCGTCCTCGACCTCCAAAACCTGGATGCGGGTATAGCGCTGGACCAGTTCGGTGAGCAAGCTCCTGTGGTCCGGGGCCAGATGCTGCACCAGGACAAAAGCCATGCCGGGATCGACGTCGGCGGGCATGCCGGAAAAGAAGGCTTCGAAAGCAGCCAGACCTCCGGCAGAGGCGCCGATGCCGACGATGGGGAAAGATTTCCCGGGGGTATCGACCGGCGAGGTCGATAACGGCGGCACCTCTTGCTGCGGCATGACTTTTTTTTTGCGGACCATAGTAACGCATCACCTGAAAAACGATTGGGGGGTATCGGCTTGCCATTGATTGGATAGTATAGCATGAGTGCACCCCAAATCGTTATTGTTTTCGAGAGAAAGCAGCTGTGGTTTTCAGGAGAGAGCCGACGCAGCCGTTAAACCTGCAGGCACTCGATAACATTTGGGTTCGTTGCCATTTCCATTCCGCTAATGCACAGATCAGGCGTCCGGTCCTGATCGGCCAGATGTTCATTGAAAAGC
>JAFLKR010000044.1 GCA_019163135.1 Desulfobulbaceae bacterium | reverse complement strand
TATTCTTGTGATGCATAAAAGCCTCTGTTTTGTTTGATTTTTCTTCGCAGGAAATGCTCATTCAAGATAGAGGCTTTTTTCATTTTAATCAATTGTTTTTACGTGTCTTTTTGGGGTTCATTGCAACACCTTTTACTATACACGCCCCGTCTAATTCTATGCACATGCGCATAAGAATCTATACACATGTGCATAGGGTGTGCGTCACCTTCTATTGACAGTGGTATTGGATAGCGACGCCATGCCGTTACGGTATGAGGAGTAATGCCCCATCACCTTGGCGACATACTCCTGGGTTTCAGGAATATAGGCCTTCATTCCTTGAGGAGTGACATTTCCTGGTCCGGCATTGTATGCCGCCAGGCTTAACCGTATGTCGCCGTTGTAACTGTCAAGCATTTGGCGCAAATACTTGGTGCCCAATTGGTCGGTGGGACACTGGTGCCGGTGAGTTCAGCTTTGAAATGGCTCAGCCTTATCGTTTCGAACACCTCCTCGGTAGCGACAACATGCTGGCGGCATCGGCGTAGGGCGACTGTCTTCCTTTTGGTCCGTAGGGATTTCTTTAACTCGGTGCGATAGAAAATGGACCGCTAATCGGTGGGAACCCTCATCCGAAAATAATAAATGGACTCGAAGCTTTTGAAAAAATAGGTAGGTACCTGCATTTTATCTCCTTAAATTGACCTGATAAGGAGAAAAGGCGGTGCGCGAAAATGAGTACAGCCAAGACAACTGAGTTGTCTTGGCTGCAACATAACGCTTTATTTCAAGCGTAAACGGTAACGAAATCGGTGGGATAATTATCCCGTGAACTCCGTTTAATGTAAAATGGTGCCGAAGAGAAGACTCGAACTTCCACGAGCGTACGCCCACTAGACCCTGAACCTAGCGCGTCTACCAATTCCGCCACTTCGGCACTTCGTCGACGAATATGCTAGCCAATCGGCTTTTTGTCAAGTATTTCTTTGGTTGCTGGTGCCTTGATTGTGCAAAAAAAGAAATCGCGCGATGCTGTTGTCGGGGTAAACGGGATCAAATCTCTGGCAGCCGGAAGGTGTGATGGCGCTTTATCGCGGAACTACAAGGTCCCCTTGGCGTTCTTGGGGGAAATGATGATTGTATAACCGGTCAACTATTTTTTAACCGGATTGCAGACTACCTGCACACGACGGATGCTATGAACTGTTTGCTTGTTTTCCCGATTTGGAGTACATATCCCGTCCTCATGGTCGCGAGATTCTCCTGGCCAACCGGGAAATTCACTTTATTGTTTTGCAACGAGCCCGTCTCGTAATTCGCGGCGCTGCTTCCATGGAACTATATACAGACCTTAAAGACATTCGATCCCCCTTTCCTCAGGCGCACGTCACCATCGGTAATTTCGACGGGGTGCATCTCGGTCACCAGAAACTGTTTGATCAGGTGGTGGCCAGGGCGCGGCAGGACAGGGGGATCAGCATCGCTATTACTTTTGATCCGCATCCGCTCAAGGTGCTGAACCCGCAAAGTATCAGGCTGATTTCGACCACCCCCCAGAAAATAGAACTGATTGAACGGGCCGGGATCGATGTCTTGGTAATTATCCCTTTCAACCGCGAGGTCGCTGTGACCACGGCGGAAGATTTTGTCGATGAGGTTTTGCTTGCGCGCATCGGCATGCGTGATCTGGTGGTCGGCTATGATTATGCCATGGGCAAGGGGCGTCAGGGCGACACCGCTTTTCTCCAGCGTCAAGGTGCGGAGAAGGGTTTTTCCGTGATGGTGATGCCTGCCTATTTCGAGCAGGGACTACTAGTTTCCAGCACTAGGATCAGGGAACTGGTCGCCGCCGGTAAGATGCGCGATGTCAAGCGACTGCTTGGCCGTTTTTACCAGATCCGGGGTGATGTGCAGTGGGGTCGGCAGCGAGGCGGCAAACTGCTTGGTTTCCCTACCGCCAATTTGTGCATTTCCGAAGAAGACTTGTGCCCAAAACGTGGGGTTTATGTCACCCAGGTTATCTATGACGGCAAACAGTACGGCGGGGTTTCGAATATCGGCTATAATCCGACTTTCGGTGATACGGCGCTGGTGGCAGAAACTCATATCTTTGACTTCAATGCCGATATCTACGGGAAACCATTGAAGATCAATCTGCTCCGGCACCTGCGTGGCGAAATCACCTTCAGCGGTCCGGAGGAACTCTCTCAGCAGATCCGTAAGGATATTGAAGTGGCGCAGAAGGTTCTGGCTCAAGAGCGCCAGCGGAAGTTGATCGCCTATCACCTTGATTCTTCCGCGTAAAGGTTCTTCGGTCGTTAAAGTGTTAAGCGGTTCGAGACGATCGGCGAAGCAATTGCAGGACTCCAAGGGGGGCGGAGCAAACGGAAAAGATGTTTTGGCAGAGGATACAATTTCCCAAGAGGGTAACTTGCATCCAGTCCATTTATGACTATACTATGAAAACTTTACCCTTTAGAACTGCTAAAAAATAGCCGGCAAGGGCATGGCTTTTAAATACTTAGAGAAGGTTTTTTTATGACAGACGTGCAAAAAAACGCCGAACTTTCGGATGTTATCAAAGATCTTGAAAAAGTGGTACAGGAGAAGCCGGATAATGTTATTGCCCGGCATCATCTCGGCTTGGTCTATCGGCAGGCGGGGCGGGTTGACGAAGCCATCGCCCAGCTTGAAAAGGCCATCGAGCTCGATGACCAGTCCATGGAAAGCATGATTAATCTCGGGGCTATCTTTTTTGACCGGGGCGATACTGATCGTGCGCTCGCTCTCAACAAAAAGGCGCTGGTCATTTCTCCAAAGATGGCAGAGGCTCATGTCAACATCGGCCTGATTCATCAGCACCGCAACGAAGTCAACGAGGCCATCGAGTGCTACGCCACCGCAGTGCAGATCGATCCGCAACTGCTGACCGCCTGGATTAATCTGACTTCGGCTTATACCATGATCGAAGAGGATGAAAAAGCAGTGGATGCCGCCAGGCAGGCGGTCACGCTGGAGCCCGATAGCCCTATGGCGCGGAACAATCTGGCGGTGGCCCTCTATTTCAAGGGCGATTTCAAGGAAGCGCAGCGCAACATGGAGAAGGCTCAAGAGCTCGGCTACAGTGTTGATCCCCGCTTTATGGAATCCCTTCAAGCAAAGATTACCCAGCATTCATGAGCAGTAAGGCCGAAGCACACCTTAAACCCTGGTGCCCGTTCTGTGGTATGGATATCGGTCGACCGACCGATGGTGCCCAGCGCAAAATGCGTGAATTCCCCATGGGAGTTTGTGAATGCGGGGCGGTCTATGTTGCCGAAGCTACCGGTCACAATATTGGGGCTGCCATGGTCGAGTGTCTGGTGAGCGCTTGTAATGAACAATGGGATCTGGCCTGGGATTTGGTTCCAGAAGAAGACTATCTTACCGGTACTCTTGATGATTATGACGATGTGACCCACCAGGTCGTGGCCAAAAGGAATCTCGACGGCCGGGCGGTGCGCGGGGTGCTTTATTTTGTGCGACTGCACAAAGACGTGGCCGAGTTGGTCAAACGCTACGAACAGAAGCAAGGGGGGGGCGCGCCCCATCCCAAGGCCGTCGGCGGGGAAGCAGGCCAGTCTGCCGTGAGCCAACCGGGGATCGAGTTGCCACGGGATCCGAAACGGTTACGGAAGCGGGCGGACAAGCAGGTGGTGAAACAGTTGGCCCAGTGTGCCGATATCGATGCTTTGGTTGATCTGTATCTCGATGATCCTAAGGCCCTGCGGTATCTGCAACGCTTGCTGTATGAGCCTGATCCGGTAGCACGGTATCGTATTGCCTGGGTGATTGGGCAGGTCTGTGGGCGGATAGCCGTTCGTCAACCCGGCCCGGTTGCGGATATGCTGCACCGACTGTTTGGGGCTTGTTCCGACTCGGCGGCCAGTTCCTGGGGCATGGTTGAGACAATTGGGGCGATTATCGCCTCCCGGCCTGATGTTTTCGGTGCCTTCACTCGTCATCTTTTTGATTTTATGGGCGACCCTGGTACCCGCGAAGCTGTGCTCTGGGGTCTGGGTGAGATTGCCGCTAACCGGCCGGACCTGGTCCGCAAGACACCCTTCTATTCACTGTTTCCCTTGCTCAATCACAGCGATCCGATGCTGCGCGGTTTGACTCTGCGGCTTCTTGGCCGTATCAAGGCACAGGAGGCAGGTTTCCAGATCATGGCACTGCAGAACGACGAAATCCCTGTCACAATCTGCGAACAGGGCAATTCCCTCGCAACTACGGTGGCCGAGCTCTCGGCTCAGGCCACTCGACAAATCCATAAGGAAGAAGGCAATGGTGAGTGATAATATAAAGCCCCTAGATTCCATCGGGCCCATGGGCGATAGCAATGCAGCCGCTGAGCAGGAGAACAATCCCGCCAGAAAAGATTATATCGAAGGCCGCAAACTGCTAGATGCTGGTGAATATGCCCAGGCGGGCCTGGCTTTTCATAATGCCCTCATGGGTTTTGAAGAGCAAGGGGATCAGCAGGGCGTAGCCAATGCCTCCGACCGACTGGGTGATGCCTGCCTTGCCCGGGAGGAATATGCCATGGCGTTAGCCAATTTTCAGCGGGCCTTTGCCATCTGTGAGAAAGAGGATGACAGCCTTTCCCAACTGGCCTTGAATAAGAAGATGGCTGTGGCCTATAGGAAACTAGGGGACCATGAAAAGGCTCTTGAGTTGATCTACGATATGCTCGAGTATTATCGTCTGACCCAGAATCCCAAAGGGGCTGTCGAAATTTTGATCGTGATAGCTGAGATCTATACCGAGTTGGGAGATAAGGGCAAAGCGGCCGATGCTTATCGTTCAGTGGCCAGTATCCATACCAAGTTCAAACATGCTCGTCTGGCCGAAGAGTTCAATCAGCGGGCTGCGGCTCTGGAACAGGCATAGCAAATGTTTACCGGGATCATTCAGGGGCTGGGGACGCTGTTTGAGAAGCGGCCTGCCGGTGGAGGAATGATCTTTGGCTTGGAGGCCGATTTCCCGCTAACCGACCCGGAAGAGGGCGAGTCCATTGCGGTTGACGGGGCTTGTTTGACGGCGCGTAATATTAAAGGTTGCCGCTTTTATGTAGATGTTTCGCCGGAAAGTCTGGCGCGGACCGGGTTGGGTCGATTGCAGACCGGTAATCGCGTCAATCTGGAACGGGCTCTGCGGCTCTGTGATCGTTTGGGTGGCCATCTGGTCAGCGGTCATGTCGATGCGCAAAGCAAGGTCGAGCAGCGTCGGAGCATCGGTGATTTTACTTTGTTCACCTTTTCGTTGGATCCGGGGTTAACCAAGTACGTTATTGAAAAAGGATCAATCACCATTAACGGCGTCAGCCTGACTGTGAATACCTGCGAACGCTCCCGGTTTTCAGTCTCTATCATTCCGCATACCTTGGCTACTACGACCCTGGGGACGCTCAAAGAGGGGGACCTGGTCAATATCGAGGTGGACATGATCGGTAAATATGTTGAAAAACTCCTAGCGGAAAAATCCGCTGGAGGAGAGAGGCAGAGTCGGATTAATCCAGCCTTTCTCGCTGAGCATGGTTTTTTATGAGCGCAGAATGGAGCGGAACGTTCCCGAAGTTTTGCGTTATTATTGTAGGTTGAGAGGATAAGGGGCTGCGTTAATAAGCGGTAATCCCTGGAATGAGGCATGTTATGGCAGTCAGTTCGATTGAGGAAGTTGTAGAGGATATCAAAGCCGGCAAGATGGTTATTCTTGTCGATGATGAGGACCGGGAAAATGAAGGCGACCTCTGCATGGCTGCGGAGATGGTTACGCCGGAGGCCATCAATTTCATGGCCACCTACGGTCGGGGATTGATATGTCTGGCCATGAGCCCGGACATCATTGAGCAGTTAGGCCTGCCGATGATGGTTTCAAACAACCAGTCCCCCTATGGCACCGGATTTACCATCAGCATCGAGGCGCGCACTGGGGTCAGTACTGGCATCTCGGCTGCAGACCGGGCACGGACTATAGAGGCGGCCGTCCATCCGTCAGCTACGGCCCGCGATATCATCAGCCCTGGCCATATCTTTCCGTTGCGCGCTCGTGGCGGCGGGGTTCTGGTTCGCACCGGGCAGACCGAAGGGTCGGTTGATCTGGCACGGATAGCCGGCCTGCGCACCGCCGGGATCATCTGTGAAATCATGAACACCGACGGCACCATGGCAAGAATGCCCGACCTGGAGGTGTTTGCTCAAGAGCATGGTCTCAAGATTGCCACCATCGCTGATCTGGTTGCCTATCGGCTGCGCAAGGACGTATTGGTGCGGCGAGCCGCCGAGGCCCGCCTGCCGACTTTTCATGCCGGCGAGTTTCGCTTAATCGCCTATCTAAACGATGTGGATAATGACGAGCATGTTGCGCTGGTTAAAGGCGACATCTCCCCCGATGAACCGATCATGGTTCGGGTTCATTCCGAATGCCTGACCGGTGACGTCTTTGGTTCAGCCCGTTGTGATTGCGGTTCCCAACTTCATGCCGCTATGCGGATGGTGGAGCAGGAAGGCAAGGGTGTCGTTTTGTATATGCGCCAGGAAGGGCGGGGTATCGGCCTAATTAACAAACTGCGGGCCTATGAACTTCAGGACAACGATGGACTGGACACGGTCGAGGCCAACACCCGTCTCGGTTTTAAACCCGATTTACGGGATTACGGCATCGGTGCCCAGATCCTGCGGGATCTGGGGGTGCGGAAGATGCGGCTGCTGACTAATAACCCGAAAAAGATCATTGGGTTGGAAGGGTACGGGCTGGAGGTGGTTGATCGTCTCCCCATCGAGATTATCGGCGATGAGGAAAATAGTAAATATTTACGAACCAAACGCGACAAAATGGGACATATCCTGGAGTTGTACAGTGATCTACCGATGGGAAGTGTGACCAGGGATCCGTGAAAACCATAACAGGAACGAACATGGCACAATATCTGGAAGGAAATTTACAAGGCACAGGGCGAAAGATTGGTATTGTTGTTGCCCGGTTTAACTCTTTTATTGTTGAAAAATTGTTGGATGGGGCGCTCGACAGCCTAGTTCGCTCCGGGGTCAATGGGGATGATATCGTGGTCGCTCGCGTTCCTGGGGCCTTCGAGATTCCCTTGGCCGCTCAGAAGATGGCGAAATCCGGGCGCTACGATGCGGTCATTTGCTTGGGTGCGGTTATCCGAGGGGCCACACCGCATTTTGATTTTGTTGCCGGCGAGGTATCTAAGGGTACGGCTCAGGTGATGCTTGATTCGGGAATTCCGGTACTTTTCGGTGTGCTAACCACCGAAACCATTGAGCAAGCCATTGAAAGGGCGGGCACCAAGGCGGGCAATAAGGGCTCAGATGTAGCTATCGCCGCCTTGGAAATGATCAATTTGATGGGCCTGCTCAGTTAACTGCGGCCCATTCTTCACAAGGACAGCGCGTCTGTCAAGCGCGCTGTTGTTTGTTAAATTTTTTAATTGAGTTTTCATGGGATTACGTCGAAAATCACGGGAACTGGCTCTCCAGTTCCTTTTTAGCCACGATTTTCAGGAGCTTTCGGATTCACCTGAAGCGGTGGCCACAGACTTGGAGTTATTTTGTCAGGCCTTTGATGTCGGTGCCAAATCGTTGCCTTATGGGCGTCATTTGATCGAGGGCATCTGTCTGCACCTGAGCGAGATAGACACTCTGTTAGCTGAACATTCCCATAATTGGCGGGTGGAGCGGATGTCCTTGGTTGACCGGAATATCCTCCGAATCGCTGTCTTTGAATTGCTGTACATTGACGATGCGCCGGCTCAGGTAGCGATCAATGAGGCACTGGAGATTGCCAAGCGCTTTTCTATCGAGGATTCGGTTTCGTTTATCAACGGTATCCTTGATGCAGTTCAAATCGCCTTGCCCAAATAAGGTATACTCCTTTTATTGCTGGAGTTTGTTTACTTCCTTGGTCACTACGGTTCTGCGCGGTCGCTTGATGGATTAACGAAACCTAGACAACCTCGCCCCTCGAACTCAAGTGCGGGGTTGAAGAAGTTTTTGTAATTTATCGAGAGATCGTGTCGATAATCGCTCAACGGTTTTCTATTATAAGATGCTGTTCGCTCGGTATTTTTATCTAGTTAGGTCGATTTCTGCGCAGGCAGGATACACATCTATTTCTCTTTTTTTCGGTCATTAGTTCCGGAATAGTGCATACTGCATTGTCATCATGGCGTCCTCCGACCCACATATAGATATCCGGAATCGGCGGGAGGTGGTTGCCCTTATCCTGCTCTTCCTCATTCTTTTTCTTCTGCTTGGCCTCTGCAGTTATATCCTGCCGCTCTTCGCCAGGGAACCGGTGCTCCAGCAACCGGCGGCCAATTGGTGCGGTTCCTTCGGATTTTATTCGGCGCATTATCTTTTTTCTTTTCTCGGTCTGATCGCTTTTTTTCCTGTGTGCATTCTTTGTTATGCCACGGCCACCATCCTGCTTTCTCAGACGGCGGCCGAGCGTTTGCCTTTTATCATTGCCGGGATTACCGGGATAATGATTAGTTCGTCCGGTTTGTTTGGATCTTGCGAAGAATTGTTTCTGCCATCCGCTTTTGTTCAACCGGGCGGCTACCTCGGCAATCTGGTCTGGAGTCTCTTGAGCAGTGTCATCGGAACTGTCGGCTCGGTCCTTGTTTTGCTCCTTCTCTTGATTTTTTCACTGATGTCCGCAGTTCGTTTTTCCCCGTTTGGTGTCGCCAAATGGCTGTGGCGGAGTGACCCACGGACGCAGGCCCCTTCGGAATCGCACATCCATGCGGCTCTTCTGCAAAAAAAAGAGAAAATGTCAGCCAGGCAGCGAAATCAAAAGGCTGAACCGCATAAAAGTCCGCCTGAGGAAACCTTCCCGATTCCCGCTGTCCATGAACCGTTGAAACGGGCTATATCGCTTGAAAGTACGAATAAGCAAGAGGCTTCCTTAAAATCTTCCAGACGCGGGGCCTATCAACTGCCGCCGCTTTCTTTGCTGGACCCCAATGATGAGGGAGATGTCGAAGTCAGTCGCGAGCACTACTACGAGGTGAGCGCTGTCCTCCTGGCAAAGCTTCAGGATTTTGGCGTGCAGGGAAACGTGGCCGGAATCTCGCCGGGGCCGGTGGTCACCACCTATGAATTTTCTCCAGCTCCCGGGGTTAAAATCAACAAAATCGTGACGCTTGCCGATGACCTGGCCATGGTCCTCAAGGTTGATCGAGTGCGAATAGTCGGGTCCATTCCCGGGAAAGCGGCCATCGGCATCGAAATACCCAATCCTGTGCGAAAAAAGGTTTTTCTCAAAGATATATTGGTGACCGCCGAGTATCAGGACGCCTCCTCCATGCTCACCATAGCACTGGGGTTTGATGTCATTGGCAGACCGATTGTGGCCAGTTTAGCACGGATGCCGCATCTGCTTATCGCCGGGGCCACCGGGGCGGGCAAGTCGGTTGCCATCAACGCCTTTATTGCCTCCATTCTCTTTAAGGCGACCCCCGATGATGTCCGGTTGTTGATGATTGATCCCAAACGGATTGAGCTTTCCATGTACGATGACATTCCTCACCTTCTCCATCCCGTGGTAGTTGAAGCTAAAATGGCTTCAAGAGCGCTCCTGTGGGCGGTGCGGGAAATGGAGCGTCGCTATCGGTTGCTTGAACAAAAACGGGTGAAATCTTTTGCTTCGTTCAACGAGATTTCTGAGGAAAAGTTGCCTTATATTGTCATTATTGTCGATGAACTCGCCGACCTGATGATGGTGGCGTCCAAGGATGTCGAAACCTCCATCGCCCGGTTGGCGCAAATGGCAAGGGCGGCGGGAATGCATATTATCCTAGCGACCCAGAGGCCTTCGGTCGATGTATTGACAGGATTGATCAAAGCTAATTTTCCCACCCGAATCTCTTTCAAAGTTTCTTCGAAGGTTGATTCGAGAACAATCTTGGACGGGTCCGGCGCCGAACACCTGCTTGGCATGGGCGACATGTTATTTCTGCCTCCGGGTGCGGCCAAATTGCAAAGAATTCACGGGGCTTTCATCTCCGAGCAGGAAACCGAGCGTCTGGTCAGCTTTCTTAAGCAGCAGGGAACTGCTGAATACGATGCGACCGTGCTGCAGATCATAGAAGAAGAAACCGAAAACCTTGAGGCCAGCAGCGAAGAATATGACGAGAAATATGATGAGGCCGTGGCGGTGGTGACGGAAACCGGGCAGGCATCCATCTCCATGGTTCAACGTCGTCTCCGGGTCGGTTACAATCGAGCAGCACGGATGATTGAAATTATGGAGAAGGAGGGGATCATCGGTCCGGCCGACGGATCGAGACCGCGGGAGGTCCTGGCCCGCTCCGCATACAGCGACGGGGACTGATCGGAGGAACGTTCCGCGATGGCCAAAACAGCGGCAGCGACCGCCGCCGTGGGGTTTTCTTTAATCATGAAGACGCAGGTGCTTGCTGTTCTCTTAGCGGGTTGCCGGCATATATCCATATTCTTGATGCTTTTATTAAGTTTTGTTGTTCAGTCTTGTTTTGTCGATTTTCCTTGACATCGAAGGGGTAACAAATTAAAAGAATTGACGACCAGAAATGAGTGGCTGTTCATTTTTTGTTCGAAGCTGGCCGGTTTGAAAAAACCTGTAAAGTGAACAGCTTGCAGAGAAGGTCGAGGTGGAAAACGGATGGCTGCAAGGCATGAGTGTTTGTTTTTCTTGATTTAAGAAACTAGAGGTTATTGGTTACCCAGTTCGGGTGCCATAAAGGAAAATCCAAGTGAGGAGGTAGTTTAATGCCAAGTTACGTAGATCCTTCAAAATGTGATGGTTGCAAGGGCGGAGACAAGACCGCCTGCATGTACATCTGCCCTAACGACCTGATGGTCCTCAATGTTGAGGCTATGAAGGCGTACAATCAGGAGCCGGATGCATGCTGGGAGTGTTACTCCTGTGTTAAGATTTGCCCGCAAGGTGCGATTTTTGTACGTGGTTATGATGACTTTGTTCCGCTTGGAGGTCAGGTGCATCCGATGCGTTCTTCTGATTCCATCATGTGGACTGTCAAGTTCCGCAATGGCAACATCAAGCGCTTCAAGTTCCCGATTCGGACAACTGCTGAAGGCGCTGCCAATGAGTATCCCGGCCAGAAAGGTGGAAGTCTGGATGACGAGTGTTTGCTGCTTGAGAGCAACCTGCCGCAACCTACCAAATTGGCATAATAGCTTTTGGTTAGCAGGGAATAACAAATAGTTCTATTCTAAAATAACTACTTAGGAGATAGAAATATGGCATTACCAAATAAGCCGAAAGGCGAGCTAAACGCCGTTGTCGATCCGGAGATCGTTGAGCACAGCTGTGACGTGCTGATCGTTGGCGGTGGTATGGCAGCTTGCGGTACAGCTTTCGAGATCACCAAATGGGCTCCTGCCGACATGAAGATTATTCTTGTGGACAAGGCATCCTTGGAGCGCTCCGGTGCCGTTGCTCAGGGCCTTTCCGCTATCAATACCTATATCGGCGAGAATCCCATCGAGAATTATGTCAAGATGGTTCGTAACGACCTGATGGGCGTTGTTCGTGAAGATCTTATCTATGATCTTGGTCGTCACGTAGATGAGTCCGTTAAGTTGTTTGAAGAGTGGGGTCTGCCCATTTGGAAGAAGGCTGAAGACGGTAGTACCCTTGACGGCGCCAAGCCTGCTAAAACCCTTCGCGAAGGTGGCGCACCCGTTCGGACTGGTAAATGGCAGATCATGATCAACGGTGAGTCTTATAAATGCATCGTTGCTGAGCCTGCTAAAAAAGCATTGGGCGAAGCGAATATCCACGAGCGTGTTTTCATCGTTAAAATGCTGCTCGATAAGAACAAGGAGAACACCATCGCTGGTGCGGTTGGTTTCTCTACCCGTGAAAATAAAGTACATGTTTACACCTGTAAATCCGCAATGGTTGCATGCGGTGGCGCAGTTAACATTTTCCGTCCTCGGTCCACCGGTGAAGGAAAAGGCCGTGCATGGTATCCTGTATGGAACGCAGGGTCCACCTACACCATGTGTGCCCAGGTTGGCGCTACCCTGACCATGATGGAAAACCGGTTCACCCCGGCTCGTTTCAAAGATGGTTATGGTCCGGTAGGTGCATGGTTCCTGCTGTTCAAGGCCAAAGTACAGAACGGACTTGGCGAGTTCTATGCCAATAGCCCGGATGTTAAAGATGAGCTTGCCAAGTTCATGCCGTATGGTGCATCAGCCGTTACGCCGACCTGTCTGCGTAACCACCTGATGATTAATGAGTTGAAAGCTGGACGTGGTCCGATCTACATGGCCACCGATGTTGCCCTCAACGCCTTCTTGGATGACATGCGCGCAGCCGGTAAAGATGAGAAGGAAGTTAAAAAATTCTGGAAACATCTTGAGTCCGAGGCATGGGAAGACTTCCTGGATATGTCCGTTGGTCAAGCCGGCCTTTGGGCAGGCACCAACACCGAGCCTGAGAAAGTCGGATCCGAAATTATGCCGACCGAACCCTACATGCTGGGTTCTCATTCCGGTTGTTGCGGTATCTGGGTTTCCGGTCCTGAAGAGAGCTGGGTGCCATCTATCGACGGTCCTCGTTCGCATCAGTACAAATGGGGCTACAACCGTATGACCACCGTTAACGGCCTGTTCACCGCAGGTGATGGCGTTGGCGCCTCCGGGCATAAGTTCTCCTCCGGTTCTCATGCCGAGGGTCGTATTTGTGCCAAGCAGATGGTTAAGTATTGCCGTGACAACGCTGATTTCAAACCTGAAATCGCTCAGACTGCCAAGGAATTAGCCGCTGAAATCTATGCACCGGTTCGGCTGTATCATGAGTTCAAAGATGCTTCCACCGCATCTGATGTCAATCCTAACTATGTTAAACCTGCTGGATTGATGATGCGCCTGATGAAAGCCACCGACGAATATGGCGGTGGTGTGGCTACCTACTACATGACCTCCGGCAAATTGCTGAACATCTGCCTTGATCTTCTCGCCGTAATGCGTGAAGATGCTGCCAAGATGGCTGCTGGCGACCTGCATGAGCTGATGCGCGCTTGGGAAAACTACCACCGCATTTGGTGTGTAGAGACCCACATCCGCCACATCGAGTTCCGGAAAGAATCCCGTTATCCTGGATTCTATTACCGGTCAGATTATCCGACCGTCGATGACGAGAACTGGAAGGTCTTCGTTAACTCCACCTTTGATCCTAAGACCCAAGAGTGGAAGTGCGAAAAAGTCAATTGTGTGAATATTATCGAGACCACTCCTTGGATCTGATCTCGAAGCGACACTGATTGCCTGAAATAAAATCTCCAGACTCCCTTGAGGGGTCTGGAGATTTTTTGTATAGGGCTAAGTTTTTTGTTTGAGTTGATGCGAAAGATCAAGTAACACTTTTTGTTTCGGATCAATTGAACCAGAAATCACCTTTCATCAATACCAGCAGTTATGGAGGTTTGGCATGAGTGACACTGCAGGCAATGGTGCGGTACTGGTTGTGGGTGGCGGTATTAGTGGTATTACCGCTGCGCTCGAAGCTGCTGAAGTTGGCATTGATGTTTTTCTCGTTGAGAAAAATGCTTATTTCGGTGGCCGAGTGGCCCAACTCAATCAGTATTTCCCCAAACTTTGTCCCCCGACATGTGGACTTGAAATCAATTTCAAACGTATCAAAGACAATCGTAAGATCAGAACCTATACCCTGACGACTGTCAAATCTATTACTGGCGGTCCCGGAAATTTCGAGGTTCAGCTTGAAACAATGCCTCGATATATTAATTCCAACTGTACCGCCTGCGGTGATTGCGGCCAAGTCTGCACCGACGAGATCGATGACGCCTTCAATTTGGGCATGAAAAAGATCAAGGCTGCGTATTTACCCCATGAGATGGCCTTCCCCCGCCGTTTTGTGTTAGAAAAAAACGCTTGCTCCCCCGCAACTCTTGATGCCGTCAAGGCCGCTTGTAAATACAATGCGGTTGATTTGGATATGCAACCGCAGACTTTTACCCTCAAGGTGAGTTCCATCATCTGGTCGACAGGTTGGAATCCCTACGATGCTAATAAAATCACTAACCTGAATTACAACTCGTCACAAGCCATTATCACTAATATGATGATGGAGCGTTTGGCTGCTGATAACGGTCCGACCAAAGGTAAAATTGTTCGTCCCGGTGATAACAAGGAACCCGCTTCCTTTGCCTTTGTCCAATGCGCAGGTTCCAGAGATGAAAATCATTTGGAACATTGTTCCTACATCTGCTGCATGGCGACCTTTAAACACATTTCTTATATCCGCGATCAATATCCCGAGGCCAAGATTTACGTCTTTTACATCGATCTTCGCACACCGGGTAAATATGAGCATTTCCGTGAGAAATTCATGGCAGATCCCAACTCTACCTTTATCAAAGGTAAGGTTGCCGACATAGTCGCCGAGCGTGATGGTGGGGTTACTGTGATTGCTGAAAATGCTGTAACTGGAACCAAGATCCACCAGAAAGTTGATCTCTGTATCCTCGCTACCGGCATGGAGCCCGCCCTTGGTGCACAGGGCAAGGCATTAGGCGTCAATATGGATGGAAACGGATTTATAGTATCCGATCCTGAAAGGGGTATGATTTCTGCTGGTTGCGCAAAATCAGCCGTTGATGTTTATTCCAGTGGACAATCCTCCACGGCAGCTGCCCTTAAAGCAATTCAGATTGGACGGTAGGAGGAAGGTCAATGAAAAAAGTATATGGTGCATATCTTTGTACTGGTTGTGGCATTGGCAATGTCCTCGATGTTGATGGACTGAAAGACGCAGCATCCGATGCTGGCATTGCCATGAACGATCATAGCTGTCTGTGCGGCGCCGATGGGCGTGCGTTCATTGAAAAAGACATCGCTGAAAAAGGGGTCAACACAATTGTTGTTTGTGCCTGTTCTCCCCGAGTCATGCAGCATGAATTTTATTTTGGTGAGCAGACGATCACTGTCCGCGGAAATCTTCGCGAACATGTTGCCTGGACTGCCGGTGAAGCGAAAGAAGACGGCAGTGTGGATGATTTTCTTCAGGAAATGGGGGCAGACTATGTTCGCCTGGCGGTAACCAGGGCCCAGAAAACCGAAATACCGGTTCCATACAAAATGGAATCGATCAGCAAAAAAATTCTGGTCATGGGCGGTGGTATTGCTGGTCTGACCGCAGCAAAAGAAGCAGCCAACGCCGGTTATGAAGTGACTCTTGTCGAAAAAGACTCGCAACTCGGTGGTAAAGCCCTTGGTTGGCGGAAAATGTTTCCGACCGCCTATCCTTATTCGGCGTTGGAAAATCCAAATATCCAGCAGATGATCGCCGATGTGCAGGCGAACAACAAAATTTCCGTAAAAACCGGTTGCGAAGTGGCCCGTATCGGCGGTTCCCCTGGTCAGTTTAATGTTACCCTGAAGTCGGCAGGGGAGACTACCGAATGGGACGCTCCGGCCAAAGTTTCCGCTGAACTCAATGATCTTATAACCAAAGGTGAGGCGGAAGATCCCAATAAAGGGCTTCAGAAATATACATCGCTTAATCCCGATGGTCTTATGTTTGGGGCCGTGGTGTTGGCGACCGGTTGGAAACCTGCGGATGTCTCCCAATATGAACATTTGGGGTACGGTACCCTGGCTAATGTGGTCACGAATGCGGAATTCGAGAAACTTGCCAAGAACGGCAAGGTTCCAGCTCGTGTGGCTTTTGTCCAGAGCCCAGGCGGCAAGGACCATGACAAGGATTTTCCCTACTGCAACTCCGTCACCTCCATGGTGGCTCTGAAACAGGCCAACTATGTAGTTGAAGACAACCCCGTAGACGGCATGGCGTATATCCTTTATCAGCATATGCGAACCCCCGGCAATACCGAGCTTTTCTATAAAGGTATGCAGGCCAAAGACGGTGTTTTCATGACCAAGGCCGCCGTCACCAAAGTCGCTGCCGCCGGCAACGGACTAACCGTTGACGTGGAGGATAATCTTCTCGGCGAAAATCTCCAGATTGAAGTCGATATGGTAGTCCTGGCAGCCGGTATGGTACCGACCACAGCAACCGAGAGCGTCATTAACCTGGCCTACCGCCAGGGTCCGGCATTCCTCGATCTGGATCTGTTTGACGGGTATGCTGATTCTCACTTTATCTGCTTCCCGTATGAGACCAGAAGAACGGGTGTCTATAACTGTGGTGGGGTACGCAAAGCCGAAACCATGGAGGAGACTATCGACGATGCCACCGGCGCCGCTTTAAAAGCTATTCAGTGTATTGAATCTGCCAATCGTGGCGTTTCTGTTCATCCCCGTTCAGGAGATCAGACCTATCCTGATTTCTTCTTTTCCCGCTGCACGCAGTGCAAACGCTGTACTGAAGAATGTCCCTTCGGCGCTTTGGATGATGATGAAAAGGGTACACCCCTGCCTAATCCGACGCGTTGCCGTCGTTGCGGGACTTGTATGGGAGCCTGTCCTGAAAGGATCATTAACTTTGCCGACTATAGCATTGATATGATCGGTTCGATGGTTAAAGCCATCGAAGTGCCAGATGACGATGAAGATAAATTGCGCATTGTGGTCTTTGTTTGTGAAAATGATGCTTATCCTGCAATCGACATGTCTGGCATGCACCGGAATAAGATTAACAGGCTGGTTCGCTTCATCCCTGTCCGTTGTCTAGGCTCCATGAACATGGTCTGGATTAAGGATGCGATGTCTTCTGGTATCGATGGGGCTTTGCTCCTTGGTTGTAAGTATGGCGATGATTATCAATGCCACTTTGTCAAGGGATCAGAGATTGCCACCAAACGTATGGAAAATATTGGTGAAACCCTCGGCTCCTTGGGATTGGAACCGGAACGTTGCGGCGTTCGAGAAATCGCCATTTCCGATTACGACAAAATCCCTGCTATTCTCGATGAGTTTGTCGAGGAAATTATCGCCATGGGGCCCAATCCTTTCAAAGGTTTCTAAGTACATCTGACTCTAACCCCTTACCGCCATCTCTTGAAGATGGCGGTAAGTATTTAGCTAAGTGGTGGCAAGCCTACTCGACATGCTGATCATCACCTTTCATGACAGGAGGAAATAATGTCCATGAACGTGCAACCCGATCTTGAATTTATTAAAGCCATGAAGGAGGCGGGTGGCGACACTTTGAAACAGTGTTATCAATGTGCGACCTGTTCGGTCGCATGCCCGCTTTCCTCCGATGATAAACCTTTTCCCAGAAAAGAGATGATTTTAGCTCAGTGGGGATTGAAAGAAAAACTCATCTACGACCCTAACGTTTTTCTCTGCCACCAATGTGGCGACTGTACCGAAATGTGTCCGCGTGGGGCCCGACCTGGAGACGTGCTCGGAGCCATTCGAGCATACGCCTACCGTGCACTTGGTTGGCCCAAAGCGCTGGCGACTTTGTGCAGTTCCGTTAAAAATTTGCCAATTCTCATTGGGATTCCTGCGGCCGCCATTCTTTTTTGTTGGTTGATCTCTGGCGGTATGCATATCCCCGCAGGTGAACAATTCGCTCGTGTCGGCTACACCCAATTTTTCGGACATTGGGATTTTCGGCTGCTTGCTAAAAATGTACTCTTTATTGATCTCATCATGCTGACCGCCGTTGGTATCGCCTTGACTTCACTTTATAAAGGCATTTCAGCATTGTGGAAAGGCATGGAGGCGTCTATTGGTCTGAAGGATGTTCCCTATCGGCCTTCGCTTGTCCAATTTGTTAAAAAGTTTCTGTGGCCGTCGTTGATTGAAATCCTGCAGCATAACCGGTTCAGAGAATGCACGGTCAATGTGGACAGGGTCAAGGGACACCGTCCGTTGATGTTAGGTTTTATCGGACTGTTTATCGTTACCTGCTATTCATTGTTCACCCAAGATGTCATTGGTATCTTTATCCCTTCAATGCACGGTCCGATTTCCATGTGGAATCCGGTTAAGCTGCTGGCTAATGTTTCGGCGGTAGCCATGATTGGAGGCATTGGTATTCTCTGGCTCAATAGAACCAAAATGGAAGCAGCAGGGAAAGCCACCAACACCTTCTATGACTGGTTTTTAATCTGGATGATTATGGGCGTGGGCGTTACGGGTTTGGCCGCTGAGTTGTTGCGGATTATAGGGATACCATCACTGGGATATGTGGTGTATTATCTGCACTTGATTGCAGTGGCCATGCTTTTTCTGTATATGCCGTATACCAAATTTGCCCACATTGCGTACCGAACCTTCGCCATGGCCTTTGAGCGGTATCGAGAATCTTCTTACATAAAAAACCCTTTGAATCAATAATCCTCGGTTTTTTAAGAAAACATAAAAAAACCGGGAACCCGACTTCCCGGTTTTTTTATGCAGCATCGCACTAAATGTCCTTAACAGAGAAAAAACTATTGATTTTTAATTTTAATAGGTTATAATTTTTTGCTTAATGCTGGCGTAGCTCAATTGGCAGAGCACCTGATTTGTAATCAGGGGGTTGCGGGTTCAAGTCCCATCGCCAGCTCCAGATTGGGCGGAAGCTGAAAGTCAGGTAGCAACTGGGTAGGTTTGTAGCATCTGCTTCCTGTCTTTTGTCTTCTGGTTATAGAGTGGAGGGGTTCCCGAGCGGCCAAAGGGAACAGACTGTAAATCTGTCGGCTCAGCCTTCGGAGGTTCGAATCCTCCCCCCTCCACCATTTAGTGAATACGGCCGGCCGGGCCTTTTGGAGTTCGTGTTGCTGTAAGCGGGAATAGCTCAATGGTAGAGCATCAGCCTTCCAAGCTGAGGGTTGCGGGTTCGAGTCTCGTTTCCCGCTCCATTGCGTACGGACTCTCCAACCAGGTAAAAGAAAGTTTTTACTGTTATCGTTCTTCGCCCACGTAACTCAGTGGTAGAGTACCTCCTTGGTAAGGAGGAAGTCATCGGTTCAATCCCGATCGTGGGCTCCAAGTATCAGCGGGTTGCTATTGAAAATCGGCTGAGTCTAGTTGAACTTCTGTCTAAGGAGACATGAGATGGCGAAGGAAAAATTTGCGCGGACCAAGCCGCATTGCAATGTCGGCACGATAGGTCACATTGATCATGGCAAAACGACTTTGACGGCAGCGATCACCCGGGTTCTGTCTACCAAGGGTTGGGCTAAGTTTGTCGATTTCAGTGAAATCGATAAAGCCCCTGAGGAAAAGGAACGCGGCATTACCATCGCCACGGCTCATGTCGAATACGAAACCGAAAAGCGCCATTACGCCCATGTCGATTGCCCGGGTCATGCCGACTATATTAAAAACATGATCACCGGTGCCGCCCAAATGGACGGGGCGATTCTGGTGGTTGGCGCCAATGACGGCCCCATGCCCCAGACCCGCGAGCACATCCTCCTGGCTCGTCAGGTCGGTGTTCCTGCCATGGTGGTGTTTTTAAACAAATGCGATATGGTAGACGACCCTGAACTGATTGAGTTGGTTGAGATGGAACTGCGGGAATTGCTCGATAAGTATGACTTCCCCGGCGACGACATTCCCATCGTTCATGGTTCCGCCCTGCATGCCCTGGAGTTTCCCGAAGATCCGGAGAAAGCCAAGTGCATCTGGGACCTGATGGCGGCGGTCGACAGTTATATCCCGCAACCGGAACGTGCCGTTGATAAACCCTTTCTTATGCCGGTTGAAGATGTCTTCTCCATCTCCGGGCGCGGCACCGTCGCCACCGGCCGGATTGAGCGTGGCGTCGTCCATGTCGGTGACGAGATTGAGATCGTCGGCATCCGCAATACCACCAAGACGACCTGTACCGGGGTCGAGATGTTTCGCAAGCTGCTCGATGAAGGGCAGGCCGGCGATAACATCGGCGCTCTGCTTCGGGGTGTGAAGCGGGAAGATGTGGTCCGCGGGCAGGTCCTGGCGAAGCCGGGGTCGATTAAGCCACACAAGAAATTCAAAGCTGAAGCCTATATCCTGACGAAAGAAGAAGGGGGGCGTCATACACCCTTTTTCAATGGATATCGACCCCAATTTTATTTTAGAACCACTGACGTTACCGGAGTCTGTACCCTTGAAGAAGGGGTCGAGATGGTTATGCCCGGCGACAACATTCA
Source organism: Desulfobulbaceae bacterium (assembly GCA_019163135.1). Classification (GTDB taxonomy): domain Bacteria; phylum Desulfobacterota; class Desulfobulbia; order Desulfobulbales; family Desulfobulbaceae; genus Desulfobulbus. The sequence goes on along the minus strand of JAFLKR010000044.1, from coordinate 52,501 downwards.
TATTGTCGGAGAGTTGATCACCCCCATCGCCATGGAAGCAGGTCTTCGCTTTGCCATCCGTGAAGGTGGCCGCACCGTCGGCGCAGGCGTTGTCAGCGAAATAATCGAATAATCGCTATTCCTTTCACAGGGATATCATTGAAGTGAGATGAGCAGCCGGGCTTGACCCGGCTGCAGTCACTCTAATAGAGTTGAATATGAGAGATAATATAACGTTAGCTTGTCAAGATTGTAAGCAACGCAATTACACCACCACGAAAAATAAACGGACCATTCCTCATAAGTTGGAATTGAAAAAATATTGCCCTTTTTGTAAGGTTCACACCCCGCACAAGGAAACTAAATAGAAAGGCCAGTAGCTCTAATGGTAGAGCACCGGACTCCAAATCCGGGGGTTGGGGGTTCGAGTCCCTCCTGGCCTGCCATTGATAACATTCACAGCAATGTGAATTTTTAAGCTTCTCAGCAAAATAATGTCGATAAAAAAAATAATTCGGACAGGTAAGGTAGGTATGGATACCAAAAAAGAGTCTGGTGATCTTGAAGGTAGGTCCTACTTCTCCCCCTCTGGCATTCGTCAATTTATTAATGAGGTGCATTCCGAATTTCGTAAGATTGTCTGGCCGGGAAAGAAAACTACCGCCGGATTGACGGGTTTTGTCATCCTTTTGGTGGTCGTTATCTCCTTGTATCTCGGTTCCGTTGATCTTCTTCTGGGCAAATTAGTGTCAACCATTCTAAAATAATTGACACGCTGGGGCTTAGTCATGGCAAAATGTTGGTACATTGTACATACGCACACTGGTTTTGAAAATAAGGTAAAAGCAACGCTTGAAGAACGGATTAAATTAGCAGGTCAGGAAGAACTTTTTGACGAAATCCTTGTCCCCACGGAACAGGTTGTGGAAATGGTGAAGGGCGCTCGGAAAACGTCGGAACGTAAATTTTTCCCAGGATACATCCTGGTTAATATGGAAATGAATGAGCACTCTTGGCATACGGTTCAGGAAACCCCAAGAGTCACCGGTTTTGTTGGTATTAATATGAATCAAGCCGGGTCCGACAAAGACATTTATAAAAAAATTCCATCCCTGACCGATAAAGAAGCCCGAAAGATTTTAGGCCGGATCGCTGAAGGCGCCAATAAACCCAAACCGAAAGTGATCTTTGTTGAGGGTGACCCCGTACGAGTTATCGACGGACCGTTTGCTAATTTCCAAGGTGTCATCGAAGAAGTGTATCCGGATAAGGGCCGGGTGAGAGTGACCGTTTCAATTTTCGGTCGTTCAACGCCGGTTGAACTCGAATATATCCAGGTGAGTAAAAATTAAGCTCCCGGTTTATCGCGGAGGATTATATTATGGCAAAAAAAATACAAGCATTCATTAAACTACAGATTCCAGCAGGGAAAGCAAATCCTTCCCCCCCCGTCGGTCCTGCACTTGGGCAGCATGGTGTGAACATAATGGATTTTTGTAAATCCTTTAATGCGCAGACCCAATCCGTCGGCGACACCATTATCCCGGTTGTCATCACCGTCTATTCTGACCGGTCCTACAGTTTTATCACCAAGACGCCGCCCGCATCCGTCTTGCTCAAGAAAGCAGCAGGCTTGACCAAAGGCTCCAGCAATCCTAAGAAAGAAAGGGTTGCCGAGTTGGATGCAGCGAAAATTCGCGAAATCGCCGAGATCAAAATGCCCGATTTGAATGCCTATAACATTGATCAGGCTATTCGCATCATTGAAGGGACCGCAAGAAGTTGCGGCATTACCATCGTTAAATAAGTCTTATTCAATTCGTTATACCTGTGCAACCACAGTGCACCAGGGAGAATAAAGGGGTTACTATGCCTAAACGTGGGAAAAATTATAAAAATGTCGTTGCCTTGGTCGACCGTAAGGCGCTCCACGATCTTGCCGACGGTCTCGACCAGGTCCTTAAAGCCAAATTCGCCAAATTTGATGAATCCATCGATATCGCTGTTCGTTTGGGCGTAGATCCTCGACATGCCGACCAGATGGTCCGTTCCAGTGTCATTCTTCCCAATGGTACAGGGAAAACCGCCCGCGTCCTCGTTTTCGCCAAGGGCGAAAAAGAAAAAGAGGCCTTAGCCGCTGGTGCGGACTACGCTGGTTCCGACGAATTGATTGAAAAAATTAAAGGCGGCTGGCTTGATTTCGACAAGACCATTGCCACCCCCGACATGATGGGTGAGGTCGGCAAGATCGGTCGAATTCTCGGACCGAGAAATCTTATGCCCAACGCCAAGCTGGGAACCGTCACCTTTGATATCGAACGGGTCGTTAATGAAATCAAAAAAGGCAAGGTTGACTTTCGGGTCGATAAGGCCGGGGTCGTGCACGCCGTCATGGGCAAAGGCTCTTTCGGCGTCGAGAAACTTGCTGAAAATATCATGTCCTTTATTGACAAGCTTATTCAACTCAAGCCCTCGACCAGCAAAGGCATTTATCTCCGTGCCATATCCGTCTCCAGCACGATGGGACCTGGTTTCAAAATAGATCCTTTACAGGTGCGTTCGCTCCTTAAATCAGCCTAGACTGATTAAGCAGCCTATTACTCCCTTGGTCTTCATCCCGACGATGCCGCACCAATAAGATTAATTCCAGGGAAGGTCAGAGACAGCAGGCACGGAAGTATAATGGCATTTCAAAAAAGACCTGCCACCTGCCCAGACCAAACCGGCTCAAATTTATTATACCGGCTGATAGTCTTCATTCCTCTACTCTGCTCTTCTGACCGTCCCATAACATAAGTAAGGAGGTATAAACGTTGAATCGCGACCAAAAGACCGATGCCATCAGTGAACTTAACGAAACTTTTTCTAAAGCTAAGTTTGCTGTTGTCGCCGATTACCGCGGACTAAAAGTTACGGAACTGGAAAAACTGCGAAAAAATCTTCGTGAAAACGACGCTCAGATTCAAGTTGCTAAAAATACGTTATTGCGACTTGCAGTCAAAGGTACGGCGTATGAAAGCCTGAGTGATTCGTTTACCGGGACCACTGCTGTGGCGATTGGATTCACCGAACCGGTGGGGCCTGCAAAAGTTTTAACAACTTTTGCCAAAGAATTTAAAGCGTTTACAATTCGTTCCGCGGCCCTTGCGGGTAATATGCTGAGCGTCGAAGATGTCCAGGCGCTCTCTTTGTTACCTTGCAGAGAAGAATTGCTGGCCAAACTCCTCGGCACCATGGCGGCCGTACCGACCAGCTTTGTCCGTGTTCTGAATGCCGTCCCCCAGGGATTAGTCTACGCTTTGACAGCAATTAAAGAGCAGAAGGAAAATTAAATATTACACTCTCTGCACGGCTATGTGCAAGGGTATCATTTTGATTATATTTAGGAGGAATGAAAATGGCTGTAACTAAACAAGATGTGATCGACTTTATCGCTAATATGACCGTCCTTGAACTCTCTGAGCTTATCAAGGAGTTGGAAGAGAAATTTGGAGTCTCAGCTGCCGCACCGGTAGCCGTCGCTGCTGCCGCCGGCGGTGGAGAAGGTGCCGCGGTCGTTGAGGAGCAAACAGAGTTTGATGTTATTCTGACCAGCTCCGGTGACCAGAAAATTAAGGTTATTAAAGAGGTTCGCGCCATCACCTCCCTCGGCTTGAAAGAAGCTAAGGACCTGGTTGAAGGTGTACCTGCAGCGGTAAAAGAAGGGGTCAGCAAAGATGAAGCGGCAGCGATCAAGGCTCAGATCGAAAGCGCTGGCGGTAGTGTAGAAATCAAATAATTATTTTACTTGTGCGTGTCGGGAAGCAATATCCCCCGACGGCAAAGCATTCTCAGGTAACGCTACAGGGCTTCACGCCCCGTAGCGTTCCTGTGTTTGTAGGTTTTATTTTTTTACAGGTTGGATGTTCGTCGAATATATCGGTTTAATTTCAATGAATTATCGCATATCAATCTGAATCACGCGGAATGTTTCGAGGAAACTATGAGAAGAGTACGTAAGAGTTTTGCTAAAACAAGCCAGATTATTGAACCGCCACATCTTATCGCAATGCAGCGGGAATCTTACGAGCACTTTCTGCAAAGGGGTATTGCGCCTGAGTTACGTAAAGATAATGGTTTGCAAGCCATCTTTCAGAGTATATTTCCTATCACAGATTTCAATGGATTGTGTTCTTTGGAATTTGTTCGGTATTCCTTTGGTGAGCCCAAATATACGGTTCCCGAGTGTATCGAAAGGGGGATGACCTTCGAGGCTCCGCTTAAAATTACCGTTCGCTTGATCACCTTTGATGTCGATGAGGAAACCGGGGTGCAGTCCGTCCGTGATATCAAAGAGCAGGAAGTATTCCTCGGGGCCTTACCACTTATGACCCAAGATGGCGTCTTTGTGGTTAATGGCACGGAACGGGTGGTTGTTAATCAATTGCAGCGTTCCCCTGGTCTGTTTTATACCCATGATCACGGCAAATCACATGCCTCGGGCAAACGGCTTTATTCTGCACGGATTATTCCTGTGCGGGGCTCCTGGCTTGATTTTGAATTCGATATCAAAGACGTCCTCTATGTGCGAATTGACCGTCGCCGCAAACTTCCGGTCAGCGTCCTTTTAAAAGCATTGGGATATAATGATGAAGAATTGCTCAATGAATTCTATTATTCCGATACCATTCATTTTGACGGGAAAAAGTATGCGGTGGCTTTTAACCCGGTGACTTTTGCCAATCAACGTCTGGCCACCGATATTATCAATCCGGCGGATGGGGCGGTTATCGCCAAGAAAGGGAAAAAAGTTACCAAGACCCTTGCCAAGAAAATCGAAAGTCTCGGCGTCACGTCTCTGCCCGTCGAAGTCGAAGAAATTCACGGTCGTTTTTTTGCCGGTGATATCGTTTCGCCGCAATCCGGTGAGATTCTGGCAAAATGTAATGATGTCGTTTCCCCCGCCATCCTGCAGACTTTTATCGACGCCGGGGTTAATTCCTTTGCCTTACTTTTTATCGATGGCGTGAATTTCAGTGAATCCTTCCGGAAAACCCTCTTGATAGATAAAATTAAGGACACTGAAGAAGCCTTGATTGAAATTTATCGCCGTTTGCGTCCTTCCAGTCCGCCGACTTCTGAGGTAGCCAAAACATTTTTCGATAATTTGTTTTTCAGTGCCACCACCTATGATCTTTCCGAGGTAGGCCGGTACAAAATTAATACCAAACTCGGCGTGAGTACCCCTATTGAAGTCCGTACCTTGACAAAGGAAGATATTGTTAAAAGTGTCAAGCATTTGGTCAGGATTAAAGATGAATTGAAAGATGGTGATGATATTGATCATCTTGGGAACCGGAGGGTACGAACCGTTGGCGAACTCTGTGAAAACCAGTTTCGCATGGGCCTTGTTCGGATGGAACGGGCTATCAAGGAACGGATGACCTTGCAGGAAATCGAAACATTGATGCCCCATGATCTCGTCAACCCTAAACCCGTGACCTCCGCGATCAAAGAGTTTTTCGGCACCAGTCAATTGTCCCAATTCATGGATCAGACTAATCCCCTGTCTGAGGTCACGCATAAGCGTCGTCTATCTGCGCTTGGACCTGGAGGGCTTTCCCGGGAACGTGCCGGTTTTGAGGTCCGCGATGTCCATCCGACCCATTATGGTCGTATCTGTCCGGTTGAAACACCTGAAGGACCTAATATTGGTTTGATAGTTTCCCTGGCCACGTACGCGACCGTCAATCCCTACGGATTCATCGAAACGCCTTACCGGTATGTGAAAGAGCGGATGGTTTCCGATGATTATAAGTACCTTTCGGCTCTACAAGAAGAGAATCATGTTATCGCTCCTGCCAAGGTACCCATTGCCGCCGGACGTCTCGTCGACGACTATCTGATTGCCCGGCATGAGAGCGAGGTTTCCATGGTCTCCGCTGATGAGATAACCATGATGGATGTAGCTCCTAATCAGATGGTTTCCGTTGCTGCCTCGTTGATTCCCTTTCTTGAAAATGACGATGCGAACCGGGCCTTGATGGGTTCTAACATGCAGCGACAAGCGGTTCCGCTTCTGCAAACGCGCTCACCTTTGGTGGGGACCGGGGTCGAAAAATATGTGGCACGTGATTCAGGCGCCTGTTTACTTTCCGGAGGAAACGGTGTTGTGGAAGAGTCAGATGCCAATCGTATTGTGGTTCGTTACGATGAACCCGGTATCGATGGATTTGACACTGGAATCGGTGTTTATCATTTATCAAAATATAAAAAGTCCAACCAGAATACTTGTTTTAATCAAAGAGCCCTGGTTCTGCCCGGCGAACGGGTTGTCAAGGGTTCGGTGCTTGCCGATGGTCCCTCGACTGAGGCTGGAGAATTGGCCTTGGGTAAAAACGTGACCATCGCTTTCATGCCTTGGCGCGGATATAACTTCGAAGATTCTATCCTGATTAACGAGCGTTTATTAAAAGAAGATACCTTTACTTCCGTGCACGTTGAAATTTTCGAGACAATGGCGCGTGACACCAAACTTGGCAAAGAGGAAATAACCCGCGATATTCCCAATGTCGGGGAAGAAGGACTTCGTAATCTTGATGAATCTGGAATCGTACGAATCGGCGCGGAAGTACGGGCCGGCGATATGCTGGTTGGTAAGGTTACCCCAAAGGGTGAAAGTATGCTTTCGCCGGAAGAGAAGTTGCTCAGGGCTATTTTTGGCGAAAAGGCCGGCGATGTAAAAGATTCATCCTTGCGTGTTCCACCCGGTATCGAAGGAGTGGTTATTGATGCCAAAGTCTTTTCCCGGAAAGGGGTGGATAAAGATGAACGCACCCTCATGATTGAGGAAATAGAGATTGAACGCCTTAATCGGGACATGGAAGATGAACTTAAAAGCTTGAAAAAAGGGGTACGGAAATCTTTGGCGGATCTTTTAGATGGCCGTACCGCCAAAAGCGATATTGTCGATAATAAAGGAAAGGTGCTCCTCAAGCTGGGCAAGCAATTGACCCCCAAAATAGTCGACCAGATCAGCTTTGCCGATCTTCGTGAACTAGACTTTGCCGACAAAGCCAAATATGCTGATGATATCGAATCTGTTTTTACGCGCTACAACAGTCAGGCCAGTATCGTTCGCGGTCGCTATCAGGGCGTTGTGGAACGGATGGAGAAGGGCGATGACCTGCCTCCCGGTGTCGTCAAAATGGTCAAGATTTATGTCGCGACCAAGCGTAAACTGTCAGTCGGTGATAAAATGGCCGGGCGTCACGGCAATAAAGGCGTCGTTTCACGGTTGCTTCCCGAGGAAGACATGCCTTTCTTTGCCGATGGCACTACCGTTGACATCGTGCTTAACCCGCTGGGCGTTCCCTCACGTATGAATGTCGGCCAAGTGTTAGAATGCCATCTGGGCTTTGCGGCCAAAAAACTTGGGGCGCAGGTTGCCGCATTCGCGAAGCAGAATGAAGTCGAACGCTTGAAGCAACGCCTGCAGGATATTTATAGCCAGGATGAATACCAGCGTTTGACCGAAGGACTCAGTGATGAGGCCCTGGTCGAATTCATGCGTAAATACGGTCATGGAATCCATGTAGCCACCCCGGTATTTGACGGAGCTTCCGAGTCGGAAATACGGCAAATGCTGGTGGAGGCAGGTGTTGATGAGGTCGGACAATCGACCCTTTACGACGGTTTGACTGGTGAGGCCTTCGATAATCAGATCACCGTCGGCGTGATGTACATGCTCAAACTGCATCATTTGGTTGACAATAAGATCCATGCCCGTTCCACCGGACCCTATTCGCTGGTCACGCAGCAACCTTTGGGTGGTAAGGCTCAATTCGGTGGGCAGCGGTTAGGGGAAATGGAGGTCTGGGCCATGGAGGCCTATGGCGCAGCGTATACCCTCAAGGAATTTCTGACGGTCAAATCCGATGATGTTGAAGGGCGGACAACGATGTATGAAAAAATTGTCAAAGGCAACAACTTCCTTGAGACAGGGTTGCCGGAATCGTTCCATGTGCTTGTCAAAGAGTTGAAAGGGCTTTGCCTGGATATTGAGCTGCAAGAATAGCTCTCGTGGCTTGCGTCAACCAGGAATGTATTTACAAGAAACCTTTGTTTCGGCCGTTTTAACGGATTGATTTGAAATAGGATAGGTGATTTCGTGGAAGAACTGTTTAGCTTCTTTGCAAAGCCGAAAGGTCCCGTCAGTTTTAATAAGGTGAAAATTTCGCTCGCCTCCCCGGACAAGATCAGGGAGTGGTCGCATGGTGAAGTAAAAAAGCCGGAAACCATCAATTATAGAACGTTCAAACCTGAACGTGACGGTCTTTTCTGCGCCAAAATCTTTGGCCCGGTAAAAGACTATGAGTGCAACTGCGGCAAGTACAAACGGATGAAACATCGCGGGGTTGTCTGTGAAAAATGCGGCGTCGAGGTTATTCAGTCGAAGGTCCGCAGGGAACGGTTAGGACATATCGAACTTGCCGCCCCTGTTGCCCACATTTGGTTTCTCAAGAGTCTGCCCTCCAAAATTGGTGCAATCCTTGACATGACGCTGAAACAACTGGAGCGCATTCTTTATTTCGAATCCTATGCTGTTGTGGCCTCCGGTGTCGAAGATATGCCGGTTGGTTCGCTGCTCAATGAAGACCAGTATCGAACCGCCCTGGAAGAACACCCCGGAAAATTTCGGGTCGGAATTGGCGCCGAAGCTATACGAGAAATGTTGATGGGGCTGGACCTGAAGGAGCTTTCCATTACTCTTCGTAAAGAGATGAAGGAAACCGGGTCCGTTACCAAGCGCACGAAATATGGCAAGCGGTTGAACGTGGTCGAAGCTTTTCGTGACTCCGGTAATCGCCCTGAGTGGATGATTTTAGAGGTCATCCCTGTGTTGCCGCCCGATTTACGACCGCTGGTGCCCCTCGAGGGTGGGCGTTTTGCCACTTCCGACCTCAACGATCTCTACCGGCGCGTCATTAATCGGAACAACCGATTGAAACGGTTATTAGAACTCGATGCGCCCGATATCATCATTCGCAACGAAAAACGCATGTTGCAGGAAGCCGTCGATGTCCTGTTTGATAATGGTCGTCGTGGTCGGACGATCACGGGCCCGAATAAACGACCGCTTAAATCGCTTTCCGACATGCTCAAAGGCAAACAGGGTCGCTTCCGGCAGAACCTCCTCGGGAAACGGGTCGATTATTCCGGTCGTTCCGTCATTGTTGTCGGTCCCCATTTGCGTCTTCATCAGTGCGGTTTACCGAAAAAGATGGCGTTGGAGTTATTCAAACCGTTTATCTACAACAAGCTTGAGCGGAAAGGGTATGTCACCACGATTAAAAGTGCCCGGAAGATGGTTGAGAAAGGCACCAAAGAAGTATGGGATGTGCTCGATGATATCGTTCAGGAGTACCCGGTTATCCTGAATCGGGCGCCAACCTTGCATAGACTCGGCATGCAGGCCTTTGAGGTTGTCTTGATTGAAGGCAAGGCCATCCAGCTGCATCCGCTGGTTTGCGCAGCCTTTAATGCTGACTTTGACGGCGACCAGATGGCCGTCCATGTGCCTTTGTCGGTCGAGGCTCAAGTCGAGGCCAGGGTGCTGATGATGTCAACCAATAATATTCTCTCCCCGGCCAACGGCGGGCCAATTATCATACCGAGCCAGGATATTGTCCTCGGCTTGTACTATATGACCCGGGAACGTTTTGGGGTCATCGGGGAAGGGGCAATTTTTGGCTCTGCCCAAGAAGCCCGCATTGCTTATGACCATGGGGCCGCCCACATGCAGGCCAGGGTAAAGGTACGGATTAAAGGGACGTTGGTCGATACGACCATCGGTCGGATGCTCGTCGGTGAGCTTTTACCCGCCGTCGTTCCCTATGCCCTGGTCAACAAAGAATTGTCCAAGAAAGAATTGGCTTTTCTGATCGACTATACCTATCGCCATGGCGGCACCAAAGAGACCGTCCTCCTTGCCGATAGACTGAAAGATCTTGGTTATGAATATGCCACCCGCGCTGGAATATCCATTTGTATTAATGATATGAAGATTCCGGTACGGAAGGAAGAGTTTGTCGAAGACGCCGAAAAGGAAGCTGCTGACGTTGATCAGCAGTATTCAGACGGGTTAATTACCGACGGAGAGAAATATAATAAAATCATTGATATATGGTCGAAGGCCACGGACAAGATTACTAAAGAAATGATGGACGAAATGGCGGTTCAATTCGTCCAGGATTCGTCAGGAAAGGTTCAAGAGATCAAGAGCTTTAATTCCGTCTACATCATGGCCGATTCTGGTGCCCGTGGATCCAAGGATCAGATCAGGCAGCTTGCGGGTATGCGCGGCCTTATGGCCAAACCTTCCGGTGAGATTATTGAAACGCCGATCAAGGCCAACTTCCGAGAAGGCCTGAGCGTGCTGGAATATTTCATTTCAACCCATGGTGCGCGTAAAGGGTTGGCGGATACCGCGCTCAAAACTGCCAACTCCGGGTATCTGACCCGTCGCTTGGTTGATGTCGCCCAAGACTCCACTATCGTCATGAAAGACTGCGGTACTATGCGGGGGACGCTTGCTGAACCGTTGATCGAAGGTGGCGAGGTGATTGTCCGTATCGGTGAGCGTATATTGGGCCGGGTGGCCCTTGAGGATGTGGTCGATCCGCATACCGGTGAAATACTTGTCGGGATGGAGATGGAGATCACGGAAGATCGCGTGGAGGCCATTGAGGCTGCCGGCATCGATCGTGTTCATATCAGATCGGTACTGACTTGCGAGGCTAAACGAGGCGTTTGCGCCATGTGTTATGGCCGTGATCTCGGTCGTGGCCATATGGTGAATATCGGTGAAGCCGTTGGTATTATTGCGGCACAATCCATTGGCGAACCAGGCACACAGTTGACCATGAGGACCTTTCATATCGGGGGGACGGCCAGGGGTGCAGTGGAACAGGCGGAAGTGCGAACGCAGCGCGGGGGGCAAATTCGTTACAAAAACCTGCACTCGGTCAAGAACAACGAAGGTTTTGAAGTGGTCATGAACCGAAATGCCGAAATTACGGTCCTCGATGACAGGGGGGTCGACCGTGAACGGTTCCCGGTGCCCTATGGTGCCACTTTGCGGATCACTGATGGACTCGTGGTGGATCCGGGAACGGTCATCGCTGATTGGGATGCTTTTTCTATCCCCATCGTGGCCGAGGTCGGGGGTAAAATTAAATACGGGGATATCATCGAAGGCGACTCCATGCAGGAACGGGTCGACCAGATCACCGGGAAGGCCAGTAAGGTCATCACCCCGGTGAGTTCCACCAAGCAACTGAACCCACGTGTTTCCATTAAAGATGAGCGTGGCAGGACAATGAAACTGCCGGACGGCGAGTTGGCCGCCCGATACCCGTTGCCGGTCGGTTCGATTATCACGGTCAATGAGCAGGATATTATCACCCCCGGTTCGGTGATTGCTAAAATTCCGCGGGAAACAACTAAAACCAAAGATATTACTGGTGGGCTTCCCCGGGTCGCGGAATTGTTTGAGGTCCGAAAACCCAAGGAACAAGCGGTTATTTCGGAGATTGACGGTAGGGTAAGTTTCGGCAAGGATTTGAAGGGAAAACGTCGGGTCATTATTACACCTGAAATCGGGGAACCGAAAGAATACCTGATCGCCAAATCCAAACATATCACGGTCCATGAAAATGATCGGGTCGAGGCCGGAGATCCTTTGATGGAAGGGATCAGGCTTCCCAACGATATTCTTCGCGTGAAAGGCGCAGAAGCCCTGGCTCGCTTCCTGGTCAACGAAATCCAGGAAGTGTATCGTTTGCAAGGTGTTAAAATCAATGATAAACATATTGAAACCATTGTGCGCCAAATGTTGAAACGCGTGCGCATCACCGATGCTGGCGACTCGAAATTTATGCTCGACCAACAAGTTGAATGGTGGAAATTTCAGGAAGAAAACGAACATTTACTGCGAGACAAACTACAGCCGGCTGCAGCTGAGCCCTTGTTGCTGGGGGTAACCAAAGCCTCCCTCTCCACGGATTCTTTTATTTCCGCGGCTTCCTTTCAAGAAACCACCAAAGTCTTAACCAACGCCGCTATGGCTGGAAAAATAGACGATTTGTCAGGGTTGAAAGAGAACGTCATCATGGGACGACTGATTTCTGCAGGAACAGGTTTGGAGAGATATCGCCTCATTAAAGATAATCATCAAAGATAAAACTTGACCTTTACGATATATTCGATTATTAATTCTTTCTTTAATGCTTGCCCCTCTGTTGGAGGGAAGCCGGCCGTATTATTAAAAGGAGTTGCCTGGATGCCCACGATTAATCAGCTAGTCAGAAATGGTCGGAAGAAAATGGTCAAGCGGTCTAATACCCCCGCTTTGCAGGATTGTCCGCAAAAACGTGGTGTGTGTGTGCGTGTGTATACGACCACTCCTAAGAAACCGAACTCGGCCTTGCGTAAAGTCGCCAGGGTGCGATTGACCAACGGGATCGAAGTAACTTCTTATATCCCAGGGATCGGACATAATCTGCAGGAGCATTCTGTGGTGCTGATCCGAGGGGGACGCGTCAAGGATCTACCCGGTGTTCGGTATCATATTATCCGGGGAACGCTGGATACCCTGGGTGTGAATGACCGTCGTCAGGGGCGTTCGAAGTATGGAGCTAAGCGTCCTAAATAAATTTCTGTTATGATTCGGAATGAGTTAATGTATGCCTAGAAAAAAATTATTGGATAAACGACCCGTTGCTCCGGACCCTATATTTAACTCGGTGTTGGTGGCTAAGTTCACCAATGGGTTGATGGGTGATGGTAAAAAAACCGTTGCCCGCAGGCTCTTTTATGATGCAATGGAAATTATAAGCACCAAAATTGCCGATCACGAACCGCTGACGGTTTTCGAGGAAGCGATGGAGAACGTCCGTCCCCGCGTCGAGGTTAAAAGTCGACGGGTCGGTGGGGCTACCTATCAGGTTCCGGTCGAAGTGCGTCCCGAGCGGCGTAATGCCTTGGCGATTCGTTGGATTATTGGTTTTTCCCAAGGTCGGTCGGGCCAGAAAATGTCAGAAAAATTGGCGGCCGAACTCTTGGATGCGTATAACAACCGGGGTGCCTCTATCAAGAAAAAAGATGATACCCACAAGATGGCCGAGGCGAATAAAGCGTTTGCCCACTATCGCTGGTAAATGTGAATTTATTTCGTTGTCCTTGAAAAAGTATATTGACAAACGTAGTAGATATGCTGTATATGCAGGAATATTTTTTTCTTTGACGGTACGTCGAGAAGTGATTTATAGGACCACGGGTATTTATTTTGGCGGGGATAGAACCATTATCCAATGTGCGCAATATCGGCATAATGGCCCATATCGATGCAGGGAAAACCACCACCACCGAACGTATCCTCTATTACACGGGGCGTTCACATAAACTCGGTGAGGTCCATGACGGCACCGCGGTTATGGATTGGATGGAGCAAGAGCAGGAACGGGGGATTACCATAACCTCGGCGGCTACGACGTGTTACTGGAACGATTATCAAGTTAACATCATCGATACTCCGGGGCATGTTGATTTCACTGTTGAAGTAGAACGATGTCTACGGGTTTTAGATGGTGCGGTGGCCGTGTTTTGCGCGGTTGGTGGAGTTGAGCCGCAGTCTGAGACGGTTTGGCGGCAGGCCGATCGGTATAAAATACCACGAATTGCCTTCGTCAACAAAATGGATCGAATCGGGGCTTCTTTCTCAAGATGTCTCGCCGAGATCGAAAATAGATTGGGAGCTGTTCCGGTTGCAATAACGCTCCCCGTCGGTAGTGAAGACCAGTTCGAAGGTATCATCGATCTGGTTGGTCAAAAAATGCTCAAGTTTGACGAATGCTCCATGGGGCAAACCGTCATTGAAGAGCCCATACCGGAAACATTATTACATGATTCATCGGCCGCCCGTTTGGCGCTCCTCGAGAAGTTGGCCGACTTCGATGAGGGCGTCATGGAAAAATATTTAAACGATCAAGAGATCACTCCCGGTGAAGTACGTACAGCGTTAAGGAAATCGACGCTGGCCCTGGAACTTGTTCCAGTGCTCTGTGGTTCCGCCTTCAAAAACAAAGGCATACAGCCTTTATTGGACGCAATCACATGGTACCTACCCTCACCCGTTGATGTTCCGCCAGTAGAGGGGACGGATAAGGACGGTGCGCCGCTTATCCGCAAGCCAGAACGGAGTGAAAAATTTTGTGGGTTAGTGTTTAAACTGCAAAATGATCCGTACGTGGGGAATCTATCCTTTATCCGAGTGTACTCAGGTGCGCTCGCCATAGGGGCCAAGGTCTTTAATCCACGGAAAAATAAAACGGAAAAAATCTCGAAACTAGTCAAGCTTCATGCCAATAAACGTGAAGAGGTCGCCACCATCGGGACGGGGGATATCGGTGCTATATCTGGACTGAAATTCACCCGAACCGGCGATACCCTTTGCGAATTTGGCGACTATGTACTTTTGGAAACTATTACCTTTCCCGAACCGGTTATCGGTGTGGCCATTGAACCAAAGACCAAGGCTGACGAACAGCAACTTTCTGAAAGTTTAGAAAAAATAGTTCGTGAAGATCCCAGCTTTCGGGTGTCTTTAAGTGAAGATACCGGTCAAACCATAATTTCTGGGATGGGAGAATTGCATCTCGAAATTATCATTGACCGACTGGTGCGAGAATTTAAAGTGGCGGCCAATGTGGGCAAACCCCAGGTCGCCTATCGCGAAGCTTTGACCACCATAAGTAAAGCCGACGCCAAATTCGAAACCCTGGGCAGTGGAAAAGAGCAGTATGGCCATGTCGAACTCGAATTGCACCCCGGGGCGAAAGGTAGCGGCAATCAGTTTGAATGCCTGGTGGATGAACACTTAATTCCATCGCAGTTCGTTGATGCTATCCAAAAAGGTGTGCTGAACAGTTTGGATTCCGGACCGCTTATTGGTTACCCCATGCTCGATGTTATCGTCAAGTTGGTCGGTGGCTCGTATGATGAAGAAAAATCAACGGAAATGGCGTTTGGCGTTGCGGCCACCATGGCGTGCCGGAAAGCAGCTTTACAAGGATCTCCCGTCTTGCTTGAGCCGGTTATGGATTTAGAGGTAATTACTCCCGATGATTATCTTGGAGAAGTTATCAACGACCTTAATAAAAAACGGGCGCAGGTCAACGGTGTCGACGTTGAAAGAAATCGGCAGATCGTCCGCGCCAAAGCCCCTTTGTCTGAAATGTTCGGTTACTCAACGGATTTAAGGTCGGCGACGCAAGGGCGAGCAACGTTTTCCATGAAATTTAGTGAATTTGCAGTGGTACCATCCAAAAGGGCGGAAACCATAATACACAAGATCAGAGGCGTATAAATTATTATACCCGATTGAGGTACATTACGATGGCGAAGGAAAAATTTGCGCGGACCAAGCCGCATTGCAATGTCGGCACGATAGGTCACATTGATCATGGCAAAACGACTTTGACGGCAGCGATCACCCGGGTTCTGTCTACCAAGGGTTGGGCTAAGTTTGTCGATTTCAGTGAAATCGATAAAGCCCCTGAGGAAAAGGAACGCGGCATTACCATCGCCACGGCTCATGTCGAATACGAAACCGAAAAGCGCCATTACGCCCATGTCGATTGCCCGGGTCATGCCGACTATATTAAAAACATGATCACCGGTGCCGCCCAAATGGACGGGGCGATTCTGGTGGTTGGCGCCAATGACGGCCCCATGCCCCAGACCCGCGAGCACATCCTCCTGGCTCGTCAGGTCGGTGTTCCTGCCATGGTGGTGTTTTTAAACAAATGCGATATGGTAGACGACCCTGAACTGATTGAGTTGGTTGAGATGGAACTGCGGGAATTGCTCGATAAGTATGACTTCCCCGGCGACGACATTCCCATCGTTCATGGTTCCGCCCTGCATGCCCTGGAGTTTCCCGAAGATCCGGAGAAAGCCAAGTGCATCTGGGACCTGATGGCGGCGGTCGACAGTTATATCCCGCAACCGGAACGTGCCGTTGATAAACCCTTTCTTATGCCGGTTGAAGATGTCTTCTCCATCTCCGGGCGCGGCACCGTCGCCACCGGCCGGATTGAGCGTGGCGTCGTCCATGTCGGTGACGAGATTGAGATCGTCGGCATCCGCAATACCACCAAGACGACCTGTACCGGGGTCGAGATGTTTCGCAAGCTGCTCGATGAAGGGCAGGCCGGCGATAACATCGGCGCTCTGCTTCGGGGTGTGAAGCGGGAAGATGTGGTCCGCGGGCAGGTCCTGGCGAAGCCGGGGTCGATTAAGCCACACAAGAAATTCAAAGCTGAAGCCTATATCCTGACGAAAGAAGAAGGGGGGCGTCATACACCCTTTTTCAATGGATATCGACCCCAATTTTATTTTAGAACCACTGACGTTACCGGAGTCTGTACCCTTGAAGAAGGGGTCGAGATGGTTATGCCCGGCGACAACATTCATATTGTCGGAGAGTTGATCACCCCCATCGCCATGGAAGCAGGTCTTCGCTTTGCCATCCGTGAAGGTGGCCGCACCGTCGGCGCAGGCGTTGTCAGCGAAATAATCGAATAAGAGGTTACATATGATTCCAACAGACAAAATCCGGATCAGATTGAAAGGGTATGATCACAAATTGCTTGACCTTTCTACCCGAGAAATTGTAGATACCGCAAGGCGAACCGGAGCAACCGTCATTGGACCAATACCACTTCCGACCAGCATTAATAAGTACACGGTATTACGGTCTCCCCATGTCGATAAAAAATCCCGTGAACAATTCGAGATGCGGACACATCGTCGGTTGTTGGATATACTCGAACCGACCCAGCAGACTATAGATTCTTTAATGAAGCTTGAATTGTCGGCCGGAGTCGATGTTGAAATCAAACTACCCTGATCTTGCTGGTTTGGTATAAGGGCTAGTCTGGGGTATATAATCTTGGTTAACGTAACAGACATAGAATTCAGGTAGACAGATGCCGAATACGAAAGGGATATTAGGACGGAAATTAGGCATGACTCGGGTCTATGACGAAAACGGGCGAGCAATCCCCGTTACCGTTATAGAAGCTGGTCCTTGCACGATTCTACAAAAGAAGACTGTTGGTAAGGAAGGCTATAATGCCATTCAAATAGGTTTTCTGGAAAAAAAAGAATCGAGATTAAACAAACCCGAAGCCGGTCATTTCAAACGATCGGGGGGTAAGGGTTTTTACCATATCAAAGAATTTAGAGTTGCCGACCCTGAAGCGTATGAAGTAGGGCAGCAAATATCGCTCACCGATGTTTTCAGCATCGGCGATACCATCGATATATCCGGGAACACCAAAGGGATGGGATTCCAGGGCGTTATTAAACGCTATGGGTTTTCCGGCGGTGGTGCCTCCCATGGATCAAACTTTCACCGCGCTCCCGGTTCCATTGGATGTAGTGCTTGGCCGTCGCGGGTCTACAAAGGAAAAAAAATGCCTGGCCGGATGGGTAACACATTGATGACTCAGAAAAATCTGAAAGTTGTTGATATCCGGAACGATGATAATGTTTTGCTCGTTCGTGGAACCGTTCCAGGAGCAAAAAACGGGTTGCTCAATATTTATACAAAAGCCTAATCGCCAGGACTGCTTTTAAGGAGATTCTCATGGCAGTTTGTGATGTTTTAAATACTCTAGCTGAAAAAGTAGGCGAAATCGAATTGAACGAGGCATTGTTCAATGTTGAAATCAATACAGGCATTTTGCACGAAGTCGTTTGTATGCAAAGGGCCAATCGCCGAAGCGGTAATGCTTGTACCAAAACTCGTGGCGAAGTCAGTGGTGGCGGAGCCAAACCTTGGAGACAAAAGGGTACCGGTCGAGCACGAGCCGGGAGCAATAGATCTCCTGTATGGCGCGGAGGTGGTACGGTCTTTGGCCCTAAACCCCGTGATTACAGCTATTCTTTACCTAAAAAAGTCAAAAGGCTGGCTTTGAGAATGGCTTTGAGCGCGCGTAACCAAGAGGGAAATCTTATCGTTATCGATCAGATAGATTTTCCCGAGATCAAAACCAAGAATTTTATAAATATTATGAGTAACTTTAGTTTCGATGACTGCCTGGTCGTTACTGAAGGGGTTGACGAGAAAATTAATCTGTCTGCGCGGAATGCAGTCGGATTCAAGGTGCTGCCCGTAGCGGGTTTGAATGTTTATGACATTTTGAAATATTCTAAACTTATGCTGCTTCAATCGAGCCTTGCTAAATTAGAAGAGAGGTTGATTTCATGAAAGCACTTTATGACGTTATTAAGACACCCTGTTTAACCGAAAAAGGGAATCATTTGCAGGAAACCCAGGGTAAGGTCATATTCAAGGTTAATCCTAAAGCAAATAAAATCGAGATTAAAAAAGCTGTCGAAAGTTTATTTAATGTTACGGTTTCTAAAGTTGCTACCAGCAATATGATTGGTAAACAGAAACGTGTTGGAGCCCGATCCACTGGTAAAACGAGCGATTGGAAAAAAGCATACATTACACTGAAGGAAGGTAAGATTAACTTCCTCGATGAACTTTGATCCTCTTTACCTTTGATTGAGATCTGCAGAGACTAGATTACAGGAAATCCAATGTCTATTAAAATTCATAAACCGACATCACCCGGAAAACGGCATCACGTATCTGTTCATCAGGAATTTACTGATAAAGATCCCGAGAAAAGCCTTTTAACCCCTTTGAGTAAAACCGGCGGTAGAAATGCCTACGGGCGCATTACTTCACGGCATAAAGGCGGTGGACATAAAAGGAAATATAGAATAGTTGAATGGAAGCGAAACAAAACGGGAATACCCGCCCAAGTCGCCGCTATAGAATATGATCCCAACCGTTCAGCCAATCTTGCTTTACTTGTGTACGCTGATGGCGAGAAAACCTACATTCTGGCTCCAAACGGTATCGCGATAGGCGATACCGTGATCGCCGGGGCCGACGCCGATATCAAAGTGGGTAACTGTTTACCCATGATCAATATCCCGCTGGGTACGGTTATCCACAATATTGAAATGAAAATCGGTAAAGGGGCCCAATTGGTTCGATCAGCGGGTGCCTCTGCGCAACTCATGGCCAAAGATGGCAACCAGGTTTTGGTTAAATTACCATCGGGCGAGGTCCGCAGATTCAATAAAGAATGTCGGGCTTGCATTGGCCAGGTCGGCAATCCGGAACACGGTCGACAAAAACTGGGAAAAGCCGGACGTTCACGATGGAAGGGCATCCGGCCCTCCGTGCGCGGCGTTGCCATGAACCCGGTCGATCACCCCATGGGTGGTGGTGAAGGAAAGAGCTCCGGTGGTCGACACCCATGTTCACCTTGGGGTATTCCGACCAAAGGATTCAAGACTAGAAAACCAAAAATATCAGATCGTGATATCGTCAACAAACGGAAATAGGTAGGTAAGGGAGATTAGACATGGCTCGATCCATAAAGAAAGGTCCTTTTGTCGATGATCATCTGATGAAAAAAGTAGTACAGGCACAAGAGACTGGTTCCAAAAAAGTTATAAAAACGTGGTCTCGGCGGTCTGATATATTACCAGAAATGGTCGGTTTGACCTTCGCAGTTCATAACGGCAATAAATTTATCCCAGTTTATGTCTCGGAAAATATGGTAGGACACAAACTTGGTGAATTTTCGCCGACCAGAACTTATTATGGTCATACCTCAGATAAAAAAGGCCGGTAAGCTATAACCGAATTTTGCAGTAGGCCCCCCCCCCAGGAGTGAAACGATGGAAACAAAAGCCGTCGCAAAATATATCCGTATTTCCCCGCAAAAAGCACGTCTGGTTGCAGACGTCATTCGCGGGATGAACGCGGAGAAAGCAGTAACCACGTTACGTTTTATGCCGAAAAAAGCGGCTCGTATTATTCGAAAAGTTTTAGAATCTGCGGTGGCTAATGCCGATCAAATTGAATCCATTGATGTCGATACCCTCTATGTTAAAGAGATTTTCATCGATGGCGGCCCGATGCTCAAACGCTTTAGTCCCCGGGCAATGGGACGAGCTACGCGCATTCTCAAACGAACCAGCCATATAACAGTTGTCGTCGATGAATCATGATCCCATCGACTGATTTATACTAGATTAACTGTAGAGGGAACGGAGGAATATCTTGGGACAAAAAGTCAATCCCATCGGACTGCGAATCGGTATCACGCGATCTTGGGAATCCATCTGGTATGCGGACAAAGATTATGCTAAAAACCTGCATCAGGACCAGCTCATACGTAAATACCTAAAACAGAGACTTTATCACTCAGGTATTTCACGCATAGTTATCGAACGGACTGGTGAGAAAATTAAAGTTAAGCTTTTTACCGCTCGTCCAGGAATTGTAATCGGTAAAAAAGGGACTGAAATTGAAGGTTTGAAAAAAGACCTGGAATTAAAATTCAAACGAACCTTTTTTATTGATATCCAAGAAGTGCGCCGTCCTGAAGCAGATGCACAACTGGTTGCTGAAAACATTGCTACGCAACTTGAACGGCGAATAGCATTTCGCCGGGCAATGAAAAAATCTATAAATTCGGCTCTTCGTTTCGGGGTGCAAGGTATAAAAATATCCTGTTCCGGGCGATTAGGTGGTGCAGAAATGTCTCGTACCGAATGGTTTAAAGAAGGCAGAGTTCCTTTGCATACATTGCGCGCCGATATAGACTACGGTACCGCAGAAGCGAAGACTACCTATGGTATTATTGGAGTAAAAGTCTGGATTTTTAAAGGTGAAATACTTGCAGACAGTGATAATCCCACCGAGCAAGTATCACATAGCAATTAATCATCGAATCTTTTGTTCTAATAGGATGATCCTGTAATAGGGGAAGAATATAATGTTAAGTCCACGTAAGGTTAAACATAGAAAACAGCATAAAGGCCGGATGCGCGGTGAAGCCCATCGTGGATCTGATATTGCTTTCGGCGATTTTGCGCTCAAAGCTGTTGGTTGCGGTCGGATGACTGCGCAGCAGATCGAGGCCGCTCGTATCGCCATCAATAGAAAAGTTAAGCGTGGTGGTAAATTGTGGATCAGGGTTTTTCCTGACAAGCCCATAACCAGTAAGCCAGCGGAAACTCGGATGGGTAAAGGTAAAGGGGCACTTGATCATTGGGTTGCCACCATCAAACCCGGTCGAATCCTCTATGAATTAAAAGGTATTCCGGAAGAATTAGCCCTCGAAGCTTTAAAGCTTGCGAGTTTTAAATTACCTTTTCCTACGACTGTTGTCAGTAAGAGCCAAACGATATGAAAGCTAAAGAATTAAGAAGCTTTACTGCTGAAGACTTGCTCAAAAAAAGCGATAATATCCGAGAAGATCTCTTTAGGCTACGTTTTAAACATGGTATTCGTCGTCTTGAAAATCCAGCAAAACTGGCTCAGTTGAAAAAGGATATCGCAAGAATTCAGACAATACTTGCTGAAAAGAAACAAAATTAATATTCTTGACTGACTATCAATTTGTCATTGGATGGAACTATGAGTACTCATGTTAGAAAAACGCGGCAAGGTTTTGTAGTTAGCAACAAGATGGACAAAAGTGTGGTTATCTTGGTTGAACGAAAAATCCCCCACAAGCGGTACGGCAAATACATTCGGCAACAGGTCAAATATATGGCACACGACGCGGTCAACCAATGTCAAATCGGCGACATGGTCCTGATCGAAGAGTGCCGACCTTTGTCAAAAAATAAAAGGTGGCTTGTTCGCAATATAATCGAGCGGGCTGCGTAATATCGATTTGTGCTAATCGATACCATTTTTATATACGTAATGAGAAGATAATCGGGTGAGGTCATGATCCAAACTGAAAGCATGTTAAATGTCGCCGATAATTCCGGTGCAAAAAAAGTCCTCTGTATCAGAGTGTTAGGTGGAACCCGGAAACGCTATGCCCGAATTGGGGACATCATTGTGGTCACCGTCAAAGAAGCCATTCCCCACGCCAAAGTCAAAAAGGGGGATGTTCTTAACGCTGTTGTTGTGCGGACTGTGAAAGAGATCAGCCGGCCCGAAAACACCACGGTTAAATTTGATGAAAACGCCGCTGTCCTGTTGGCGAATAATGGCGAACCTATAGGAACACGTATTTTCGGACCTATAGCACGGGAACTCAGGTCACTTGGATTTATGAAAATTATTTCTCTTGCCCCTGAAGTTTTATAAACCCTTAGGGTTATTTTATAAGTGAGATAGAGGAAACCAAAATGCGCCAGGGCACTACCAAGTTACGTATTAATGATAAAGTCGAAGTTATTGCCGGAAAAGACAAAGGACGGGTCGGTAAGATTCTCAGCATTCAAAAAGATGTTGATCGCGTGGTCGTCGAGCGCATCAATATGATAAAAAAGCACCAAAAGGCTACTGATGCTACTAAATCCGGACAAATTATCGAACGAGAAGCCGGGATCCACATTTCCAACGTGATGCTCGTATGCCCTGACTGTGCTGAGACGGTTAAATCCGGTACTAAAATATTAGAAGATGGCACCAAGATAAGAGTCTGTAAAAGTTGCAATGCAACTATCGAAATATCTAAATAGACGAATTCGGCTGCTTACGGAGTAGATGATGGGTACTTTGAAAGAACAATATGAAAATGAACTGAAATCCGAGCTGCAGAAAACGCTTGGAATTACCAATATTATGGAAATCCCTAAGATTGAAAAGATAGTTCTTAATATGGGATTAGGTGATGCTGTTCAAAACCCTAAAATAGTTGAAAAGGCCTCGCAAGAATTAACATTAATCGCCGGGCAAAAAGCAGTCGTCACTCGTGCAAAAAAGTCCATCGCCAGCTTCAAGTTGCGCGAAGGCATGCCCATAGGCACGCGGGTAACCCTTCGCCAGGATCGGATGTATGATTTTCTCTCAAAACTCATCAACATCGCGCTGCCACGGGTACGGGATTTTCGGGGTGTATCTGCAAAGGGGTTTGACGGAAGAGGAAATTTTTCCATGGGAATTACTGAACATATTATATTTCCTGAGATTGATTACGATAAAATCGACCAAATCCGCGGCTTAAATGTCACCATTGTCACGACCGCCAAGACCGATGCGAGTGCGCTGGCCTTGCTGGATGCCATTGGAATCCCCTTCAGAAAAAAATAATCTGTTTTATTTACCAAAGTTGCTTATCAAATTGATCTCTTAGGAGGATTCTGTGGCAAAAAAATCACTCATTGCCAAAGCAGGTCGCAAACAAAAATTTGCCGTTCGTTCTTATAATCGATGCCCTTTGTGTGGCAGGGCACGGGCCTATTATAGAAAATTTGGGATCTGTAGGCTCTGTTTTCGTAAGTTAGCATCGCAAGGTCAAATTACCGGCGTCACAAAGTCGAGCTGGTAATACTTGCTCTTACAAACATTATTATCGCTTTTAATAAAGCAGATCTCAAATTTGACGTCTTTAATAAGAGGAACCCATCAATGTCTATGAGTGATCCGTTAGCTGATATGCTGACAAGAATCAGAAATGCTGTCAAAGCGCGTTTTGGCTCAGTTGAAATGCCACTGTCTAAGCTTAAGGTCAATGTAGCAAAGGTACTTAAAGCCGAAGGTTACATTCAAGAATTTTATATTATTGAAGAAGGCCCCCAGGGTACCTTAAAAATTGATCTTAAATACGGGTCAAACAACGAACAGGTTATCAGCGGTATTCGTAAAAGAAGTAAACCAGGACACCGACAGTACAAACCCAGTGATCGTATACCTAAAGTAATGAGCGGATTGGGAGTCGCGATACTCACTACCTCCCAAGGTGTCATATCCGATAGAGAGGCGCGTCAGAAGAATATAGGCGGCGAACTGCTCTGCGAAGTTTGGTGATCAAGCGCAATGGTCGTTAAAAGGAGAAACGTATGTCCAGAATAGGAAAACAACCGATAACCATCCCACAAGGGGTCAAGGTTGAAATTCAAGGGACTCATATAAAAGTGCTTGGAAGCAAGGGCGCACTTGAAAGAGATATTCGTCCTGAAATTGAAATTAAGCAACAAGACAATGATTTACTCTGTACCCCTAAGGGGACAAGTAAACGGGTTATGGCCTTTTGGGGTATGACCAGATCTTTGGTTAGCAATATGATTACGGGTGTCGATCAGGGATTCACCAAAAAACTGGTCGTTGAAGGGGTTGGCTACCGCGCTAACATTGCAGATTCGATAATAACTTTAAACGTCGGATTCTCTAATGCTGTTGCCTTCACACTGCCTGCGGGAATCTCAGCGGTCGTCGATAAGGACAACTCCATTACTCTTCAAGGAATAGATAAAGAACTTGTAGGGTTAACCGCTGCCAAGATAAGAGATATCCGAAAACCCGAACCTTATAAAGGGAAAGGCATTAGATACATCAATGAACATATCGTACGGAAAGTTGGTAAAGCCGGCGGTAAAAAATAACCTCAATGTATTGATGCAAGAGTTCTAACATGGCTAAAACTAATTCAAAAGTTGCTGCAAGGAAGAAGCGGGTTAAAAGAATCCGAACTAAAATATTTGGTACTGCTGAGCGGCCGAGGATGAGCGTCTATCGCAGTAATCGACATATTTACGTCCAAATTATCGATGATATCCTCCACAAAACACTGGTGTCGATGTCAACGGGCGATAAAGAATTCGATTCCAATGATCTGAATGGGAAGTGTGAGCAGGCCAAAAAAGTTGGGATTATCATTGCCGAAAAAGCAAAATCCGCAGGTATCGGCAAAGTAGTCTTTGATCGAGGCGGCAATTTGTATCATGGTCGAATCAAGGCCCTGTCAGATGGCGCCCGCGAAGGCGGACTGCTATTTTAATATTCTTATGATACTATTTTCTGATAAATTTATAATAACGGGGGTGTTTCTTGGCTGAATTTAAGCGAGCGAAAGAAGGGATTCAGGAAGAGCTCATCGAAAAAATTGTTTTTATCAACCGCGTTGCCAAGGTTGTTAAAGGCGGTAGACGATTCAGTTTCAGCGCGATCGTCGTCGTTGGTGATGGCAAAGGAAATGTGGGACATGGATTAGGAAAGGCGAATCAGGTTCCCGAAGCCATCCGGAAGGGTATCGAACAGGCACGCAAAGATATGCAGAAGGTGTCCCTGACGGCGGTCTCCATCCCCCATGACATCATTGGTAAATTCAAGTCTGGCAGTGTCATGCTCAAGCCGGCGTCCGATGGTACCGGTGTTATCGCTGGTGGCGCCGTGCGGGCCGTGCTCGAGGCCGCAGGGATACAGAACATTCTCACCAAATGTCTCGGTTCCAACAATCCTCATAATTTGGTAAAAGCCACTATGAATGGATTACGAAAGTTGCGAACTGCCCAACAAATAGCAAAACTTCGAAATTTAAAAATCGAAGAAATGATAGCTTGAACATTTCTCGAAATATTAGGTGTATAAATATGGATACAAGCATTACTTTTACGCAGGTTAAAAGCGGGATCGGTAGCCCAAAGGCTATCAGGGCAACTCTGGTTGGCCTGGGTCTCACTAAAATGTATAAAACCATCTCCAGGAAAGATACACCTGAGATTCGCGGAATGTTGAATAAAGTCAAACATCTTATAAGGATGGAGGAATAGTCCGTGCTTAAATTAAATAATCTTTCTCCAACCCCCGGTGCTAGAAAACCCAAAAAAAGAGTGGGACGCGGCCAGGGAAGTGGGAGCGGTAAAACAGCTGCCCGGGGTCATAAGGGCGCCCGTGCCCGATCCGGATATAGCGCCAGTCCTGGTTTTGAAGGCGGACAAATGCCTCTGCACCGTCGCCTGCCGAAAAGGGGTTTCACCAACATTTTCAAGAAAATTTACCATATCGTCACCCTGGATGATTTGAATACTTTTGAGGCTGGTAGTCTGGTGGATCTTCAGGCACTTCTCACAGCTGGAGTTGTTCATACCACCGGGCTTGTAAAAATACTTGCTAATGGGGACCTTACCAAAGCGCTTACTGTTAAAGTCGACAAGGTGAGCCAGGGTGCCAAAGACAGAATACTAGCAGCTGGTGGGACGGTTGAGGCCTAAACGATGAGCGGTCTCGTTAGCGCTGCCAGTATACCAGAATTACGCAAGAGAGTGATTTTCACTCTCTTGATGCTTTTTGTTTACCGAATGGGGGTGCAGGTTCCCACTCCCGGTATCAACGGAGAAGCCTTGGCTGCCTTTTTCGAAAAAAACGCCAGTACCCTGTTTGGTATGTTCAACATGTTCTCGGGTGGGGCGCTCGAGAATTTTTCGATTTTTGCCTTGGGTATTATGCCCTATATTTCTGCTTCCATTATCATCCAGTTACTCACCGTTGTCGTGCCCCAATTAGAAGCTCTCTCGAAAGAGGGTGAGTCCGGTAGAAGGAAAATCACGCAATACACCCGCTACGGTACCGTTGTTCTATCTATTATTCAGGGTTTTTTCATTGCATCCGGTTTAGAAGGAATGAGTAGTCCGAATGGTATCGCCATTGTTCTCGACCCTGGCACCCAATTTAAATTAATGACCGTTCTCACGCTGACATCTGGCACAGCTTTTATTATGTGGCTCGGGGAACAGATGACTGAACGGGGCATTGGCAATGGGATATCCTTGATTATTTTTGCAGGGATTGTCGCCAATATGCCTTCAGCCGTCGGGAACACCATAGCGCTGATCAAATCCGGTGAATTAGCGCTTATCTTCGTCCCTATTATCGTCGCCATGATGCTTTTGATCATCGGTTTTGTCATATTTATCGAAACCTCACAACGTCGTATCCCTATTCAATATGCCAAACGGGTTGTAGGGAGACGAGTTTATGGGGGGCAGTCCTCTCACCTACCTTTAAAAATTAATATCTCCGGTGTAATACCGCCCATCTTTGCTTCTTCTATCATGATGTTTCCTGCAACGATAGGCTCATTTATTAAAATCGATTGGGTCCAGCAACTATCAGCCGCTTTTTCACCAGGAACGATTTACTATTATTTAATGTTCACAGCGATGATCGTTTTCTTCTGTTTCTTTTATACCGCGGTCACCTTTAAACCCGACGATGTGGCTGAAAACCTCAAGAAAAACGGGGGGTTTATACCAGGAATCAGGCCCGGGAAAAGAACCGCTGAATTTCTTGATAAAGCCCTGGTTCGTCTGACTGTGGTCGGAGCTATCTATTTAAGTGCTGTCTGTGTTATGCCCACCATCCTCATCAGCAAGTTGAATGTTCCTTTTTACTTTGGTGGAACCGCCTTATTGATTGTTGTAGGCGTCGCTATCGACACAATATCTCAGATAGAGTCCCATCTCATCATGAGAAATTATGACGGATTTATGAAAGCTGGGCGGGTACGCGGCAGGCATTGAGGTTTTTGTGAATAATGACGAGCATAACAAAGCATCAATAATCGTAAAAACGCCTGAAGAAATTCAAATAATGTATCAGGCAAACCAGATTGTTTCTGGGGTGCTGACCTTACTTGAACAGGAAATAAAACCTGGAATCACCACTTTTTGGCTGGACCGCTTAGCTGAGGATTACTGTAGGGATCATCAAGCGATTCCCGCCTTCAAAGGGTATAAAGGGTATCCTGCTAGTCTTTGCGCCTCTGTTAACGAAGAGGTGGTACACGGCATTCCTTCCAAGAAAAAAATTTTACAGGAAGGCGACATAATTTCTTTGGATTTTGGCACGCTTTTTAAAGGCTTTTATGGAGATGCTGCAATAACCGTTGCCATTGGTGACGTAAATCCGCAAGTGGCTCTTTTGATTAAAGTTACCAAAGCTGCCCTTGAAAAAGGAATAGAACAAGTTAAAATCGGGAATAGAATTTCTGATATTTCCCGTGCAGTCCAAAATTATGCTGAGCATTTTGGTTTTTCTGTCGTACGACAATTTGTCGGGCATGGCATCGGCACCAGTCTCCATGAGGCCCCGGAAGTACCAAATTATGTGCAACGACAAGTCTCGCCAAGGATTCTGGAAGGCATGGTACTCGCTATTGAGCCCATGGTAAATCTGGGGTCAGCCAAAGTGAAAGTTTTAAATGATCAGTGGACCGTTGTCACGGCAGATCGTCAGCCCTCGGCCCATTTTGAACATTCTGTCGCAGTGTCTGTGGGTGGTCCGATTATCCTCAGCGAGCGCTCACCTGTTGTGTAGAGTGAGTCTCAAGGTGTAGACGCCTCTATACAATAATTTATAGACTAGTCTTAAAAAATGTTGAAAATTTGAGCGTTTTTCGATATATAGTGAAAATTTCTGCTCGGCTGATCGGGAGTGAAAAATAATATGGCGAAAGAAGATGCCATTGAAGTTGAGGGTACTATCGTCGAACCCTTGCCTAATGCCATGTTTCAGGTTGAGTTAGATAATGGGCACAAGGTTTTGGCACATATATCTGGTAAGATGCGAATGCATTACATTAAGATTCTTCCCGGTGATCGGGTTACAGTTGAACTGTCTCCTTATGACTTGACTAGAGGCAGGGTAACTTTCCGTGCTAAAGGCGGTAAGGGGAAAAAATAATTATATAACTGTCAGGGGAATGACATGAAAGTACGTTCATCGGTTAAGAAGATATGCAGTGAATGTAAAATTTTAAAACGTAAGGGTGTCATCAGGGTTAGTTGTGTCAACAAAAAGCACAAACAGCGTCAAGGATAACCCCCGTAACTTTTAAAATTTAGCAAGATTCAGATTAAGGAGTAAGAACTTGGCACGAATAGCTGGTGTGGATTTACCACGCAAAAAACACATGGATCGCGCGCTCACATATATATTTGGTATTGGTTTGACCTCTGCTCGCCAAATTCTCGATAAGGCTGATCTTCCTTATCAGATGAACAGTGATGATTTAAGTGGCGATGATGTTAATCGAATAAGAATCATTATTGAAACAGAATATGTCGTCGAGGGTGATCGCAGGCGTGAAGTTTCGATGGATATCAAACGGCTCATGGATCTCGGCTGTTATCGAGGCCGTCGTCACAGGCGAGGACTTCCTTGTAGAGGGCAAAGGACCAAAACTAATGCCCGTACAAGAAAAGGGCCACGGCGCGCCGCCGCTGTTCGAAAAAAATAATTTCTTACTGCACTGTTCAATAACGAAAGGTATTTAGGAGCAAACATGGCAAAAGCGGGTAAGGCTAACGTAAAAGTTAAACGAAAAGACAAAAAAAATATTCCCGAAGGAATAGTGTACATATACTCAACATTTAACAATACGGTTATAACCATTTCGGACAGACAGGGTAATACACTTTCCTGGTCAAGTGCCGGTGTTCTCGGTTTCAAAGGTTCAAGAAAGTCTACACCTTTTGCTGCCCAAAATGCTTTGAGCGATGCAGTCGCTAAGGCCAAAGAACACGGTTTGAGAAAGGTTGAAGTTAGAGTTAAAGGACCTGGCCCCGGACGAGAAGCGGCCTTGCGCGCTTTGACAACGGTTGATTTAGATGTAAGCCGCATAATTGATGTTACCCCATTGCCGCATAACGGCTGTAAGCCACCCAAAAGAAGAAGAGTTTAAACCGTAATCTGTTGTATACGATTGTATATGTCTTGAAATGAATCCAGGACAATTATTGGAGGTATAAGTTGGCTAGATATACAGGAGCATCCTGCAGACTTTGCAGACGCGAAAACCTGAAAATGTTCCTCAAGGGAGATCGCTGCTACTCAGATAAATGCGCTTTCGAACGCCGTTCTTTTGCTCCCGGACAACACGGACAAAATCGCTTTCGTAAAGTTTCCGATTATGCTGTACAACTCCGTGAAAAACAAAAAGTTAAACAGATGTACGGTATGCTCGAGGCTCAATTTAGACGGTATTTCGAGCGAGCCGAAAGAGCGAAAGGTGTAACTGGCGAGAACCTTCTTATCATGTTGGAAAGAAGAATTGACAACACCCTGTATAGAGCAGGTTTTGCAAGCTCGCGTGATCAAGCTCGACAAATGGTGCGTCATGACCTGTTTCTTGTAAACGGAAAAAAGGTCAACATACCATCGTATCAGGTTAAGCTTAGTGACATAATCACCTTGAAAGAAAAAAATCATAAAAATGAAGTGATTATTGATAATCTGGAAGGTGCGGTACGTCGTGGATTACCGAGTTGGCTGGAACTTGATCAACCTAAGTTTCAATGCGTAGTTAAAGCGTTACCAAACCGAGACGAAATAACGATGCCAATTCAGGAACAGTTGATTGTTGAGCTGTACTCCAAGTAACTCTTTTCGTTAGGTATTGCATGGCACAGGAAATACGGGATGATAATCCCTTTTATAAAAACTGGCACACCCTTATTTCACCTGAAAAACTAGAGGTAAATGAAGGAACGCTTACCGCTCGATACGGTAAATTTATCTGCCAGCCTTTAGAACGGGGATTTGCCACCACAATTGGTAATTCGTTACGACGTATAATGTTGTCATCGATTCGAGGTGCTGCTATTACTTCGGTTCGATTAAATAATGCGTTGCATGAATTTACTACTATTGATGGTGTCCATGAGGATGTCGCAGAAATTATCCTTAATACTAAACAGGTTAGGTTGAAACTCAACGGTCCTGAATCTAGAACTGTTGTTATCGAAAAAACTGGACCTGGAAAGGTATTTGCGGGGGATATAAATTGTGGTGCTTACGTTGAGGTAATGAACCCTGATCTTGTTATTTGTACAATCACAAGTGACATTACCTTTAAGGCCGAATTTGAAGTTCTCTGGGGTAAAGGCTATGTGCCTGCTGAGCAAAATAAAGTCGAAGGGCAAGCAATCGGGGTAATCCCTATCGATGCGGCCTTTTCGCCCATTATTCAAGTACAATATGTCGTCAGTCAAGCCAGGGTGGGGCAACAAACTGACTATGATCGTCTGACTATTGAAATTGAAACCGATGGGAGTATTGAGCCGCAAAATGCACTTGCCTATGCTGCCAAAATCCTTAAGGAGCAGATGACAATTTTTATCAATTTTAATGAGGAAATCGCCAAAGCGCCTGATAGCGCTGAGGGTGATGATGATGGTAAAGCCTATCCTCCATTTCTTGATAAAAATGTTGAAGACCTTGAGTTGTCTGTGCGATCCGCTAATTGTCTAAAGAACGCACAAATTCAATATATAGGACAACTCGTTAACAAGACTGATGCAGAAATGTTGAAAACTAAAAATTTTGGCAGAAAATCACTTAATGAAATAAAAGCGCTTCTCTCAGAACATAATTTGACCCTTGGTATGAAATATGACGGATGGGTCGCACCTGAAAAACGTGAAGAAAAAATCGAAGAGTAATCCAATTTATTAATCAATTGGAC
Source organism: Desulfobulbaceae bacterium (assembly GCA_019163135.1). GTDB lineage: Bacteria > Desulfobacterota > Desulfobulbia > Desulfobulbales > Desulfobulbaceae > Desulfobulbus. The sequence continues at coordinate 21,176 of JAFLKR010000044.1, read as the reverse complement.
AACTTTTTATAAAGCTGAAAGGATAGGCACATGAGACATAGAAAAGCTGGTCGAAAACTCGGCCGTACATCTTCGCACCGTGATGCAATGTTGCGGAATATGGTTACCTCTCTGCTTGATCAAGAACGAATTGTAACCACCGTGCCCAAAGCGAAAGAGGCACGTCGTCTGGCAGAACAAATGATTACCCTAGGAAAACGGGGAGATCTACATGCACGTCGACAGGCTATGGCCTATATCCGTTCAGAGAATACTGTTGCAAAACTTTTTAATCAGTTGAGCACCCAGTACGCAGAAAGACAGGGTGGGTATACCCGCATCATTCGGACTGGTAAACGACTAGGTGATGCTGCGCCCATGGCTATTATCGAATTAGTCGATTATAAAGATAATGTAGGGGACGTATTGGCTGTTCAAGAACAATAAACAAATTCCCTAATAGATTATTGCAAAGCTGGTATGAACATTCATACCAGCTTTTTTTTTAGGACAAAAAAACATGACGAATTTGCAAAAAAAAAATGAGAAAACCCCTTTTTTTTCATTTCGAGCGTAGCGAGAGATCTTCGGAATAATAGAGAGACTTCTCCTCGTTTCGCTCCTCGAAAGGACAAAAATCGAATTTTTGCGTGACCATAAAATATGAGACTTATAGACCATGATCAACTGGTACCACCAGATCGCACCTTAATTGATCGAAAGGATTTTAACTTTCATTGTCATTCAGGGGTACGTTGTTTTCTCTCGTGCTGCCGAAATGTGGATATGTTGCTTTTTCCATACGACATTCTTCGATTGAAACAAAAGCTTAAACTCCAATCTTCTGATTTTGTTCACAAATACACGATGGTGTGCGAAGGTAGCCATTTACATTTCCCCGGACTTAAGCTCAGGTTGACCGAAGATACGCTTCCGGTTTGCCCATTTCTCGCTCCGCATGGCTGTACGGTTTATGAAGACAGGCCTTCAGCCTGTCGAACTTATCCCCTCGAACGGGGGGTTGAACATGTAGGTCCAGGGCAACCTCTTAAGATTCACTATTTTATGACCCATCATGCATATTGCATGGGGCACGATGAAGTCCGTACCTATACTCTTCGGCAGTGGGAACGGGACCAAAAACTCCACGACTATAATTTGTTTAACGATTTATGGGCAGAACTTGATGCTTTTTTTTCGACAAACCCGTGGGCAGGGGAAGGGAAGGCCGGGCCTTATCAACAACTCGCCTTTATGGTTTGTTATAATATCGATGGGTTTCGTGCTTATGTTGAGCGTCATGGGCTCTTAAATACCTTCAGATTAAATAAGGACGAACGCCGTCGAATTTCCAATTGTGATGAACAATTGCTACGTTTCGGTTTTTCCTGGTTGGAATTTATCTTGGGAGGGCGGAAAAATCTGATCCCAAAATAAAGCTACACCGTGACTGTGATTAAGCGCGTAGGTCTCTGGCAGGAAGGGATGCTTGATATTAACAACAGATCATGATATTATAATCAGTTTGTTTCTTTAACAGATAGTTTGCTCACAATGGGCGAACATTAATTCACACATCCCATTCATTGCCTTTTGGTGTTCTACTGATAACGTAGGATTGGCTAACGGGGTGGCGGAAAAAACCAAAAATAGGAGATAGTTATGGCAGCCGTTACAATGCGTCAAATGCTCGAGGCCGGACTTCACTTTGGTCATCAAACCAGAAGATGGAATCCGAAAATGAAACCCTATATCTATGGGCCTCGAAACGGCATTTATATTGTTAACCTTGATATTACCATGAAGCTTTTTAAAAAGGCATATCAACACATGGTTGAAGGTGTTGCGGCCAGCGGAACGGTACTTTTTGTCTGTACGAAACGTCAAGGACAAACGATTGTTAAAGAAGAAGCTCAACGCTGCGGTATGTTTTTTATTAATCATCGGTGGCTCGGCGGGATGATGACTAATTTTCAGACTATCAAACATTCGGTTGATCGTTTGAAAAAAATTGAGTCGATGCAGGCCGATGGTTCAATAAACCGGTTTCCCAAAAAAGAAGTTTTACAGATGGAAAAGGAAAGAGTGAAACTTGACCGTAATATCGGCGGAATCAAGAACATGCGCACGCTTCCCGATATTCTTTTTATTGTTGATCCCAAAAAAGAAGACATTGCTGTCGGAGAAGCTGTTAAACTTGGCATTCCGATAATCGCCTTGACAGATACCAATTGCGATCCCGATGGGATTGATTTTGTTATCCCTGGAAATGATGACGCCATCCGAGCCATCAAATTGATAGCTTCAATGATGGCGGAAGCTGTGCTTGAGGGTAAGGCTCGCCGCGGCGAAGAATCAGAACCCGATATAGCTGAACTGGAAACAGCCATGACTCCAGAAGTTGATGAAGACCTTGCCGCTAAGATTGATGAAGAGTAAGAGATCGTTTATCCGACCTCATTCACTTTTTTAAAGTATTTCATATACAGGGGAAGGGCCCCCTTCCCCTGTCATTCAGAAATCAGGTTTATATGAAATTGTTCAATTGCAGAGAAGTCATTTTCTGTAACTAAGGAGATTGTATTGTGAATATTACAAGCCAGATGGTCAAAGAGCTTCGCGATAAAACTAATGCCGGTATGATGGACTGCAAGAAGGCGTTGAGTGAAACAGTCGGTGATATGGAAAAAGCTATTGACCTGCTGCGGCAAAAAGGTTTGGCCGTCGCAGCTAAGCGAGCCGGAAGGGAAACCAAAGAGGGGCTGGTTGAAGCCTATATCCATGCCGGTGGAAAGCTCGGTGTCATGGTTGAGGTTGGCTGCGAAACAGATTTTGTTGCCAAAACCGACGACTTCAAGGGCTTTGTCAAAGATATCGCCATGCACATAGCTGCTGTTAATCCTATCGCCGTTAGTCGCGAAGAAGTTCCAGCGGAAATTTTACAACGTGAAAAAGATATTTACATTAATCAGGCTTTGGAATCCGGCAAACCGCAACAGATAGTCGAGAAGATGGTCAGCGGAAAGGTTGAGAAATATTTGGCTGAGATTTGCCTCCTTGAGCAAAAATTTGTTAAAAATCCTGATTTAAGCATTCAAGATTTACTCAATGAATTGGTTGCTAAAATGGGCGAAAATATTTCGATCAAACAATTCGCTCGATTTCAAATAGGCTGATGCATCATTTAAAATAGCCTGGTTTTGCATTTTAAAAAACGGTGTTTTTTATCCGTCTTTATTGGACGTGGTATATGAGACGTAGAGGCCGACCGTATGAAATTTAAACGAGTACTCTTGAAAATCAGCGGCGAAGCGCTGATGGGTGAAAGAGCGTACGGGATAAGTACCGATGTTATTCGGTTTTTGTCTATTGAAATCCAAGCGTTGCATAATCTTGGAATCGAACTCGCGTTGGTTGTCGGCGCCGGCAATATTTTTCGTGGGGTTGCGGGAGCCGCTAGTGGCATGGACAGAAGTTCGGCGGATAATATGGGAATGTTGGGGACGGTTATGAACTCTTTGGCCGTTCAGGACGGCTTGGAGAGCTTGGGGATTCCCGCAAAGGTTATGTCCGCCATCACCATGCTCAACGTCTGTGAGCCCTATGAACGGTTGAAGGCTTTGGAGCACCTTGAAAACAAAAGGGTGGTTATATTCGCCGCCGGAACCGGTAACCCATATTTTACCACTGATACTGCCGCAGTTTTGCGGGCCCTGGAAATCAAGGCCGATGTGATTATGAAGGCCACCAGAGTCGATGGGGTTTATGATCGTGACCCTGAGAAGGATGACCAGGCTGTTCGATATCATACGCTCACCTACACGACTGTTTTGCAAAAAGACCTTCGGATTATGGACGCTGCTGGAATCTCTCTTGCTCGAGATAATAACTTGCCCATTTTCGTGTTCAATATGACCGAAACTGGAAATATCGTCAGGGCGGTTATGGGTGAGGATGTCGGGACTTTGATTACTACCTGAAAACCAACGGATCTCCGTCAGGCTAGCATATTCTTTTTCACGAATTTTATTTATTCCCTGAGGATACAGGATAACGCTCTGCGAGGTTGATATGACCAACGCGATTATTGATCAATTAAAAGAAAAAATGACGTCAAGTATTGAGGCCCTTAAACGAGAATTGGTGAAAATCAGAACCGGACGGGCCTCTCTCTCCCTGCTCGATGGCATTAAAGTGAAAGCCTATGGTTCGCTGATGTCCATGGATCAGGTTGGTTCCATGACGATTCCAGAGAATAGTATGATCATCATTAAACCTTGGGACCCACAAGTTCTGCCGGCAATCGAAAAGGCTATTCTGGCATCAGGCCTTGGACTGACCCCCGCAAGCGACGGCAATGTGGTTCGACTGACCATACCCCCGCTTACCGGCGAGAGGCGGAAAGGGTTGGTCAAACAAGTCAAGAAAATCAGCGAGGAATATAAAGTAGCAGTTCGCAACGTCCGTCGCGATTCCAACGAGGCCTTTAAAAAACTTAAGAAGGATAAGGAAATATCTGAAGACGATTTGTTTCGTCTCCAGGAAGAGGCGCAAAAGATTACGGACGGCTTTATCACCCAGATCGATGAGATAGCCGGCGGTAAGGAAAGGGAAGTGATGGAGGTATGACCTCCCCATTTCATGTACATATAGGTATCCGTGGCTGAATCAGATAACATCCTTGCTGTACCGCGCCATATCGCCATTATCATGGATGGCAATGGGCGCTGGGCCGAGGAACGTTATCGTCCCAGATTGTTCGGGCATAAAGCAGGTGTGGATTCTGTCCGAGAGATTGTGGAAACTTCAAGAACGATAGGGATTGAGTTCTTGACCTTGTATGCGTTTTCGACGGAAAACTGGAACCGTCCTCCCGGTGAAGTCACTGGGTTGATGGGGTTGTTGAAGCGGTATCTCCAGTCGGAGTTGAAAACCATGCTGAAAAACGATATCCGTCTTTGTTGCGTGGGTCAGCAAAATCGCTTGCCGACCGATGTGCAGGCAGTTCTTCACCAAACTATCTCCGAGACCCAATCGTGCCAGAGCATGACCTTGAATCTCGCGTTGAGTTATGGCGGACGCAGTGAATTGGTGCAGGCCGTGCGCCATCTCGCCCAAAAGTGTCAGGATGGCGTTTTGCAGTGGCAAGAAATTTCCGAATTATCCATCAGTGAACATCTTTTTACCGCTGGGCAACCTGATCCGGATCTATTGATTCGTACAGGTGGCGAACACCGCCTCTCCAATTTTCTTCTCTGGCAGACCTCCTACACCGAACTCTATTTCACCGAAGTGAAATGGCCGGATTTTCGAAAAGATCAGTTGATCGAAGCCATCAACATCTATAATCGCCGACAGCGCCGATTTGGCAAGATCGGTGCACAACTTCAAGCGGAGTAAAAGCGATGAGCCGTGTGATCCCTGGGATTCTAATGGCCGGCGCCTGGCTGCTCCTGCTTTTTTTAGGATCAGCGGAGTTGTTCTGGGCGGTAGCGGTTGGCGGGGCTGTTATTGCTTTGTCTGAATTTTTTCGTATGACCAGCAACTCGCTCACCGGTCCTCGTCTATTTGCAACTATTTTTCTGTGTCTCTTTCCGGTGTTGGCTGCTTATTTTGGTAGGGGCGATATCATACTCGCCGGGGTGATTGCCAGTCTGATAGCCACAGCGATGGCAGCGCTCCATGGATATACAACCATTGAAGATGTCTTTAAATATTTCAGTTACAATGTATTTGCCAGTGTGTATATTTCGCTCTGCATGGCCCATGTGGTATGTATTCGGTTTTTGCCGAACGGTCCGTTTTGGCTGACCATGCTGATTGCGGTGGTGGCAGGCTCGGATACCGGGGCCTACTACTTCGGTAGGGCCTTCGGGCGTCGTAAGCTCTTTCCCGAAATTAGTCCTAAGAAAACCATGGCCGGAGGCGTTGGCGGCTTAGTAGCCGGCATTGCCACCGCTGAAGGGATAGCCCTGTTTTTCCCGGGAAGGGTCGATCCGCTGCCCCTGTTCTTTGCAGCCGCGTTGCTCATTATTATCGGTATAGCCGGCGATTTAACCGAGTCGATGATCAAACGTTCCATGAACGTCAAAGATTCGGGAACGATCCTGCGCGGTCATGGCGGTCTGCTTGATCGGATAGACAGTTTGTTGTTAACCGGACCGGTGCTCTATTATCTGCTCTATTTCGGTATGCTGAGATGAAAGCCCTCTCGCTTCTTGGGTCCACTGGTTCGATCGGCCAAAATGTCCTGGCAGTGGTTCGGCAGTTTCCGGAGCAGTTTCGGATCGTCGGGCTCTCGGCCGGACGACGCGTCGAAAGTTTGGCAGAGCAGGTGCTCGAATTTAAACCGGAATGTGTAGCGGTGGGCGATCCTGCCCTGGTCGGTGCGCTGGCCGAAAAACTCCCGCCTTCGTATCGGTCCCGGATTGTCAGTGGTTTGGAAGGCAATTGCACCGTAGCCTCGTTGCCCGCCGCCGACATGATGGTATCCGCAGTGGTCGGGGCGGTCGGGCTGTTGCCGACACTCGCCGCCATCCGAGCCGGCAAGGATATCGGCCTGGCCAACAAGGAGACTCTGGTCATGGCTGGCCGCCTGATTATGGAAGCCGTCCGCCGACACCAGGTGCGTCTCTTGCCCATCGATTCCGAGCATAGCGCCATCTTTCAGGCACTGGAGGCCGGGAGGAAGCAGGATGTGGCCCGGATTATTCTCACCGCCTCCGGAGGACCGTTTAGAACCTGGGGCCAGGAGACCTTGCTCACCGCCACTCCGGATCAGGCCCTGGCCCATCCTAATTGGACCATGGGGCGAAAAATTTCCATAGATTCTGCGACGTTGATGAATAAAGGGCTCGAAGTTATCGAAGCTCGCTGGCTTTTTGATGTGGCTCCGAAACAGATCGAGGTCGTGGTCCATCCACAATCGATCGTCCATTCGTTGGTGGAATATCGCGATGGCTCTGTGGTGGCCCAAATGGGGATTCCCGACATGCGCATCCCCATCGCCTACGCCCTTTCCTATCCGGAACGCCTGGAACTGGGCCTCTCACGTCTCAGTCTCGAGCAATGCGGCGGACTGGCTTTTGAAGTACCCGATCATGCCCGCTTTCCCGCCCTGCAGATGGCCTATGATGCCCTGCACATGGGAGGGGTCATGCCGGCGGCCCTCAATGCTGCCAATGAAGTAGCAGTGGAGGCCTTTCTTGCCGGCCGCATCGGATTCACCCGGATTGCTGAAATTGTTGGTGCGGTGCTGCGAAGAACAACCCAGGGCGACGAGTTGAACCTGCAGTCGATCCTGGCCGCAGACCAAGAAGCCCGAACCTTAGCGGCGCAGGAGATTGCAACCGCCTGACCGTAGGTTCCGTATTCGTCCGATTTCCTGTTATACCTTTCTTTTTCGAAATTATTCCCAAGGATTTCCATGAATTCCGTCCTTTCGTTTGTCCTCGTTTTAGGTGTGCTCATCTTTGTCCATGAATTCGGACATTTTTTATTGGCCAAGCTTTTTGGCGTCAAAGTCCTGAAGTTTTCCCTGGGTTTTGGCCAGAAAGTGATCGGGCGGCAGTGGGGAGAAACCGAGTACCTCATCAGTGCTTTTCCTCTGGGCGGCTACGTCAAGATGTACGGTGAGCAACAGGGAGAGGAAGTCCTCCCGGAAGATGTGCATCGTTCGTTTTCTCATAAACCGGTCTGGCAGCGCTTCGGCATTGTCTTTGGCGGCCCGCTGTTTAATCTGGTGTTTGCGGTGGTGTTGTTCTTTTGCATCTTTTTGTTCGCTGGCCTGCCCGAACCGGTCGACTCCACCCGGATTGGCGAAGTTAGCGCCGGCTCGGTGGCCGAAGAGATGGGGGTCAAGAGCGGTGATGTGGTGCGTAGCATTAACGGGCAGTTGACCACCTCCTGGACTCAGGTTTCCGACGGTATCAAGGACAGTCAGGGACAGGCCGTGATCCTGGTGGTTGACCGTCAGGGCCAGGAACTGACCTTCACCGCCAAGCCCACCATGCAGAAGATGAAGAATCTTTTTGGGGAAGCGGTTGGTGAGCGGTTTATGCTCGGCATCGTCCGCAGTGACGAAATTCGCTATAAAAAGGTCGGCATAGGGGAATCGGGCAGCGCTGCCCTGATGCAGACCTGGAATCTCGGTTACCTGACAGTCATGGGAATCGTTAAAATGGTGCAGCGGGTTATCCCGGCCAGCGAACTGGGCGGACCGATCCGGATAGCCGAAATTGCCGGCCAGCAGTTGGAAGCCGGGTGGATGAACCTCCTCTATTTCATGGGTCTGTTGAGCGTCAACCTCGGTATCCTCAATCTGCTGCCCATTCCCGTGCTCGATGGCGGTCACCTGGTCTTTCTTTCACTGGAGGCAATTCGTCGTAAACCTTTAAACGATCGAACCATGGAGATCAGCCAGAAAATTGGTATTGCCATCTTGGGCACGTTGATGGTTTTTGTTTTTTATAACGATATACTCCGGCTGGTCAGGCGATGGCTGATGTCCTGATTCTGGCCATTGAGACCGCCACCGGGTGTGGTAGTGTCTCTTTGACAGCGGGCGACAGTCGTAACGGCAAGGTGCTGGCCGAATATACGCTCCAACCCGAAACCACCCATTCACGGCGTCTGCTTGGGCTGGTCGAGGCCATGATGGTCGCGGCCGGGACGAATTGGACCGATCTCGATGGGGTCGCCGTCAGTCAGGGGCCGGGTTCCTTTACCGGTTTGCGTATTGGTATGGCGGCGGCCAAGGGCATTGCCATGGCGGCCGGTGTGCCGCTGATCGGGGTTTCCACCCTTGACGGCCTAGCCGCGCAGGTGCCAGCCCTCGATCTACCCGTCTGTTGTCTGCTTGATGCGAGAAAACAGCAGGTGTATGCGGCGTTTTACCGATACAGTGACGATTTCAGCTGCCGTCGGATCGGCGAACCTCAGGTGCTTTCTCCGGAAGCACTCGTCCAGAGGATTCAAGAGCCAACCCTGGTGGCTGGCCCGGGGATAGTGGCCTGTTTCGCCCAACTGGCAGCGCATCGGCAGGCACGGGTGCTGCCCGCCGGGACTATCCATCCGCGCGCCGCTCTCATCGGGTTTTGCGGCGCGTCGATTTTAGCGACCGGGGCTGCGGGTAATGGTGCCGATCTGGTCCCCTGGTACGTCCGGGCCTCTGAGGCGGAATTGAATTTGCAGTAATGCCAAAGGGCTGGCAGGGAGCGAACATGATCATACGGAAAAAAACACGGCAGATTCATATCGGGACTGTGGCAATCGGTGGCGAGGCCCCTATAATTGTACAGTCGATGACCAACACTCTGACCGGTGATGTGGCCGCAACGGTGCGCCAGATTCACCAGTTGGAACGGGCCGGGTGTGAGTTGATCCGGGTGGCTGTCCCCGATTTGGCAGCCGCAGAGGCAATCACCGCCATCCGGGCACAGATTACGATTCCTCTGATTGCCGATATCCATTTTGACAGCCGACTGGCGGTGGCCGCCATGGAACACGGAGCCCAGGGCATCAGGATTAATCCCGGTAACCTCGGCGGTCCGGACAAGCTTGCCAGGGTGGTGGCGAGCGCCAAAATGCATGGGGTGCCGATCCGGGTGGGGGTCAATTCCGGATCCATTGAAAAAGAACTCCTCAAGCAATACGGCTATCCCACCCCGGAGCGTCCAGATGCCCTGATTGCCAGTGCCTTGGGCAACGTTCGCCTGCTTGAGCAGCAGGGCTTTTTCGAGATCAAAATATCGATCAAATCTTCGGATACCCTGACCACCATCGCCGGATATCGGCAGTTGGCGCAACAGACCGACTATCCGTTGCACCTCGGGGTCACCGAGGCGGGCGGACTCATTGCCGGGACGGTCAAGTCCAGTGTCGCGCTTGGCATTCTGCTTGCCGAGGGGATCGGCGACACCTTCCGCATTTCGCTGACCCGCGATCCTGTGGAGGAAATTCGGGTTGGGTATGAATTGCTTCGGTCACTGCGGATCCGCGAGCGCGGTCCGGAACTGATTTCCTGCCCCACCTGCGGTCGGACCCGACTCGATCTTTTCAGCCTGGCGGAGAAGGTGGAGCAGCACCTCCAGACCATGCAGGCCAACATCAAGGTGGCGGTCATGGGGTGCGTGGTCAACGGACCCGGGGAAGCACGGGAGGCCGATATCGGCATTGCCGGCGGCCACGGGGTCGGAATTATTTTCAAAAAAGGCGAGATTTTCAGGAAGGTCGCGGAGGCAGAGCTGTTTCCGGTTTTTCTCGAAGAACTCGAAAAGTTGGAAGCCGAATACCAGAGCCGGGCTTCACATTAGACTTCTTTCACCCTCTTTTTCATTGATTGGTTCCAACTCGAACGGAGATTTGCTATGCGTTACTCACAGATGTTGCTGCCCACCACCAAGGAAACCCCGTCGGAGGCCGAGGTTATCAGTCATCAGTTGCTGGTTCGGGGTGGATTCATCCGTAAACTGACCTCAGGGATGTATACCTACCTGCCCCTGGGATTCATGGTGCTGCAAAAGGTGACCGAGATTGTGCGGCGGGAGATGAACCGTGCTGGCGCTCAGGAAATTCTCATGCCCATGGTGCAGCCAGGGGATCTTTGGGAGGAATCAGGACGCTGGAAGAAATACGGCCCGGAACTGCTGCGTTTCAGGGATCGCCATGACCGGGATTACTGCCTGGGACCGACCCATGAGGAAGTGGTGACCGATATCGCCCGTCGCGAGTTGCAGTCCTACCGGCAGTTGCCGGTCAATATCTACCAGATTCAGACCAAATTTCGCGACGAAATCCGACCGCGTTTCGGCCTGATGCGTGGGCGCGAGTTTTTGATGAAGGATGCTTATTCCTTTGATATGGATGATGCCGGCGCCAGTCGCAGTTATGAGATAATGCGCGATGCCTATCATCGCGTTTTTGCAAGCTGCGGTTTGGAATTTCGGGCAGTGGAGGCGGACAGCGGCTCGATCGGCGGCTCGTTTTCCCATGAATTCATGGTCCTGGCCGATACCGGCGAGGATACCCTGGTAATCTGCACCGCTTGCAGTTATGCGGCCAATGTCGAGAAAGCGACTATCCCAGCGGATACCACGCCTCCCGATACTGACGTGATTTTGCAGGAACTGGTCCGAGTCGCTACCCCGGGTATGAAAAAGGTGGATAAGGTCGCCGAGTTTTTGCAGGTGCAGCCCGCTGCCCTGATCAAAACCATGTTCTACCTGGCCGACGGTGAACCGGTGGCGGCACTGGTGCGTGGCGATCGCGAGGTACAATCGGTCAAGCTGAAGAATTTGCTGGGGGCGACCGATGTCGAGCCCATGGACGAGGATCAGGTCTGGCAGCAGACCCGGTTGCCCGTCGGTTATCTGGGGCCGGTGGGTTTGCCGGTGAAGATGGTGGCGGATCAGGAAGTGATGCGGATGGTCAATGCCGTGGCCGGGGCCAACGAAAAGGGCATGCACCTTACCGGGGTTAATCCCGGCCGGGATTTCCAGCCCTTGGTGACCGGCGATCTGCGGCAGATTACCGTAACTGATCATTGTCCCCTGTGCGGTAGTGGGCTGCGGCTGAAAGAGGGGATCGAGGTCGGGCATATTTTCAAGCTGGGCACCAAATATTCCGAGGCGATGGCCGCCACCTTTCAGGACAGCGACGGCCAGGAAAAACCCTTTGTCATGGGCTGCTATGGTATCGGGGTCAGCCGGGTGATGGCAGCGGCCATCGAACAGAATCATGATGCCAAAGGCATTATCTTTCCCTTGCCCCTTGCCCCGTTCCAGGTGATCGTGCTCAATCTCGGTCCCAAGGATGAACAATATTGCCAGGCAGCGGAGCGGTTGTACCTCGATCTGCAGGCCCAGGGGCTGGATATTCTCTACGATGACCGCGACGAACGCCCGGGGTCAAAGTTCAACGATGCCGACCTGCTGGGCATTCCCTACCGGCTCACCGTGGGCAAGACCTTCGAGAAGGAGGGCAAGGTGGAATTGCGCTCCCGCCGGACCGGAGAAACCCAGGTCCTCGCCCTGGAAGAGGCGGTCGAGCAAATCACCGTACTTATCCGGCAGGGCCTCTCCTGAGTAAGGATGCCGTAGCACCGTTTTCCCTGAACATCTCAGGGGGCTGGTCCCCCATAAATTATAGACAGAACTAATGTCGGATATCAAGCACCTCCTTTCCCTGGCCACCGGCTACCTCCACGATGTGGATCTGACCCCGTTGACCAAGGCCTACGAGTTCATCAGTGAACGGCACGCCGGCCAGCAGTATGTTTCCGGCGAGCCTTATGTCGAGCATCTGCTGGCAGTGGCTTCAACCTTGGCGGCCATGAAGCTCGATCTCGGCACTATTATCGCCGGGTTGCTCCATGGAACGCTCAAGGAACGGGTTGCCACCCTGGATGAGCTTAAAAAGAAATTTGGTCCCGATATCGCCAATATCGTCAACGGTGCCACCCGGATTACCAATGTTCGCTATAATTCCGAGCTGACCCATGAGGCGGAAAACATCCGCAAACTCCTTTTGGCGATGGGAGCGGACATCCGGGTGTTGCTGGTCAAACTGGCTGACAGGCTGCAGGATATGCTGACCCTCGATGCCGTCGACGAAGAAGAACAGCGGTATAAGGCCCGGGAAACCATGGACCTGTACGCCCCGCTTGCCAGCCGGATCGGTATCGAGTGGCTCAAGCGCGAGTTGGAGGACTTGGCCTTTAAATATCTCTTTCCGGTCGAATATGCCGACCTGATCGCCCATCTCGAAAGTACCCTGGCCGAGCGTCAGGCCTATGTCGATGAGGTCAAAGAGATCCTGGATAGCAAGCTAAAAGCCAGCAAGATTGAGCCGATTCGTATTGTCGGGCGTCCCAAGCACATTTATTCGATCTATAAAAAACTGGTCGCCCAGAAGATTCCCCTGGAGCGGGTCTACGACAAGGTTGCTTTCCGCATTATTGTCAGCTCGGTCAAGGAGTGTTACCAGGCCCTGGGCACGGTTCATGCCGATTGGACGCCGGTTCCCGGTCGAATCAAGGATTTTATCAGCGCCCCGAAGTCGAACAATTACCAGTCGCTGCATACCACGGTTTCCGGTCCGCGCGGCCATTTTATCGAGATTCAGATCCGCACCGAGGAGATGGACCGGATCGCCCAGGAAGGGGTGGCGGCCCATTGGGCTTATAAGGAGGGGCAGAAGATCACCAGCGGTGATGCCCGCCTCTTCAAGGATTTGAAGCAACTGGTGCAAACGCTCCAGGAAGTCGAAGACCCCAACGAGTTTATGGAGTCGGTGCGGGGCGAGTTGTTCGAACCCGACGTCTATGCCCTGACCCCCACCGGCGAGGTCCGCGAACTGCCCCGGGGGAGTACGCCGATCGATTTTGCCTATGCCATTCATACCGCAGTGGGCGATTCCTGTGTCGGGGCCAAGGTCAATGGCCAGATCGTCCAGCTCAAGCATGAACTGCAGAGCGGCGATATCGTCGAAATTCTTACCCAGAAACAGCAGCATCCCCGCCGCGCCTGGCTGCAACTGGTCAAAACCAGTCGAGCCCGGACCAGAATTCGTCAGTATCTCCGGCGCGAGGAAAATGAGCGGTCGATGAAGCTCGGACGCGAGATCTGCGAACGGGAACTGAAAAAATTTGATGTCAATTTGCGAGGATTGCTGAAAAGCGGTCACCTCCGCCTGCTGCTCAAACAACTCAAGTGCGCCTCGCTTGACGATATGCTCGTCCGGGTGGGGACCGGCTCCATCACCATGCCCCATCTGCTGCGGACGCTGCAGCCGGAAGAGTTTCGCGAGGCCGAGGAAAAACGGCGCATGGCGGAGATGGTCGAGCGGGCCCACCGGGCTGCCGAGGAAAGCAAAATCGGACCGACCCGACACAATGCCATCGATATCGACGGGGTCGACGGGATGCTGGTCAAGGTCAGCCAGTGCTGTCATCCGGTACCCGGCGATGCGATTATCGGGTTCATCACCACCGGCGCCGGCATCTCCATCCACAAGGCCCAGTGTCCGAACCTGTTGGCAACTGACCCGACCCGTTGGCTCGATGTTTCCTGGGCCGGTACACCGCAGAGCACCCATCGGTCGGCCTTGCTGATCCGGGCGGAGAATCGCAAAAATCTGCTGGCGGACATCAGCAGTACCATCAGCGCCGACGATGCCGATATCATCGAACTCAACGCCCGGACCACGGTGGAGAATATGGCGGAGTTGGATATCCTGCTGGCGGTGGTCAACCTTAAACATCTGCAACTCCTGCAGCAGCATTTACTGCAGATGCCGGAAGTGATCGAGGTCCGCAGGCGATAGCCGTCGGTTCCGGGATGCAATCGGAAGAGGTGGACCCAATGCAGTTGGCAATCTGCTCCGTATGCGGCAATGAAGTCGAGGCCGGAAGCTCGCCCTGCCCCTACTGTCAGGCCGAAGGCACCGGCAGCCGTCCCCTGCCGGCCGGGCCCTTGCATCGGATCGTTAATCTGGAGAAGGGCATGCCGCTGGTGCAACAGGCCCTGGATCGGCTGGAGCTGGAAATCACCGCCAGCATCAAGCTGGGGCAAAAGGTGCTCACCCTGATCCATGGCTATGGATCAAGCGGCGAGGGCGGTGCCATCAAAATAGCGGTGCTCCGTCAGTTGCAATTCCTCCAACATCAGGGCCGGGTCAAGGAAATTATACCCGGTGAGGAGTTTGAAGGCAGGTCGAGTCGCGGCCGTCAACTGCTCCGCCGATACCCTTTTTTAAAGGGCCACCGTGATCTGGGTCGCGGTAATCCCGGCATCATTCTGGTCCTCTTATGACAGGCACCCACGGTTGGCCGCCTGTCCATTCGTTTTAATCGCAACGTCGTATAGCATTCTACCATGGAGAAATTATGAGAAGTGGCAATCGCCCGGCCGACAGCCTGCGCCCGGTCAGTGTGGAATATGGCATCCAACCCAATGCCGACGGCTCAGCGCTGATCAAAATGGGCAACACCCATGTGCTCTGCGGAGTCACCGTCGAAGCCAAGGTGCCCCCTTTTCTCAGAGGCAAGGGCCAGGGTTGGATCACCGCTGAATACGGCATGCTGCCCTGCGCCACCCACAGTCGCGGCAGGCGAGAAGCGGTTTCCGGACTTTCCGGCCGCACCCATGAAATTCAGCGATTGATCGGCCGCTCGTTGCGGATGATGGTCGATTTGCAACTGCTGGGTGAACATACCCTGCGGGTAGATTGCGATGTCCTTAACGCTGACGGCGGCACTCGCTGCGCCTCGATTACCGGTAGTGCCCTGGCCCTTCGCCAGGCGCTGGTCCGGATGGTCGAACGGCAGCAGATTCCCTCCCTGCCGTTGCTCCTGCCGGTGGCGGCGGTCAGTGCCGGGGTGGTGGACGGCCGACCGGTGCTTGATCTTGACTACGCCGAGGATTCCTCCGCCGATGTTGACGCTAACTTTGTCATGAGCCGCGACGGTCGTTGGATCGAGGTGCAGACCACCGCCGAGGGGGCTCCCTTCCAACCGGAGCTGTTTACCACCATGGCCCAATTGGCTTCAGCGGGCATTCAGCAGTTGTTCCGGCTGTGGGACGTTGGGGTGGACAGAAGCTAATTAGCAGCCCGATGTTTCTCCGGGAGATTAACCGGGGATTATCATGGAACGATGTTTGTCTCTGTCTGCCTGCTGTCCCCATCAGCGTTGCCTTGGCCTTAGTCGTCGGGCAGGGAAGGGGCGCAAGGTGATGGACGAGTCGTGCCGAATGGTGCGGCTCTGGTGATCAATCAATCAGGGCAGCAAATTTGATGGCCTCCAAATACATAGCGTAGACCTTCTCAGTGTCTATTCGCAAAAATTCCAGCACTTGCAGGCATTCTTCCGGCCTGCCCTGTTCGTAAGCAATGACCGCTTGCAGAAACGGCATAAGGGGCCCTCGCTGGTGGGTAAGCGCCGCTTTGACCTCGTCGGAGAGCGGCATTTTTTCCATCATGAGCGGCATCGGTGTGTCCAGGATAGCGTCGATCATCGAAAAAAGCCCGAGCAGGAAGAGCTCCGAGGTTTCCGAGGAATATTGGCGACAGCCTTTGCCCAGCAGTTCGCAGAACCGGGCCCGGGTCAGCGACAGCCGCAGCAATTCGGTGGGTTTATCTGCGGTCAGTTCGGAGATGACCACCAGAATGACGAAACGGCGGATTTCTTTCTCTCCAAGATAAATGATAGCCTGCCGGATGGACGTGACCTCTTTGAGCAGATAGTAGTAGGCCGAGTTGATGTAGCGGAGCAGTTTGTAGGCGACAGCTACATCGGATTCGATAATTTTCTGCAGGTCTTTAAGATCGGGTGTGTGTTTACTGATCTCGGCCAGCAGTCGAAGTTTGCTGGTTTTGATCGAGGAAACTTCTTTCATCCGGATGGATTCGGGTTTGGCGAAGAAATAACCCTGGAAATAATGGAAGCCAAGTTTACGGGCGTGTTCAAATTCCTCGTAGGTTTCGACCTTTTCCGCGAGAAATTTGAGATTAAAGTGTCGCAACCGATAGAGCATCCGTTCGATCTCATCCGAGGTCGAAAGCCGGTAGTCAATCTTGATGATATTGGCCAGTTCGATCAGGGGCAACAGCTCCTGTCTGAAGACGAAATCGTCCAAGGCGATCATGTAACCGAGTTGGGAAAGGTTGCGACAGGCGTCGATCACCTCGATGGTGGGTAATACGTCTTCCAGAATCTCGACGACAATAGCATTTTTAGGAAAGAAGTTGGCAATCTCCTTGAGGAGGAGATTTTTGGTGAAATTGATGAAACAGATTTTGTTGCCGGCAATTTTTTCGATCCCGGCGGTGAGAAAGGCGGTGGACAGCAGGCTGGTGGTGGCTCGGTCGCCGCTGAGTTCGCCCAGGCTTAATCCCAGGGTCTGGCGGAAGAGCAGTTCGTAGGCAAATAATTTTTTTTGCGCGGTGAAGATCGGTTGCCGGGCTATATTGACAAACATTATGCTCCTGTCTGCAGGCGTTAGAAGTGCTCCTGACAGGGATTATAGGGCAGAAAGTTCATTTGGCCAAAAAATAACCACGGCTACGGCATGATTTTCTGGAGCAGTTGCAGGCCGTCCGGGGTGACCGGTTCGGTCTGATGCAGAGTTGCAATTTCAGCCAGCGTTATAAACCTGCCGTAGTCGATCTCTTCGGCCTGCAGGGAGAATGGGCCGTTGCTGGTACAGGAGAAAATACGCCCCCACACTTTGTTGTCGCTATCTTCATAATACTGATCAAAGAGTACCTTGAGTTTGGCTTTTCCCAACCCAAGTTCTTCCCGAAGTTCCCGTTGCGCCGATTTCTCGTAGCTTTCACCGGCCAGAACGACCCCACCGGCGGCCAGATCCCAGTAACCTGGGTAGATATCTTTGTTCTGGGTTCGTTTTTGGATAAACAACTGGCCTGCGGTATTGAAGACCAGGATATACGAAGCCTGGTGGATGAGTTTCTGCTGCCGCATGATTCGGCGGGTGACCGCACCAATAGGACGGTTGTCCCGATCAACGATGGCAACAATCTCTTCGGCGGGGTTTGGGTTCATCTCGGTTCCATCTCCAAGGCGGTTGAGGGCGCCTGTCGATGTCTGATCTCCCAACAACGATGAATACGGTGATTACGCCGAAAATCCGGAGGGATGGTCGCCTCGCTGATTTCCTCCACTATAAATTCCTCAAGGAGCGCCTCGGCCAGCTTGAATTTACGAAAATTGGTGGAAAAAATCAGAACCCCGGCTTTGGCCAGACGCTGCATGACCAACCGCAGGAGCGCGACCTGGTCGTTTTGGATGTCAAAGGTCAGCTTGCGGTGGCGGGCATTGGAAAAGGTCGGCGGATCAAGAAAAATCACCCCGTAGCGCTCGTTGTTGTGGCGGAGCCAATCCATACAGTCGGCCTCAACCATCTGATGCAACGGCCCGCCGAATCCATTGAGGGCCAGATTAGCGTTGGCCCGGGCGAGATAGGTTTCGGAGAGATCGACGGAGGTGGTGGCAGTCGCTCCTCCCATGGCGGCGTAGATGGTGGCGGAGCCGGTATAGGCAAACAGGTTGAGAAAGGTCTTGCCTGAAGCCAACTGACCCAGCCGTGCCCTGGTGATCCGATGGTCTAGAAACAGACCGGTATCTAAATAATCGGTGAAATTGACCAGGAAGCGCCCGCCGCCTTCGTGGACCTCATGGAGCGTGCCGGTCCCCGGTTTTTTCTGGTACTGTTGCGCCCCTTTCTGTTTCTGGCGGGTTTTAATGAAGATGCGGCTGCGGGGGACCTCAAAAACTGAGCGGATCACCTGCAGGGCGAGGCTGAACCGCTGTTCCGCCTTCTCGGGGTCAATGGTGGACGGCGGGGCATATTCCTGCACATGGATCCACTCTTCATAGAAATCGACCGCTAGGTTGTATTCGGGGATATCGCCGTCATAAATCCGGAAACAGGTAATCTGTTCCTCCTTTGCCCAGGGCAGGAGAGCGGCACAATTTTTGATCAGACGATTGGCAAAATCCTCACCGGGACTTTCGAGTTCCAGGGGCACGGGCGACCAGGTATGGGGAGGGCGCTCGCTCAGTTGACTTTCAGTGCCCACCAGCAGTTGGCATTTGATCGGCCCGTTGTAGAGCCGGTGGCGTTGTTCCCAAGCCATGCCAGTCATTTCCGCCAGGTCGGGGTTGGCGGTGAAGAAACCCAGGCGCCAGCCGTTGAAGTGGTCGTGGAAGGTACGGCCCAGGCAGCGGTACAGATATTTTACCGTTTCTTTTTCCGATAACCGCTCGCCGTACGGGGGGTTGGTGAGCAGGCATCCTTTGGGTCCAGGGCTTTGCAGTCGGGCCAGTTGGCGGTGCTTGATCACAATCATTTCGCGCAGACCGGCGGCAATGACATTTTTGCGGGCCGCAGCCACCACCGTGGGGTCGGCGTCATAACCAATGAATTGCGGCCAGACCTCCGGAAGTCCTTGCCCTTCACGGTCCAGGGCTTCTTGGACCAGACGTTCCCAAAGCTGGGGATCATGCCGGTTCCAGGCCATAAAACCAAAGGATTTGCGCTGCAGTCCCGGGGCGCTGTCGCTGAGCATAAGGGCCGCTTCGATCAGCAGAGTGCCGCTGCCGCACATCGGATCGAGCAGGATGGGTTCGGTATCGGTATGCTCCAGCCAACCCGAAAGACGGACCAGGGCAGCGGCCAGGGACTCTTTGAGGGGGGCTTCGCCGCTGTTGGTCCGATAACCGCGTCGGTGCAGGCTTTCCCCGGAAAGATCCAGAGAGAGCGAGGCCTCGGTGCCCTGCACATGGAGATTGATGCGAATATCGGGATTGGAGCCATCGACGTCCGGGCGTTTTCCGAATCGCTTGCGGAATTGATCGACAATGGCGTCCTTGATGCGCAGCGAGGCGTACTGACTGTGGGCCAACGCGGGGTTGGTCTGGGTCAGGGTGGTGTGGACGGCAAAGGTCGATTCCAGGGTAAAATGCTCGTCCCAGAGAATAGTGCCGGCATGGGCATAGAGTGCATCGGGATCGGGAGCTTCGAACCGGGCGAGTTCAAGCAGGATGCGCGAAGCAAATCGTGACCAGAGGCAGGCGCGGTAGCCGGTTTCCAGGTTGCCGACCCAACTCACCGCACCGGGGTGGGTTTCGATCGATTCGCCTCCGAATCCGGCAATTTCTTCGCTCACCAGAGGTTCCAGGCCAGTTCCGCAGGTGGCGGTGAATTGCAGGGGCAGCTTTTTCTTTTTTTTGGACGTCGGGTGTGTGCGGTGCATAAATTATTTATTGTATTTGGCTGTGCGAATCAGCGAAGAAGAGAACCTGGCGCCCCGCCGGTGGCTGGGACAAATGAATACTTAACGAGGCGGGTACGATGTCGGTTGAACCTGTTGATAAGAGGTGCAGCCGGTGTCCACGGGAAGATGTTCCTTGGTCATAAAACCAGCAGCAATCTGGTGGCGGCGCAGAGAAATTCAAGTTGGCAACATAGCCATTCTCCAGGGGGAAGTAAACAAGAACAACGCCCTTCCGTCAGTATTCTTTCGGCACAGAAGGCTGACTCGCCGGTCAGCATACGGAAATGGAACCGCAATTTTTCCAACGACGGAGGCAGCGTTTTTTTGTATCGAGAGCATACCCAGCCTTGCAGGTTTTTTTCGCTAGCGCAAACAAACAAAGGTATTCACCCCTATCCTGGGTAGGTTATTGGTGGTTAGCGCTAGCTGGGTAACACCACCGTTCATGCTGGAGGTGGTAAACGGGTGGGTGTGCGAGCCGTCAGCTCGAGTATAGGCATACTGAAACGCGTACGCTCCATTGTTTGTCAATTGGTTGTATTGGCCTGCAGGGCCGGAGTTAAGATTATAACCTGTTCCATATTCAGCTCGGATGCCGTGTTGGTGGCCTCCGTCTGCATTCGTTGTTCCCGACAAAGTCGCGTTGGGCAAATCTATCGATCGCCCTTTGCACTTGCTCCTGGCGTAATCCCCGCAGGATGCCTCCCCTGCACCGATTTCCAAGGCGATGGTATTGGTGCTCAGAGTGTACCCTGCTTCGCGCCTATTGATCGACCTTGACCTTGTACTCGACCTGGCCCGAGCCGCCGGAGAGCAGGGTGCCGGTGAGGGTCCATTCCAGGTCGCCGGTTCCGTCGTCCGCCGGCTGTTTGTTCACCGCGCATTCAGTAATGTTGCCGGGAAGGGGCGTGGTTGCGCAGACCGCGCTTGCCGAAACGTAGGTGGTGTAGGGCGGGGTGGCGTCGTGGATGGTGATGGTGGTGAGCGGAACGGCGAGTACGTTGCGGTAGGTGAGGGTGTAGGTGATCACTTCACCGGGCTGGGCGGTGGTTTTATCGGTGGCCTTGACCAACTCCAGGCCAGCGGTTTCACCGATCTGGGTGAGGTCGGTGACCAACAGGATGGTTGCCTGGCGGCTGGCTGGCGAGGCGTAGCTCATGGTCGCGGAGACGGCCATGGTGTATTGGCCATTGATGGCGGCCCCTGGCGGGATCATGACCCGTGCCAGGACGCAAACCGTGCCCGGTGGGGTAACGGTGGCGTTGTCGCCATCGACGGCGATCGATCCGGTGATGGGCCCTTCGCCGCTGTCGAACTGGCCGTTGCAATTGGCATCGCGCAGGAGTTGGACGCTCCAGCCGGGAAGGTCGGGCAGGGCGGCCTGGTTGGTGACCCCGAAGGTG
>JAFLKR010000073.1 GCA_019163135.1 Desulfobulbaceae bacterium | reverse complement strand
GGAACCGCCAACAAGCCCCCCGGTTTCTCGACAACCGCCAGAAAATCGTCCTGATACAGGATTTGCAAACCCGTTACCCCGATCATTCCGGTTGCAACCCGCAGAGCATAAAGCCCAGGATCGTTTGACACCTGGCGGCACAAGCCGGATAAAATTGCCCCTGCTGTTTGGTGCCAGAGGCATTGCTTCGCCCCCAGTAAAACTCGGCCATACTCTCCGGCACAAGCCCGTGGGCGGCGGCGTGGTGCAGCAATTTCGGACCGCAGCAATCGGCAGTTCCTGAAGGCGGAGCGCCGTTGCCGATGAAGGCGGCGTCCAGCGGTACTATTTCGCCCCTGAAATTGATCAATTGATACAAATCGTGGATCTCCCGCATCAGCTTTTGTGAAAGGGTCCGACGTTGAAGGAACAAACGACGACGATGTTCCGATCCCGGCGACCAACTGGCCATCTCTCGGCCGAGGCGTTTAATTTCCTGCTCGGGAGCGCGGATGAGCGCATTAAAGGCGGTGACTGCAAACAGCGGCCTCACCCAGCCTTCCACCTGCCACAACCCGTTGTATTGCCCAGAAAAGGCGCGCAGCACTTTAGGGCGGCCATGCGAATCTCGGCAGGTTAACACCCCGAACATCTTGCCCCGGGCCGCGCCGAACAGTTCGCTGGTTGCACAGCGGGGATCCGCCATCGCCTCCGGCAACGAAAAATCGATCCGCCGATGTTGATTGAGCTGATCCATCAACGATAAACAAGCCTGCCGGGCCTGAGCGGAGGGCAGGGTATGCATCCTGCCGCAACGCCGGCACCAACCGCCGCTGGCTGCCGGTAGTGATGATTCGTCAACTTCAGGTATACTGACAGACTCAAGCGGCATAGGGAAATAAAGAGGCGGCAACAACACTACTTCCGGAACAGCCAGAAAAAAAGCGTCACCACCAAGCTGATGAGAATCGAGCTGGCAAGAGGGAAATAGAACCGAAAATTTTCCCGGACAACCATGATATCGCCGGGAAGGCGCCCAAGGGGGAAGTTACGCAGCCAAGGCCACAACAAACCGGCCATCAGGCAACCGATACCGATGACGATCAGCGTTTTGTTCATGCCGCGCGCTCCTCTGTCTGCGCACAAACGGTATCCTGGCTCACCAATACCCCGCTGAAAACAAGCCCGCAGGCGATCCATTGCCAGAAGGCTAATCGTTCCCCCAGGAGCAAAAAGCCAAAAACCATGGCAAAGACCGGGATCAGGTTAACAAATGCGACCGCCTGGCTTGCGGGAATGCGACTGATGCCGAAATTATACAAACCATAGGCGCCGACACTGACCACCGACCCCAGGTAGAGCACTGCATACAGAGTGCCCGCCGGCAGTGCTGTCACCTCTACCTCGACGAACAGTAATACCGGTAAAAAAAACAGGGTGCCGGCGAAAGCCTGGACCCCGGTCAGAAAAAAAGGATGGAGTTCTTTACTTAACCGTTTCATTAGAATAGTATAGCCCGTTGCACAAATCATGGCCATGAATTCGAGAAAATTGCCCAGAACGGGATGCGGGGCTCCGGTGGTGATCGTTCCTCCTTGACCGAGCCACAGCCCGCCTCCGATAGCCAGGATGAAACCAAAGACGGTCCGAAAAGAAATCCGTTCGCCGAGCAATACTCCGGCGCTCAAGGCAACCAGCAACGGCAGCATGATGGTGATCATCGCGGCCTGAGAAGCGCTGGTATAGATAAGCGCCGATGATTCAAATAGAAAATAGAAACAAGGTTCACACAAACACATCGCCAGAATCGGCAAAACGTGATGCCGGCGCACCCCCGTTCTGGTAAACGACCGGAGAAAAGGAAGGAAACAAAGTGTTGCAACCACCATCCGTCCCAAGATAACCAACAGTGGGTGCATCCCTTGAAAGCTGTATTTCATCGCCACAAAAGAGCTGCCCCAGAGCACCATGGCCACTAGCAGCCCCATAAACGGAAGCATTTTTCGCAAACCACCAAACACCAACAACCGACTATTTACGCTATGCAACATCACACACTCTGTCACCGGGCTTACCGGCACTGTACCCACAACCTGCTGATCATCGTTGTGCTCTTTCTCACCCTGATCGGCTCAATCCCTTCCGCCCGGGCAGCCAGTCCTCTGATGGACGAGACTGCTTGGCGGCAAACGCTTACTCAATACCAGGCCATTCCTGGTTTGACCAGTCAACAGATCGAATATGGCAAAACAGCCATTCCCAAAATGAACTATAATAGCCAGCGTATTTTCCGCAAGATCTGCGCCATTCGCGGCGTAAGCTTTGAGCAGGCCCGCGAAGTCATGGAACTGCTCGGCCGGGAGCGCTTCAACTTTGAACAGGTCCAGGCCTTCGAGGCCTTGTGCAATCTCGACACCCTGGACATCAAGCAGGGCATGGCTGGCCTTGCCGCTGTCAAATCCACGTACTACGATTCAGGCAGATCCTTCCGCAGCTTCCTTGCTGTACAGGGTGTTTCCGCCACCCAGGCGCTCGGTACCATCTCGTTGCTCAACAACATGGACAGTGCCAACAACCGAGCGGCCCAAGCCTTTTTTGCCGTCAAAGGCATGAGAGTCGACGTGGCACTCAAAGGTCTGTCGTTTCTAATCCGTCTCCGGGACAATCAGGCCAAGGCTGCAGAAACTTTCGCCAAAATCAAGGACATGGATACGGAAACCATGCTCGATGGTCTAGAACTGATCCAAAGACTGCACCAGGACGACGCCTGGAACGCCCGTTGCCTTTTCACCAACAAATCCCTCTCAAGTAAAGGGGCCTGGAATTGGCTGGTCAGTTATTTCGCCCTGCCAGGGGACCTGCAGGAATCCCAATACGACAAACTAGCCGGTCAACAAAAATCATTCCTCCTGCAAGCCCTATACGAGGGAGGCACTGAAATTCTCTGGAAAATCAACAATCTTCACGCCATCACCGACCAGGATGGCTACGAGATTTCTGAAGCTGCGCTCAACAGCTTCTCGATGAAGCAAATCCAAGATAAATTTGACCAGTTGCCCCCCCAGGTGATCAGCCGATTTAGCGGCCAATTGCAAGGGGCTGGCAGAGGGCAGGCCATCGGCATCCTTAAGCAGGCGACCTCCGCCGGCCGGATGCAAACCGCCCGTAATCTGTCCACCGCTAATCTGTATGCGGTCATGGCCCAGGGCAGCGAGCTCTACGATTCCTCTTTCCGCGAAATTACGGTTCCAGTGATTCAAAGCCGGATCGCCGCCAAATACCAGGGCGACCTGCTCAGTTTCCTCCGGGCCGTTGACCCGGAGAACCGACTGGTATCCGATTTCGTGGTCAGTTGTGCCCAGAAAGGTAAGCTCACCACCTTTTTCCCGGCGGACAGCAAAAAACAAAAAGAAATCCTCAGCCTGGTGGCCACCTCTGCTTTTCGTGATGAGGATTCCATCCTCCTCTTCTCCGCGACTTTGACCCCCTTGCTCAAATCGCTCGAGCCCGAGGCCCGCACCCATCTCATCACCCTCATGTCCCAAAATGCCGAGGCTGAAAATGCTGCCTTTGCCAAACTGATCAACGTAATTTTACAATACTATTTAACCACCTACCCGGAGTTGCTCGGCCCGGCGGACCGCAATATGATCAGCCGGCTGGTTGTCCGACACGGCGCGATCAATCTGGATAAATATCAGGTCACCCCCTTTAGCGAGTGGAAACAGGATGGCCGGCTCAACTCGGTATCGATGTTTCACCCCGATGATGACGGTCGCCAATCGTTTGTGTCCAACGCCAACCTGCTCATGAAAAACGGGTACAACCTGGTTGCTTCCCCCCAATACTCCATCAAACCGCTCACTGAGCAAGAGGTGCAGCGTTTGAGCGCCGCCGGCCTCCCTGCTCTGTTTCAGGCCATGCGCGACCGGCACTTTGCCGTGGCCTTTGCGAAGAAGGTCGGCAACGTGACCATCACCCATACCCAGTTTGTCTATTCCGACAAGGAAAACCAAATAGAGATGCTCAACCGGTTCATCCACTCCAAGGACGAGATGCTCGCCCAGCGGGGTCATAGCTATTGGCGCTCGGAGCAGATCGTCGAACCACTGACCCAGTTGATCGAAGAAAACAAGGTTACCGAGAGCGACTTGCGGAGCAAACAACGCTTCCTCAGCCTTGGCTCCTGCGGGGGCACCAAGGCCTACACCAATCTCACCAGATTGTTTTCCGGTTCGGTGGATATCCTTGCCACCATCGGCACTGGTCTGGCATTGATCAATGACCCCTATAACAAGATGTTTTTCGAGATCGTCGCCAACAACTCCCCGTCGATCACCTGGAAAACAACGGCCCAGCAAACCGCCTTTATCTTTCAAGACGGGCGAGGGGTGGACTACCTCCAGCCCGGTTCTCTGACCGCCATCCTCCATAAAATAGTGGATGAGAACCAGCATGCCTCGGGCCCTTCAACCAGGAACCCATCCAACCAACCCCGGATCTGAAATCGGAAAATGCCGCTCTACACCCGTGAAACTCTGCCCGCGCTGTTGGCCCAACCGGCAACCGGGCAGTCACAGGTTTATTTGCTGTTTGGCGAACGCTATCTCTGTCAGAACGCCGCCGATCAACTCGAAAAAGCCCTGCTGCAAGCCGGGGGCATTGTCCACCCTATTGACGGCGACCAGGAAAATATGGCCGCCACCCTCGCCAAACTGCGCAGTTACAGCCTGTTGCCAGGCCGTCAGGTATACCGGGTGACTGACACCCGGTTGTTTCTTTCCAAACAGGTCGCCAAAAACATCTGGGACAGAGCCCTCAAAGCCCATACCGACAATAAAAGCGAGCAGGCAGGCAGGGCCTTGCGGGCGTTGATGCAAAGCGGCGGGCTCGACCCCAATGCCCCTGACAATGACCTGGAAACATTGGCTGCAACCGAATGGCAGCACTGTTTTGGTTTTGCAAAGCCTTCCGGTGATGTAAGTTGGACCCGGTCCTACCTTGCCAATGCTCAGGGCCAGAGCGCGGCAAAGTCGTCAGCCTCTCCGGAAGACCCCGCGGAACTGCTGAGCCAGGCATTGGCTTCCGGCATCCCGGCCAGCAATATTCTCATCCTGCTGGCCGAGGAAGTCGACAAACGCAAGAAACTGTTCAAACTGTTCAAGGACGAACAAACCGTCATCGACCTGAGTGTGGAAAGCGGGGCCGGGGCAAAAGCCCAAAAGGAACAGAAGGCCGTGCTGCAGGAGCTGCTCCAGCAAACACTCAAGGAGCAGGATAAAACCATCGCCTCGGGCCTGGCCGATCTCTTGTTTGAGCGGGTGGGGTTTCATCCGGTCGCCGTGGTCATGGAGCTCCGCAAACTGATGCTTTTTCTCGGCGATCGAAAGCAGATCACCCGTGACGACCTCGACCTTCTCGTCGGACGCACTCGCCAGGAGGCACTTTTCGAACTGACCGCCGCCCTCACCCGCCGTGACCGGGAACAAGCACTCGCCATCGGCGATCGCCTGCAGGAAAACGGCATCCATCCCTTGGCGGTGGTGGCGACGCTGCGCAATTTTGTCCGTGGCTTGCTTCTGTTTCGTGCCCTGCAGGAGCAGCCCGGCCTGCAATTTCAACCAACAATGTCGGCTGCCGGCTTCCAGCAGCATTGCCTGCCGCGCCTCAAAGAACGTGAATTGTGGAAAAAAGAACTGAGCGGCCATCCCTTTGCCCTGTACATGCAGTTCAAATCAGCTGCTAACTATTCCCTGCCAGTGCTTTCCGGTTGGATGAAACTCCTGCTGGAAGCTGAATTCCGTCTCAAGGGTTCACCGATTGCGGCCACCACCGTTCTGCAGCATTTGCTCCTCTCTATGCTCACCATGGACGCAGCAAAAAAATAAAGAGCGCACCGCCCGACCTTGCAAAATCGACAGCGGGCATTAAAATAAAACTACTAATCATCGCAAACGTAAATCTTCAGCACCGATGATCAGGATCAAATCCAAGCCCCCCTTTCGTTGTTGGATTTGTTGTCTGGCTGGTGATTGAGAATAGATGTGGCGGTGAGAAGCCAGTTTTTTCTTTTTTGAGTTACCCCTATGGCTAAAGAAGATTCAGTTGTTCAGGAAAAAATAGCGACGACCGACCGGGAGTCCCTGCAGGAACCGCCGCTTTATAAGGTGTTGCTCCACAACGATGATTACACCACCATGGATTTTGTGATTATGATTCTGCAAACGGTTTTTCAAAAGAATACGGAAGAGGCTACGAGGATCATGCTCAATGTCCATCATCAAGGGGTAGGGGTAGCCGGTATCTTTACCCGCGAAGTCGGTGAAACCAAAGTTGCGATTGTCCACCGGATGGCCAAAAAATATCAATTTCCGTTGAAATGCTCGCTAGAAAAAGACTGCTGAATAATCGGGGTTTATTCCGGAGAAGAAGGGAGTGTTCGATTTCCACAGAGGTAATGCGTTATGTTGAGTAAAGAATTGGAACTCGCGCTGATCAAGGCGATAAAAGAAGCAAAAATTCACCGGCATGAGTACGTCACCGTCGAGCATATGCTTTACGGCTTGCTGCATGATGATCTCGCCCGCCACATAATCGACAAATGCGGTGGCAACAATCAGAATATAAAGGATCGCCTGGAACGTTTCTTTGAAACCGGCATGCCGGTCATGAAGGACAGCGACAGCGAACCGGCCCAGACCGTCGCCTTCAACCGGGTTTTGCAGCGGGCGGTGAGCCACGTGCAAAGTTGCGGTAAAAAACAAGTAGATACCGGCGACGTCCTGGTATCCATCTTTACGGAACCGGACTCCCATGCCGTTTATTTTCTCGGCAGTGAAGGGGTTGGCCGGCTTGAAGTGGTGGAGTACATTTCGCACAACCTGCCCGAATATCTGCAACGCGAACCGCTTCGACAGGCACCTCCGGATCAGCACCAGCAACAGAAAAAGAAACAGGAAAAGCCTACGGATGCCTTGGACGAATTCACCGTTAATTTCGCCAAACGGGCCGCAGAGGGGAATATCGACCCGCTGATCGGCAGGGACAAGGAAGTGTACCGGATGATGCAGGTGCTCTGCCGGCGGAAAAAGAACAATCCCCTTCTGGTGGGAGAACCAGGCGTCGGTAAAACCGCCATGGCCGAAGGCTTGGCCTTGCGGATTCATGAAGACAGCGTCGCCCGCCAAGAGGAGCATCCAGATCCCAAAAAACTGATTCCCGACCTGCTGCAGGATGCGGAAATTTACATGCTCGACCTCGGAACCCTGGTAGCTGGCACCAAATACCGGGGTGATTTCGAGAAACGGTTGAAAGAAGTGGTGGCGGCCATCGAGAAAAAGGAAAAAGCCATTCTTTTCATCGATGAAATGCATACCATCATTGGCGCCGGGGCCACCAGCGGCGGTTCCATGGATGCCTCCAACCTGCTCAAACCCGCGCTGCAGGCCGGGACCATCCGCTGCATCGGTTCAACCACCTACGAGGAATACAAAAACCATATCGAAAAAGACCGGGCTCTATCGCGACGTTTCCAAAAGATTGACATCGACGAGCCTTCGGTAGCCGACACCTGCCGGATCCTCCGAGGTCTTCAGGACCGGTATGAGGAGCATCACCATATCCATTACGCCAAATCCGCGATTGAAGCCATGGCGGAACTGGCCCACCGCTTTATCAACGACCGATTCCTGCCGGACAAAGCCATCGACATTATGGATGAAGTCGGCGCGTACTTCCGGCTGACCGGCAAAACCGGCCGCACCATCGGGGTCCGGGATGTGGAGCAGATCGTTTCGAAGATCGCCCGGGTTCCGGTCAACAGCAAAGTAGGAAGCGACACCAAAGAACTGCTCCACCTGGGAGATAAGCTCAAAGCTGTGATATTCGGCCAGGATGAAGCGCTCGAAGCACTGGTCAAGGCTGTTAAACGATCACGGGCCGGTCTCGGCAATCCGCAATCGCCGACCGGATCCTTCCTCTTCGCCGGCCCCACCGGGGTCGGCAAAACCGAAGTGGCGCGACAACTGGCCGCTACCTTGGCTGTCCATTTCGAACGTTTCGACATGAGCGAATACATGGAGAAACATGCGGTCGCCCGACTGATCGGCGCCCCCCCGGGTTACATCGGTTTTGACCAAGGCGGCCTGCTGACCGATGCCATTCGCAAGCACCCCTACTCCGTGCTCCTGCTGGATGAAATCGAGAAGGCACATCCTGATGTCTTTTCCATCCTCCTGCAGGTCATGGATCACTCCACCCTGACCGACAATGCCGGACGTCGCGCCGATTTCCGCAATGTCATTCTGATCATGACCACCAACGCCGGAGCCCGTGAAATGAGCGAGCGCGCCATTGGTTTCCTCGGAGATTCGAAGGGCAAAGAACAAAGAGCGATTAAAAATCTCTTTTCGCCGGAATTTCGTAACCGGCTGGACGCGACCATCAGCTTCGCCCCACTTGAGATTGAGACCGTGGAGAAGGTGGTCGACAAAATGGTTCAGGAACTGCAGTTGCAGCTCACCGATAAAAAAGTGCAAATCACCCTGACCCCAGCAGCCCGGGCCTGGCTCGCCCAGGAAGGCTACCAGCCAGCTTTTGGCGCCCGTCCGCTGCGACGCCTGATCATGAAGGAAATCGGCGATGTCCTCACCGAAGAAATCCTTTTCGGCACCTTGACCAAGGGCGGAAAGGTCAAAATCGGCCGAAAAAATAACAAAACGATCTTCACTTACCTGTAAACCCACCATCAGCCGGGCGGTACCTTCGCCGCCCGGTTGATGCGCATCCCCTGCCCCACAGCCTTCCCTCTTTCATTCCGTACAATTTTTTTTACTTCCCCATCCTGCCGCATTGACATCGTCTAAGTGACACGCTAATATCACCTTGGAATCAGGAGTGTAACTCAATGCCACCTTGATTTATTCCCAAGTCTGGTCATAAGGCTGCAGGAAATATCGGTGGCAGGATGCAGCGAATCATCTGAGAGGGAGGAAGAAAAATGGTGAAACGATTTTCCGTACTGGTCTTTGCCGGCCTGTTCGCACTGCCTTCACTTGCAGCGGCTGGCGGCGGTGCCACCCCTGCAGATCTTGAAAAAAAGATCGAGGCACTCTCGCGGCAGCTTGATGAACTCAAGTCCCAGATGGCCAAGCAGAATGAAACCGTGACGACCTACAGCGGCAAGGTCGACACCATGGACACCATGCTTGAGGAAAAATCGGAAAAATGGGATCTCGCTTCCCGCTTCCAGTTCGACGGCGATTTTCGCGCTCGGGGTGACTATTACAGCGCCAGCAATGTTTTCGCTGCGGGGACACTTCTTCCGGGCATTCAAAATAATATTCTAGGTCTTTACCCGGCGGGAGGTGACCAAGAAAATGACACCCTCATGACCAACCGCCTCCGCCTCAACATGCGGGTCAAAGCCACCGAAAACATGGAGTTCAAAGGCCGATTGGCCATGTATAAAGCCTGGGGCATGGAATCGACTCCTGAAGACCTCGCTGGCGGGTTCCCCATTTTTGACGGCAACACCTCACGTACCCCCAACGACAGCGCCCTGTATGTCGACCGCGCTTTTGTCAACTGGAACAACATCGGCGGCTTGCCGCTCTGGTTCTCTGTCGGTCGGCGCCCGACCACCGATGGTCCACCTGCCCAAATCCGCATGAATAACGACACCCGCATGGGGACGCCGATCTCCTACATGGATTATCCGTTTGATGGCCTTTCTCTTGGCTATGGCTACAATTGGGGTATTGATGCCTTGGGCGAAGGCCGCATCCGCTTCTGCTACGGCCGCGGTTTTGAAAACGGGCTTCAGTACGATGAAGGCTTTGGTGAAGACGCCCCACTTGATGACACCGATTTTGCGGGCTTCGATTGGGATGTCTTCCAAAAGGGCTCTCGCTTCCTGAACATCCAGGCCTTTGGCGTCTACAATCTCTTCAATTATCCTGCCTTTACCAGTGATTTCGTCCGGTATGGGGCAGGGCAAGCTCCGCCGATTGGGTACGGCGATCAAAAGGATCTCGGCCAGTTGTACCACACCTCGACCGTCTACATGGACAAGGTCAGAAATCTTAATTATTTTGTGGCCGGCGGTTGGAGCCACAGCGACCCCAACAACAACGGCTTATTTAATGACATGTATAGCATGTACTTCACCGGAGGAGGTCCGAATACCAATGCCGAAAACGGCTACAACTTCTATGCCGGTGTCCGCTACGATCTGGACAACCTGGGCCTGAAACTCGGTGCCGAGTACAACTACGGCTCGCAATACTGGGTGTCCTTTACCCCTGGGCATGACGATCTCTATATGTCGAAACTGGCCACTCGGGGTAATGCCTATGAACTGTATCTGATTTATGACCTGCCCACCGGCGAGGCCATCTCAAAATATGCCAAGACGTTTATTCGGCTGGGATGGCAATTTTATGACTATAATTATTCCGGTGGATTTGATTGGAATATGAAACCTTATGATCTGGACGATGAGAAGGATAAATTGCAGGCGTTGGGCATGAATCCGGTTGAAAGCGCCAATCAGGTTTACCTCACTTTTGAGGCCTATTTCTAATCTGCTCCATTCAACCTCAATAAATTAAAAAAGGGAAAGCCTCTACGGCTTTCCCTTTTTTAATTGATGCCAATGCGCCGATGCAACTCCAGAAAACACCACTACCCTATTACACCAGCCCGCTGTTACCTGTTCCCCATGGCATGTTCACCTGTGCCGGCGGTGTCAGCTCAGCCGCCTTTACCTCCCTCAACCTCAGCGACTCAGTCGGCGATCAGGCTGAGCGGGTCCAGGTCAACCGAGCCCGCGCGGCCGAAGCCCTGCACCTGCCCCATCTCGTTTCCGTCAAGCAGATCCATGCCGATCAGGTGCTGGTGGTCGAACCGGCCCACCTGGTCGCCGAGGTGACCGGCTACGACGCCATGATCTCAAGCTTGCCGGGAACCGGTCTTTTGATCCAGCAGGCCGATTGCCAGGCTATCCTGCTCGCCGCACCGCAACAGGGAATCGTTGCCGCAATCCACAACGGCTGGCGGGGCAGCGTGCTCAACATCATCGGCAAGACGATTCGATCTCTGCAAGAACACTTTGGCGTCACCCCCGACAATCTGGTGGCCGCGATCAGCCCATCGCTAGGCCCGTGCTGCGCCGAATTCATTCATTATCGCAAGGAGTTGCCGGCCTGGATGCACAGGTTTCAAATCCAGCCACACTTTTTTGATTTCTGGGAGATCAGCCGACAACAACTGGTGAAGGCAGGGTTACGCCCGGAACACATCGAGGTTGCAGCTCTCTGCACCCGTTGTAACCAGCAGTTTTTTTCCTACCGGAGGGCAACGAAAACAGCCAACGGGATCACCGGTCGCAACGGTTCCATCATCGGCCTTCCGCAACGGACAACAACGCTCCGGCTCTAAATCAAAAAAACGCAGGCAGAGCCGGCTCAAAATTCAAAATCGCACACCAGCGGGGCATGATCCGAGTAGGTAACGTGAGGAATTTGAAAATGAACGACCTTCAGTTCCGGGCTATAAAGGATAAAATCAAGTTCCCTCTTCGGCGCACGGCTGGGATGACTAGGCAGTTTATCAGGATTGGCGCTGACCAGACCGGTCGCACCAAGAAAAAGCTCGAGTTCCCGCATTCCCCATAACACATTGAAATCGCCGGCCAGGATCATCGGCCGGTCGACCCCGCGGATCAACTTGTACAACCGTTCAAGTTGATACTGCCGTTTGCGGTAGGTCAGGGAAAGATGGACCAGAAAAATGGTCAGACGTTCCGTGCACACCTGAATGACCAACCGCTTTACCCCTTCGTCAAAATAATGAAAACGGTGACTGATAATCGGCATTTTAGTGAGCACGGCATTGCCCTGGGTCCGCAACAGGGGAATTTTATTCGCCATTGAGGCCGAACCGTACTTGGTCTCAATCACATGATAGTAGCCCAGTTGTTCAGCGATCATTTCCGCCTGGCAGTGCTGGGCGGTGCGAAAGGAACCACCATCCACCTCAACCAAGCCCATAACATCCGGCTGAACCGATCTGATGAACTCAAGAATTTTATCGAAATTACTGTGGGAGCGCCGCAGATAACCGGCATAGGGGAAAGGAAAATGAAAACGACTGCCGACGCCGGCAGCATAACGAATGTTGTAGAGTAAAAACCGCAACCATCACCCTCCCGGCCCGCTAATCATGAGGCCGCCGCAGGCCAAACACCCCCTGCGGCGAGCTGCTGAACGCCGGATTCACCCCACCCCTGCCACGAGGTTTCGATTCGCCACCGTTCTCCCCCACAGCACGCACCACCTCAACCACCTCGACGACCTCTTCGACCTCCTTGCGGTCGACCGCAAAATGTTCCGGCTTGACAGCCGCCACTCCTTGCGATTCGAGATAGAGATCGTAAAAACGGGAACAATCATTGTAGTAGCTTTTTTTCTTGAGCCAACCGGGATCATCGCCCTGGGCGCGGGCATGATGGAAGGTAGACAGATTAATCAGCAGGGTGGTCATGGATTCCTTAGCCATCCGCTGCACATTGAACGGCTCGCCGAAGTAGCGGTCGACATCATCCCGGATTTGACGCGACAAGCCATAAAATTTTTGGCCCCGGACATTGGTCTCCGGCAGATTGAAACGCTGACAAGCCCAAGGCAGCAAGAGGGCTCCGAGGAGAACGGACTCCGGAATCTTCACAGGTTCCGCTTCCTCCGAACGAACGTGGAGCCGATCCAGGGCCCCGAACATCTGCAGGAGTTCCTGACGAATCTTATCGCCGCTCTCCCCCTGCAGGCATTCTTCGTACAACGGAAAAAGCGCTGTCCAAAGGGATGATTTCATGCAGAGTTCCGCCCAGGGGCGGCTGGCACCGGACTGCAGATCTTTAAGGATTTCATCACGAATCCGGGAGGGCGGACAGAGTTGCAGTTTATCCAAATGCCGCTGCAGGGCGGCGTAGGTTTCCGCTTCGATGGTGAAACCGGTACGGGCGGCATGGCGAATAACCCGCATGATCCGAACGGGATCCCTGATAAACCGACGGTCAGGGTCTCCGACCACCCGAATGATGCCACGGTCAAGATCCTGCACCCCTTCAATGTAGTCGATAATGGTGTGGTTTTCGATTTCGTAAAAGAGGGCGTTAATGGTCAAATCACGCCGGAAGGCGTCTTCTTCCAGGGTGCCGAAGGTATTGTTCGACGGCAGCACCTGCTCATTGCCATCAATTTCGTATTCACTGCGCGAACGCAGGGTCGAAACCTCGATGATTTTGTTGCCCCGAAAAAAGACCTGCACCAGCCGAAAACGACGACCAATGGTGCGACTGTTGCGAAACAACTGCCGCAGTTGACCGGGGCGTGCATCGGTGGAAATATCGAAATCCTTTGGCGTGCGGCCAAGATAGAGATCGCGGACTCCACCACCCACCAGATACCCCTTAAATCCAGCATCGCGCAGACGATAGAGCACCTTGAGCGCTTCACGGTCAAGCTGCTGCTCACGTATGGAGTGGCCGGATTCGGGAATGATCGTGGCTGTAACCGACGGCACGGCTTCCCGTGCGGAAACCTGCTCCTGCGGTTGGGCGGTCATAGAGCGCTTGAACAAAAGGGGCAACTGATCACGGATAAAAACCTCATTAACTTAAGCTTGAACGGTCTTTTCCTTATATACCGACTCCGCCGCCTTGACGAAACGGTCAAAGATTTCCTGAACGGACAAGATCTCTTTCATTTTAAAGGTATTGGCTCCGGAGAAGACCAATCCGTTTTCGATATCGCCTTGCTGAGAAGCCATCAGGCGGTCGTTGATGCAGTATTTGTAATTGCATTTCTTCAAACACTTGAACCGACACTTTTCGGCCGAGATATCGGCTCCGCTCAACATCTTTTCGACAAAAGGCGTCTTGACCGCCCGCCCCGGCATACCCACCGGTGAAGAAACCAGCACAATATCATCCTTCTGGGCCTTGAGATAGGTGTCCTTAAACTCCTGCGAGACGGAGCACTCGTTGCTCAGGACAAAACGGGAGGCAATCTGCACGCCATCGGCACCGTACTTGTCCATCATCTCCGCCATTTCAAAACCATCGGTGATCCCGCCGGCGGCGATCAGCGGTACCTTAGACACAACCTTGCGGATCGTCGGAAAAAGATCACGCAGCGCAACATCGGTTCCCAAATGCCCGCCAGCCTCGGCCGCTTCGACAATGACTGCGGCCGCCCCGAGTTTCTCGGCCAAGGTGGCGAATGCCGGTGAGGAGACGATCGATACAATGGGGATATTATGGGTTTTGCCGATCTTGAAAATATCCCTGGAAAAACCAGCGCCGGTGATGATCATGTCGGCGCCAGCTTCAATCGAAGCCATCACCAACTCGTAGAAATCTTTCATGGCGTACATAATGTTGACAGCGATCACCCCCTTGGTGGCATTTTTGGCCTTACGGATATCTTCCTGCAGCTCAGGAACGGGGATCCCGGAACCGCCGATGGTGCCGATACCACCACATTCAGCAACCGGTATGGCCAAGGCGGAGGTAGACACACGAATGGACATGCCCCCCTGGATGATGGGAATTTTTGCTATGAGCGAGCCTATTTTTAATTCTGGCAGTTTCATTCAATCCTCTTGGTCTATTATTACGGTGCAAAATGCAAAACATCGGGGGAAACACTCCCTACCCCCAATAGTAAACGCCTTTGGAACCCGAAAGAATGCCGAGCTCCCTTCCGTTTGTCAAGCATGGAGACCAGCCCGGAACGACAGGGCCGAATTTAAGTAGAGATATTAGGTATTCTACCACAAAAAGGCCACATCGGCTTGACTTTTCACCCGTTTTACGATTAGATTCTTATTTTTTATGAGCAGATTCAACACGATTATCGGGAGGCATCAAACGTCGCCCATGGAAGAGAATGGAGTTTTTCCTTGAAAATTCAAGCTATCAATGGCTTTAAGGATATTTTACCCGACAGCGTAGGCCGGTGGCAATTAATTGAGCAACGTGCCCGGGATATTTTTGAGCGTTTCGGCCTCCAGGAAATCCGGATGCCGATCCTGGAAAAAACGGAACTGTTTGTCCGCTCCATCGGCGAGGCCACCGATGTGGTCGAAAAAGAAATGTATACCTTTGCCGACAAAGGCATCACCATGCGGCCGGAGGCCACCGCCTCGATCATGCGGGCTTTCATCGAACACGGACTGCACGTCCAGCAACCGGTGCAACGGCTCTACACCATTGGTCCGATGTTTCGCCATGAACGGCCGCAGATGGGTCGACTCCGCCAATTCCATCAACTCGATGCCGAAATTATCGGGGCAGTGGAACCGCGCATTGATGCGGAGCTGATCGCCATGGGCCAAATGCTGATGGACGAACTCGACCTGACCGTCAGTTTGGAGCTGAACTCCCTGGGATGCCCGGAATGCCGGCCTCCTTTTAAAACGGCACTGGTTGCCTTTCTCGAGCAGTCGATCGAGGGCCTGTGCGAGGACTGCAAGCGCCGGACCCACACCAATCCCCTCCGGGTACTGGATTGCAAAAAACCGCATTGCCGGGCGTTGGTGCAGGATGCGCCTTCCATGCTTGATGCCCTCTGCCCGGAATGCGATCACCATTTCCGGGAGGTGCAGACGGCGCTGCAGGCCCTGCAGATCCCTTTCCAGATCAACCGTTTCATGGTCCGCGGCCTCGACTATTACACCCGTACCACCTTCGAATTCCTCACCACCGATCTGGGTGCCCAGGCGGCGGTAGGCGCGGGCGGCCGATACGACGGCCTGATCCAGAGCCTGGGCGGGCCGGCGCTGTCCGGTATCGGGTTCGCCATGGGACTGGAGCGGATCGCCCTGTTGATGGAACAGCAGGCCGATAGCCAGCCGGCCGGCACCGTCATGGATATTTTTCTTGCCGCCCTGGGCAGCGACACGTTGGGCCCTTGCAGCCTGTTGGCCCATCTCCTGCGCAAAGCAGGGATCAAGGCGGCGATCGATTACAGCGGCCGCAGCCTGAAGGCCCAGCTCAAACAGGCAGGCCGGGTACGAGCCCGTTTCACCCTGATTGTCGGTGATGAAGAATGGGCACGACAGGAAGGCATCCTCAGGAACATGCACACCCAGGAACAGCAACCGTTCGCCCTTTCCGGCTCCCTGGAGCAACAGTGCCTGCAACTGCTGCAATGCCTTAAAACCACGACCAAGTAACGGTATCACCACCGGCGTCGCCCCACCGCCTCCGACCAAGACACAGAACGCCAATATAGTTTTTTCCAGATCAGCCCGTCGGCTGACCTGCTTTATCTTTGGAGAACAGACATGGAATCAATGGGAGCGCTCCGGCGCACACACACCTGCAACGACCTCAGCCTCGATTTCCTCAACCAGGAAACCATTCTCATGGGCTGGGTGCTCCGCCGCCGTGATCATGGCGGAGTTATTTTTATCGATCTGCGCGACCGCTGGGGCATTACTCAGATTGTCTTCAACCCTGCAATCAATGGGGAGATCCATGCTAAGGCGCATCAACTGCGCAGCGAATGGGTCATCGCCGTACGTGGCCGGGTTACCAAGCGCCCTGGCGATATGGAAAACCAAAAACTCAAGACCGGCGCCATCGAAATTCTAGTCGATGAACTTCGGATCCTCAACACCAGCGAAACCCCGCCCTTCCCGCTGGACGAAGATATCGAGATCTCTGACAACCTCCGGCTGCAGTACCGCTACCTGGACCTGCGACGCCCGGAAATTGCCAAGAATCTCATCCTCCGGCATCAGGCCCTGCAAAACGTCCGCGCCTATCTCAACGAGCACAATTTCCTTGAGATCGAAACCCCGATGCTCACCCGCTCCACCCCGGAGGGCGCGCGGGACTATCTGGTGCCAAGCCGAGTCAATGCCGGCAAATTCTTTGCCCTGCCCCAGTCGCCGCAGTTGTTTAAACAGATTCTGATGGTTGCGGGCATGGATCGGTATTATCAGATCGTCAAATGCTTTCGCGACGAAGATCTTCGGGCCGACCGCCAGCCCGAATTCACCCAGATCGATATGGAGTTGAGCTTTATCACCGAAGCCGAGATCATCACCATCGTCGAAGGCATGATTAAATCCCTGTTCAAGGCCATCAAAGACATCGATCTGCAGCCGCCCTTCCAGCAAATAACCTATGACGAAGCCATACGGCGTTTTGGCACCGACCGGCCCGACTCCCGCTTCGGCCTGGAACTGGTCGACCTGACCGAGACGTTGCGAGGATGCGGATTCAAGGTGTTCAACACCGTCATTGAAAAAGGCGGCGTGATCAAGGCAATCAATGCTAAGGGCTGCGGCGGTTTCTCGCGTAAGGACCTCGACGACCTGACCGAATTCGCTGGCCGATTCGGGGCCCGCGGGATGGCGTGGATCAAGGTCAAAGAGGAGGAATGGCAATCACCGATCACCAAATTCTTCAGTGAAGAGGAAATCAAGGCCATGGCCGAGGCCCTCGACGCCCAACCCGGCGATCTCATTCTTTTTGGAGCGGACAAAGCCAAGACCGTCCACCAGGTCCTCTCCGAGCTCCGCCTTGAGTTGTCCCGGCGGCTCGGCTTAGCTGAAGCGGGGTCCTTCAATTTTCTCTGGGTCACCGATTTTCCGCTGCTCGAGTACGACGAGGAACAAAAACGCTACACGGCGGTGCACCATCCCTTCACCGCCCCCAATGAGGACCAGTTGGACTTGCTGGTGACCAACCCCGGCGAGGTTAAAAGCCGGGCCTACGACCTGGTCCTCAACGGCAATGAGATCGGCGGCGGCTCGATCCGTATCCACAGCCCGGCCATGCAGAAAACGGTGTTCAAGGCCCTGGGCATTGAAGCAGAGGAGGCCCAGGAAAAATTCGGTTTTCTCCTCCGCGCCCTTGAGCTTGGCGCCCCGCCCCACGGCGGCATTGCCTTTGGCGTCGACCGTCTGATGATGCTCCTCACCGGGTCTTCCTCCATCCGTGACGTCATCGCCT
Organism: Desulfobulbaceae bacterium; assembly: GCA_019163135.1. Taxonomy (GTDB): domain Bacteria; phylum Desulfobacterota; class Desulfobulbia; order Desulfobulbales; family Desulfobulbaceae; genus Desulfobulbus. Next base: position 55,273 of record JAFLKR010000073.1, on the reverse strand, counting down.
TCCCCAAGACCCAGAAGGCGACTTGCCCCCTCACCGAGGCCCCTTCCTCGGTAGCCCGCAAGCAATTGACCGAACTGCACCTGCGCCCGGACTGGAAAGAAAAAGAATAAACGCAAAATCGGAGCAATCCGACAGGGCGCAGGAGACCGGCAAGCGGTTTCCTGTGCCCTTACTTTTTCTGTACTCCGAACGGACGACCAGCGCCACTTAGAATACACCCAAGGCCGGCAAGACGGCGGTCGAATCAACAGTGGGAAGATGGGCGATCGGCCGAGATCAGGCCCGAGGACAAGCAAGGCCTCGGCCCCAACAGATCAGTTTTGCTCCTGCCAAACCCCATCGATCAGCAACTCGTGCGGACGGAAGGCACGCTTGTAATCCATGCCGGGGTGGCCGTCGATCCAGTAGCCAAGATAGAGATAATCGATTTTCTGGGTGTTGCAGATGTGGTTCAGGGTCATGATGTTCAAGGTGCCGGGACTGCGCCATCCCTGCTCCGGATCGAAAAAGAAATAAACCGCATTAAACCAGGACGGTGCCGCGTCGACCACAGCGACCCCGAGCAACTGCTCGCCAATTCGATAACGGACCTCAAAACATCGACTGATACTGGTGATGAAAAAACCGGTATAATAACTATCGGCGCGACTGCTGCCGCCCGGAAAACGGGTGGAAAGGAAGCGCTGGAGCAAGTCAAGATTCTCCCGAGACATGGTCAACGGGCTTATCTCCACCGCCACATCCTGATTTTTCTTCCAGACACGACGCTGATTGCGGTTGGGGCAAAACCGTTCCGGCCGCAACCGAATCGGCACACACAGACTGCATCCCGGACAGCGCATATTATACATGCAGTTGCCGTTGCGCCGGTACCCGTAGGCCAGAAACTCCCCCATGGCGGTATCGTCGAGACGGCCGAGCACCGCCTGATGATAGACAGCTCGCTGCTCCATACCGTAGGGACACTCGGCAACCGCGTTGACAAAATAACGTTCCAGGTCCCGATCCAGCCCAGGCGGAATATCCTGACGCGCCTCCTCTCTTCCTGTCACAGCAAACCTCCTCGTCCCGGTTTACACCAACCCCTGATCAAGCATGGCGTCGGCGACTTTGACGAATCCGGCGATATTAGCCCCAGCCAGATAATCCCCCTCCATGCCATAGTTTGCCGCAGCCTCGAGGCAGGTCCGGTGAATACTTTTCATAATCGTCTGGAGCCGGTTATCGACGATCTCACGGGACCAACTCATCCGCATGGAATCCTGGGCCATTTCCAACCCGGACACCGCCACCCCTCCGGCATTGGCGGCCTTGGAAGGTCCGAACAGGATCTGGTGTTCCCGGAAGATATTGATCGCCTCGAGGGTCGAAGGCATATTGGCCCCTTCGCAGACCAGCCGCACCCCGCCCTCAACCAGATGGCGGGCATCCCGGCCGCTGATCTCGTTCTGGGTGGCGGCAGGAATGGCGCAATCGGCCCGGTGCATCCATAACGGATTATACCCCAAGGCCGGATCGGCGACTACATACGAGGCCCGCGGGTACTGTCGGGTGTACTCGCGCAGCCGCCCACGACGAATATTTTTGAGTTCCTTGATGAAGTCGAGCTTGCCGCTGTCGATGCCTTCTTCATCATAAATAAAACCGGAGGAATCCGACAGGGTCAGCACCTTGCCCCCCAACTGCAGGATCTTCTCCACGGTGAACTGGGCGACGTTGCCCGACCCTGAGACCAGGCAGCGTTTGCCGACCAGATTCTCCCCGCATCGCCCATACATCTCCGCGGCAAAATAGACTACGCCGTAGCCGGTGGCCTCAGGCCTGATCAGGCTACCGCCCCAGCCCAGCCCCTTGCCGGTGAGCACGCCGGTAAATTTATTCGACAATTTTTTATACATCCCGAAAAGATAGCCAATCTCCCGGGCACCGACCCCGATATCGCCAGCCGGCACATCGGTATCCTCGCCGATATGCCGAAAGAGTTCGGCCATGAAAGCTTGACAAAACCGCATGACCTCGGCATCGGACCGGCCCTTGGGATCAAAATCAGCGCCACCCTTGCCGCCCCCCATGGGCAATGTAGTCAAACTGTTTTTAAAGACCTGTTCAAAGGCCAGAAACTTGATAATCGAGAGGTTGACAGAGGGATGGAAACGAAGCCCGCCTTTGTACGGGCCAATGGCGGAATTCATCTCCACCCGGTAGCCGCGATTGACATGAACCTCGCCCTGGTCATCCATCCAGGGCACACGGAACAGGATCATCCGCTCAGGCTCGATAATTCGCATCAGAATGGCCTGCTGGCGATAGCGGGGCTGACGGTCAAGGACCGGCGCAATGGTTGCCAGAAATTCCCTGATCACCTGGTGAAATTCCTGCTGCTCCGGATCCCGACGAGTGATGGTGGCCAGAATGTGCTCCATATGGATTACCTTCGCCTCTGCGGGTTCACTTGCTGATTATTGTCGTTGACCGGCAAGAATTGGCTGCCGCCGAATCCCGGACGAGTTCTTCGGGCGTGTTGACATTACGCCAGCAACCCCGAAGATGGAGAGGCGGCTGCGGGGTGATGACGCCGGCCGCTGCCTGCAGGCGATTCATCCGGCGCTGACCGCTGGCGGCCATGGCTTCCAGCAGTTGGCGGCAAGATTGATCGTAATAGGCCAACAACGGTTCAATCCGGCCATCCCCTGCCAACTCCGGCATCACCGCCACCACCCCGGGTCGGTGGCAATCAAGCAGCCACTGCAAAGCGGCCTCCTGCATATCCGGAAGATCGCAGGCCACTACCAGCCAGGAAACCTGCGGGTAGCTGCGAAAAGCAGCGAGGATACCGGCAAGCGGGCCGGCCAGACCGAGGATATCATCAACCCGCTTCACATTCGCAAGAGATGGGGGCAAGGTGCCGGCACCGGCGATCACCACCTCGGCAACCTGCTGTCGCATAATCGCCACCGTCTGTTCGATCCAGGCACGCCCGTCCATCTCGATCAGGTGCTTGGGCGCCCCCATGCGGCGACTTCTGCCGCCGATCAGCACACAACCCCAAACCGGGTTTATCGCCTCCCGGCTGTCCGGTTTCATCGCCAGTCAGGCCGCAGGGGAAAAAGGCCGGCTGCCGCGCCGCGCCGCAGCAGTTCCTGCACGGCATGCAAGCCCTCGGTCCCGAGATCACGCGAATACTGATTGACGTACAACCCAATATGGCCGCGGATTACCTCCGGTTCCATCTCCTGAGCATGAGCCTGTATATAGTCCAAGCTGTCGGCGGGGTGGTCATCGGCCCAGCCGATGCTGGCGGAAATCGCGGCATCGATCTCTTCACGGATCGCCGGGGCCAGTGCTTTCTTGACGGCGATACAACCCAGAGGAATCGGCAGGCCGGTGGTCTGCTCCCACCACTGGCCAAGATCCTGGACACAATGCAACTTCATGAAATGATAGGTGAATCTGCTTTCGTGGATGACCACTCCGCCGTCAACCGCGCCGCTGGCGATGGCCTCCATGATCCGGTCAAACCGCATGACAACCAGATTGCGGCAGGCCGGTTGATAAAGGCGCAGCAGCAAAGCTGCGGTGGTATAGGTTCCGGGAATGGCGATCTTCCAGTCGCTGACGCTGGCCTTTTTGTCGCCGCCCCCGGTGAGCAGCAAGGGGCCGCAACCCCGGCCCAAGGCGGCGCCGGCTCGAAGCAGGGCATAGCGATCAAGCACATGGCCCAGGGCGTGAAAAGACAACTTGGTCACATCCAGCCGCCCGTGCAAGGCCCAATCGTTCAAGGTTTCCACATCCTCCAGCAACGGCTCGGCCAAAGCCGCCCGGGTTAACGGCACCTTGCCGTGGACCAAACCGTGAAAGATGTAGGTGTCATTGGGACAAGGCGAAAAGCCTAGCGACAATATTGGTGTTTCAGTCATGCGACAATCCTTCCAAAACAAGCGCTGCCACTTCGCCGCAACAGGTGCAGGCCTTTTTCAATTGCCAATTCTGCAGGTTGCGGTCCTCGACCAGATTGGAAATGCAACGAAGCTCAAGCAGCGGCAGACCGAACTGGACACAAACCCGGGCAACCGCGGCGCCCTCCATATTCTCACAAAGAGCCTGGTGCCGCCGAGCCAGCAGAGCGCCTCGCTGCCGGGAACCGCTGACGCAATTCACCGTAACGAAGGTCCCGCGCTTGGCAACCATCTTGCCACGAATGATCAAGGCTTCCGCGCGGTGCAGCAGTTGGCGGTCCAGTGGAAATGTATCCTGAATTTCGAAAGATTCGCCCCGCAACGATTCAACCGCATCCTGATAACAGATGCCTAGATCGCCCAGCACCTCACGTTCGGCCAGACAGATATCCAGCAGCCCGACGCCTGGTTCGTTCTGGTCTTGCTGGTACGCTCCGGCAACCCCGAGATTGACCACCCCTTTGAACGAGACGGAAGCCCTGGCCAGATACGACGTCACCTGGACGGCGGCCTCAACCGGACCGATGCCGGTGAGCAGTTGTTGATAGCGCACGGCGGGCGGACATGCTCGGCGAAAGGCCTCCATTTCAAAGGCGGTGGCAGCGGTGACCAGATACATAGCGTAATGAAGGAGACAAATATATTATTGAAAAAGGATTCCGAGCAGTCCGAGGTCAATCCGGTAAAGGGGTTCAAAGTTGCAGCATTTCAGCCCGGCCCGAGGATTCGATCGGGGGTCCGGGATAATTTGGACCAAGACTTTTTGGGCAATGTAAAGTAGGCTGTCGTGCTTTGCAACAAAATCACCCTGTCTATACCTATGCCCAAGCCCCTGTTTCCCATGAATGACTATCCCCACCATCTGGACGATTACGATTACGAGTTGCCAGCGGACCGAATAGCCCAGTTCCCGGCACCGGAGCGTGACCGTTCCCGCCTGCTGGTCCTCGACACTACGCAGGCCACCCTCGCCCACCATCAATTCGCCGACATCATTGATAAGCTCCGGGAATCCGACCTCCTAGTTATCAATAACACCAAGGTCTTTCCGGCACGACTGCTGGGACACAAACAGACCGGCGGTAAGGTTGAGCTTTTCCTGCTCTCCTTTCCTCAGGTCGTTTCCGGCGAAAACCTGCCAGCCCTATGGCGGGAAGCCACAGCGCCCGCCCTGATCAAAAGTTCCAAACGACCCAAGCCCGGTGATTTGCTCAATTTCAGCAAAGTGCTCAGGGCCCGGATCGACAGTTTCAGCGAGGACGGCAAAGCGCAGGTGACTCTTCAGTACCACCCGCTCAACGAGCAAACGCTGGAGGCCCTGCTGGAAGCGCACGGCCAGATGCCGCTACCGCCCTACATCAATCGCCCGGACGGCTGTTATGGCGACGACCTGCACCGGTATCAAACCCGCTACGCCCGCCATACCGGCTCGGTTGCCGCCCCCACAGCCGGCCTGCATTTCAGCGATGACCTCCTCGCCAAGATCACCGCCAAGGGGATTGATATCGTCAGCATCATGCTTCATGTCGGCTATGGCACTTTTGCACCAGTCCGAACCGAGGATATCCGCGAGCATGTCATTCACCAGGAAAGAGTGGAAGTTTCAGCAGGCACCGCGGAAAAAATCAACCGGGTGAAAGCGGCGGGCGGCAGAATCTGGGCGGTGGGGACCACCACAGTGCGAACCCTTGAATTTGCCGCCGACGAGCAGGGCCAGATCCACCCCCTGACCGGCGAATGCGATCTTTTCATTTATCCCGGATTTCAATTCAGGATTGTGGACAACCTGATCACCAATTTCCACCTGCCGAAATCATCGCTGCTCTTCCTGGTTTCGGCCTTGGCCGGCCACCAAAGGATAATGGCCGCTTACCAGGAGGCCGTTGCCGGAGACTATCGTTTTTTCTCCTATGGTGATGCTATGGCCATCATCACTAAATCCTGACTTCCCTATTCAGGGAGAACTATGATGGGGTGCCCTGCCGGCAATAAAAAAACCCGGCGCAAGGCCGGGTCGAAGAAAACAAACTGCAAATCGATCAGGTGGCCGCCGGACAATGGCTGCAAGCCCCGCCGCCGCAGGGAGGAGTGACTCCGGCATCCTTGACGGCAGATACGGTCTCGCACGGAGCTGCCTTGTCGTTTGACCGACCGCTGTAGCCGTCGTTGTACCAACCGCTGCCTTTCAATTGAAAGGAACTCATGGAAATCAGCTTACGCACCTCACCACCACAAACGGGGCAGGCGGTCAGCGGTCCATCGGCTATGCGCTGCTGGACCTCAAAAACCTTTTCACACCCTCCACACTCATACTCATACACTGGCATGGCAACACCTCACAACGCTGTCTATATTAAGGTTAAAAAAAATACCGACTCATCAAACACGCCAAATTTAATGGTTCTGCCTCCCCCTGTCAACTCCCATGGCGGAATAATCCGTCAGGCAGGAAAAATCAGTTGCAGTATGCATAAACATCGCAACGACACCCTGCCGAAACGAATTAATCCCTAGCCGGTTACAAGCGACCTCCTTTGAAAATCAACATGACCTTGCAGTGAGCCTGCAATGGAACCATGATTGTCGATACCATCAAACAAAACATTTGCATTGCTTCAATTCGTGTTCTATGTTTGCAACAATCGCATGATACTGCGACTTGTACCTATATAATTTTTAATACTCAGGAGAGACCGATGAGTAAATCACTCGTTGAAATGACTGCCGAAATCATTCAATCACAAATCAGCAGCAAACAGATGACCACGGAAGAAATAAAGGCAGCGCTTAACGATACATTCCAAACCCTTAAATCTCTTCAGGATTCTGAATCCACAGGGATTGAAGCAGAGCCGGAAGAGTCAATTCCTGTTATGGATCCTAAAAAATCCATCCAGAAAAATAAAATTATCTGTCTGGAATGTGGCCAGGAGTTCAAGATGCTGAGTCCAAAGCACTTGAAATCTCATGATCTCAACTCCAAGGAATACCGGCGGAAACATGGTTTTTCCGCCCGGCAGCCGCTCTGCGCCAAGGCGCTCTCCGAAAAACGTTCCCAATCGGGAAAAGAGCGGGGATTGCCCGCTAACCTCCGCAAAGCTATCGAAGCGCGGACGAAAGATACCACTAAAAAGAAATAAATTCTCGATCGAAACAGATCAAGGGAAAGGCTCCGGACGGCAGCGAATCAATGTTGCCGTCCGCCCTGGATGCGCCCGGCACTCTGGACACAATCCTTCTGCAACGCCAGCACTGCAAGCAGTATGCGTTGGAGCCCCCTTCGCTCCCTGTTCCCAATCACCAGCCACCAGATAAGACAAGATGATCGGTATTTTTGATTCCGGTGTCGGCGGCATGACCGTCGCCCGTGCCGTTGAACAATTATGTCCAGGGTTTCCCCTGATCTATCTCGGCGATCTCGCCCGAACCCCCTATGGCTCCAAAAGCCCGGCGATGATCACCGAATATTCCCATCGCAACACCGAATTCCTGCTTCGACAGGGGGCAAAGCTGATCGTCATCGCCTGCAACTCTGCCGCGAGTACAGCATCCGGTTTCCTGCGGAGTCATTACAGCCAATCGATTATCGATGTTATTTTCCCGGCGGTGGCCAAGGCGGCGGCAGTCAGTAAGAACGGACGGATCGGTGTGATCGGCACCAGGGCCACCATCAACTCCGGCCTCTATGAACAACGCCTTCAGGATGCCCGCCCGGAATGCCGGGTGTACAGCCAGGCCTGCCCCTTGCTGGTGCCGCTGGTCGAAGAGGGGTGGATGGAACGCCGGGAGACCAAAATGATCGTCAAAAAATATCTGCACCCCCTGCGCGACAAGCAGATCGATACCCTCATCCTCGGTTGCACCCACTACCCGCTGCTGAAGAAAATCATCGCACCTCGGATCGGCCGCAAAGTACATATTATTGACTCTTCAGTTGAAGTGGCCCTGCATCTCAAGCAACTACTAGATACCGATGCAGAACTTCGCGCAGCACTCTACGCTCCGGATACCCCCAACCGTTTTTTTGTATCGGATATCCCCTCGCCGGTGCACGCCTTGGCTGGCAAAATCTTCGGTCGTACCGTCCTCCTGGAGAAAATAGATGTCTAACGCCCTCCAAGCCCTCTTGTTTTTCCTGACCCTGTGCCTGGTGACCGCCCTGCCTCTCTCTGGCTACAGTGCCGAATCCACCCAGGGACCAGCGAACAACATTTTGAAATTGCAAAAAAAATACCAGCAACTCCACAGCCTCGAATTCGATTTTTCCCAATCCACCTCGACCAACAGTCGGGTCAAGCAGGGGAGCGGCAAGGCCGTATTTTATCGGCCCACAACCCAACCGGGCGCCTCTGCACCGACCGGAAAAGGCATCATGCGCTGGGACTACACTGAACCCATGGTGCAGACCATTATCAACGACGGCAAGGAGTTCTCTATCTACACTCCCCATGACAAACAGCTGATCATCTCTCCGGCAGGCGAGATGGAATCCGACATCACCTATGCGATTTTTACCGGCACCACCAGCCTGCTCGAGGAATTTGTGGCCAGCGATCCGGACCGACAGTTCTTCCTCAACGAACCTCCGTCCGGTTACATATCGGTTCTCCTTACCCCTCGGCAGCCGCATCCCCAAGTAAAAAGGATTCAGCTCTGGCTCAGTGGAGACCAGACCATCCATCGGCTGCTCATGGAAGATCATTTCGGCTCCCTGACCGAACTCACCTTCTCCACGGTGCGCTTTAACACCCTGCCGACGGGGAACCGGCAGCGGGTGGAATCCCTGCTCAAACTTGACCTGGCGCCCGGTACCGAAACTATCCGTCAATGAATCCGAATCGACCCATGTGGCCGGCACCCCTCAATTTCCTCGGTTTCCGCCCCTTTCACAAGGGTAGCCATGCCACTTGGAACGTCAGCCTGACTGGCAGACAACAACCATCGGTGCAAAAGGAGTTGCCGCAATCCTGGAACCGGGTTAAAAAAGATCAGTTGAGGCACGATCGGTCGGTTCGGAACGAAAACATGCGTACCCGGTACCGCGACCTCCGCCTCGTCCCGGCCGTCTCTGCACGTTGACTTCCATGCGTATCGCCATTTTATCAGATAGCCATGACCACATCCCCAACCTGCGACGGGCCGTGAGTCTTGCCAACCGGGAAGGTGCTGATCTGCTGATTCACTGCGGCGATCTGATCTCGCCCTTTATGCTGGCCTATCTGCATGCATTCCAAGGACCGGTGCATTTGATTTACGGCAACAATGCCGGCGATCAACATCTTATTGCCTCGCGATGCGCCACCGGGCTAGACAATATCCGCCACCATGGCTTTCACGGAACCCTGGTTGCCGACTCGCACCGTATCGCCTTTAATCATTATCCGGAACTGGCCCGCGAGTTGGCGCTCTCGGGTGCCTATGACCTTGTCTGTTATGGGCATGATCATATTTTTTCAGTTGAACGGCTGGGCGCCTGCCTGCTGATCAATCCCGGCGATCTTCTGGGCAAGGATGCGAATCCGTCCTTTGCCCTGCTCGATACCGATGACTTTTCAGTACACCGACTTGAAGTCGGCAGCAAGTTGTTGTTAGACGATTGATCCATCCCGAAGGGATGCGATTACAGCGCCAGTACAAAACTCGCCTGCGAGTTTTCAATGCTGGATAACTCTTATTGGAACAGTAGAAAACAATGAGCGACGAATCCTTTGCAGATCTTTTCCAGGTAAAAACCGTTTCCCGCAAAAACATGCAGCCCGGCGATCGCGTGGAAGCACTCGTTGTCGGCATCAGTGGTGACAATATTTTTCTTGATGTCGGCGGCAAAAGTGAAGGTGTCCTGAATGCCTCCGCATTGCGCAACGAGGCAGGAGAGTTGCTCGTCGCCATCGGTGATCGCATCAAGGTCTTTTTCCTGGCGGCGCGGAATGGCGAGATGGTGTTTACCACCCGACTCGGCTCCGGCCAGACGAGTTCACGCGAACTCGAAGAAGCCTTTCAATCCGGCATCCCGGTCGAAGGCAAAGTCACGGGTGAAATCAAAGGTGGTTTTTCGGTCACGGTTGCCGGCCAACGAGGTTTCTGTCCCTACTCGCAGATGGATATTCGTAAAGTTGAAAACGGGGAAGACTATATCGACAAAACCCTTGCCTTTAAAATTATCGAGTTCGGCAGCCAGGGCAAAAACATCATCCTTTCGGCACGAGCCGTCCAGGAAGATCAACGGGCCCAGGAACGTGAGTTGCTCAAGGAAAAACTTACCGAGGGCATGCAGGTCAGCGGTACCGTCACTTCGCTACGCGATTTCGGCGCCTTTGTCGATATCGGCGGGGTGGATGGTCTCATTCCTATCTCAGAACTCGCTTGGGGGCAGACCGAACGGGTTGAGGATATCCTCAGTCGCGGTCAGCAAGTGCAGGTGGTCATCAAACGGCTGGATTGGGAAAAAGACCGAATCTCCTTGAGCCTGCGGGAGACCACCGCCAACCCTTGGGATCAGGTCCTAAGCAAGTATCCCGTAGGTTCCGTCCATCAGGGCAGGGTATCCCGGTTGGCTGACTTCGGTGCCTTTGTCACCCTGGAACCGGGTATCGATGGGCTGCTCCATATCTCCAAGATCGGAGCAGGGCGGAGAATCCATCATCCCCGTGAGGTGCTGGAAGCAGGTCAAGAACTGACCGTTAAAATCGAATCCGTTGATACCGTCCAGAAACGGCTGGCTTTAACGCCTGAGGATTATGTCGCCAAGGAACCGGCAGGGGAGCAATACACGCCGCCGCCGGCAACCAAGGAAGCAACCTCCATGGGCACCTTTGGCGATCTGTTCAAGAAGCAGGAAAAGAAAAAAAGATAAAGATCGTGGCCCGGGAGCGGTGCCTTACCACTCCCGAGCCAGTTTTTCCTCAACAACGAAACTCAGCTCGACCGACGGTCGATTTCAAACATGATGATCGCCGCAGCCACCGAAGCATTAAGCGAATTGAACGACGCACGCATTGGAATGGTCACCAGAAAATCGCATTGTTTTCTGACCAACGGTCGGATGCCCTTACCCTCGCTGCCAATGACCACGCAGATCGGACCAGAAAATTCGGTGGCGTACAGCGAGGTGGCGTCACTTTCCACCACGGCCCCGAAGATCCAGAAGCCGCGTTCTTTCAAAGTTTTGAGGGTCTCCGCCAAATTTACCACCTGACAAATCCGCAGATGCGCAACCGCGCCAGCGGAGGTACGGGCGACGGTCCCGGTGATCGGCACACTCCGCTCCCGGGTCATGATGACATGCAAAAAACCGGCGGCCAGGGCTGAGCGAAGAATGGAGCCAAGATTGTGGGGATCCTGGATGGAATCGAGCACCAGTAGCCGTGGGGCACCCGGTGCCTCACCGCCGCCCAAACTTACCAGTAGATCATCCAACGACATCAACCGGGCCTCAGTTTGCCTGGCCACCACCCCCTGATGCCGGCAATGGCGAGGAACCCGCATTCTGTCGGCGTCAACAAAACGAACAACGATGGCATGGTCTTTAGCTAAATCAATAATCTGCTGGAGACGAGCACCGGCCTTGCCCTCCTGCACGAAAATCTCACTGATGCCGCCCGGATTCTGTGAAAGGGCTTCCCAGACCGCATTGATCCCCCAGAGCAGGTCATCGGACGGCTCATCGGTTAACGGACGGGTGTTCTGCACCATCCCTTCCCCTTTTTTCTTTCCTTCCATCATGTCCCCCAGTGCATCGCCTGACCAGCAGGCGTGCGCCGCTGCCGGCTTCGTTCGGCAATGATAATGCTGCGCAAACTCTCCACCGCCTCGTCGAGTCGATCGTTGATGATCAGATAATCGTAGGCGGGAATACAGGCCAACTCCTTGCAGGCGTTGGCAAGCCGTACGGCCACCGTCGCCTCGCTTTCCGTACCTCGGCCGCGAAGGCGGCGCTCCAGTTCAGTTAACGAAGGCGGGGCAATGAAAATCGTGATCGGATTGGCATGCGCACGGACTTGGGCTGCACCTTGGACATCAATATCGAGCATGACGTCGCGACCGGCCCGCTGATGCCGTTGGACTTCCTTGACGCTGGTCCCGTACAGGTTGCCGTGAACCTCGGCCCATTCAAGAAATCCGGTTGGCTGCCCATCGCGTAGCTGGGTAAAAACTCCGGGAGCCACAAAATGATAGTGCACACCGTCGATTTCTCCTGGCCGGGGTAATCGCGTGGTGTGGGACACCGAAAAAACCAGTCCGGGCAGACTCTTCATGACCCGGTTAACAATAGTGGTCTTCCCGCACCCGGAAGGGGCAGAGAGCACCAGCAACAACCTCTTACTCATTGCCGGTCTCTCTCTGACCTTTTTCCATGAGCCCAACGGGATGCCGCTGCTCCTGATCCAAAGCAAGCAGACGCTGGCTGATGGTTTCCGGCTGGACCGAAGACAAGACCAAGTGTCCGGAATCAAGGATAAGAATGGCCCTGGTTCGTCGGCCTTCAGTGACGTCAATTAACTTTTTTTCCACACGGGCATCATCTTTCAATTTCCGGATTGGTGAAGATCCCGGATTGACCACGGCCAGAATGCGGCTGATCTTGACGGCATTGCCAAAACCGATATTAATTAATCTGCTGTCCATTGAGGCTCACTGTGTACTCAAAAAGGATATTGTGGGAAACCGAAGAAAAGATTTAGTGCTCGATACGCTCTCATTCGATGTTCTGCACCTGTTCGCGAAGTTTCTCAATTTCATTTTTCATTTCAACGCCCAGATGAGCGATGCTGGCGTTGGCGATCTTAGACGAAAGGGTGTTGACTTCCCGAAGAAATTCCTGCATGAGGAAATCAAGGCGTCGTCCCACCGGTTCATCACTGACGAGAAAAGCCCGAAACTGTGCCATATGGCTGCCAAGCCGCGTAATTTCTTCGGTGACATCGCTTTTGTCGGCCATGATGGCCGTTTCCTGAGCCAGTCGAACAGGGTCGATATCAAGCCCATCAAGCAGTTTGTTTACCCTGAGTCGGAGGTCGGCTTGCCTTTGCTGCTGCAATTCCGGGAGCATATTTTCGATCTGGCCGACAATGGCCTCGAATTTAACCAACCGATTCAATAAATCCGTCTGCAGGGCTTGCCCTTCTTTTTCCCGCATAATATCGCAGTCGTTGAGCGCCGCAGTCAAGGCTTGGCTGATCAGCGGCCATTCCGCATCCATATCCGGGCGTTGCTCCTCGAGACTGATCACATCGCGAGAGGTCAGCATGTCTTTGAGGGTGACCGCAGAATCAAGCCCGTAATCGTTGACCAGTTGCTGGAGACAGTGGTGGTACTGCCGAGCAACACATTCGTTGATAACAAGCCGTGGTTCAGCGACGGCCAGTCCAAGCAAACTAAAGGTGATATCGACGCGACCACGGTCCAGCGCCGCGGCCACCATCTTTTTTACCGGTTCTTCCAGCGCTGCAAAAAGCCGTGGCAAGATCACCCGTTGATCGAGAAAACGGTGATTGACGGTTCTGACTTCGGCAACCCAGGTTCTGCCTTCGCCTAGTGCCTCGCCACGGCCAAACCCGGTCATGCTTCTTGGTCGCATTATTTGGTACCCCTGATAGGTTTTGGTGACAATTTGTAAAAACGGTACGTCGTCGGCAGAAACAAGATGCCGTCAGACGTCGTCTCGGGAAAGCGTGCCCAACAATTCGGCGGCCGAAACACAGGCCGTACCAATCTTGCCGACAACGATGCCTGCAGCGTGGTTAGCCAGGACAGCGGCTTCGTTCATCGAGCAGCCGGAAGCGAGGCCCAGTGCCAGGGTGGCAGCCACCGTATCGCCGGCGCCAGTCACATCATAGACTTCCTTGGCCATGGTCGGGATGGTTACCAGGTCAGCATCCCCCTGCAACAAGGCCATGCCGGCCTCGCCCCTGGTGACCAGGACCGCCTCACAGCCTAGATCCTCACGGATTTGACGGGCGGCAGCCAGCAGACTGTGCTCGTCGGCAATCCGTATGGAGGCCATCTGCATGGCCTCATGATGATTGGGGGTTATAACGGTTGCCCCGACAAAGCAGTGAAAATTCGAAGGTTTGGGATCGATAATCAGGGGCATTATACGCTGTTCTCGAGCCCTGATTAAGGCAAGGAGTTGACGTAACCTGGTCATGAGTTGCTCGCTAACGACCCCTTTGGCATAATCGGAAACCATCACGGCATCAAAAGCATGGAGATGAGCTTCCAAATATCCCAACAGGGCGTCGAGAGATCGTTTAGACGGATGACCTGTCTGTTCCCGATCAAAACGGACAACCTGTTGCCCCTGAGCAACAACCCTGGTTTTAACTGTCGTCGGGCGTTGCCCGATGACCAAACCACTGGTCGAGGCCCCCAGGGCCTCGACCAACTCCACAACTTTACGGCCCATGGCATCGTCGCCGATAAGACCGCATAAGGCGCCGTTTCCTCCGAGGGACACTATATTTCTCAGGACATTGGCACTTCCTCCCAACAGGAGGTCTTCGCGTTGCACGTTGACCACCGGCACCGGAGCTTCCGGAGAAATACGAGAAGCCATTCCCCAAAGGAAATGATCAATGATGATATCACCGATAACCAGTACCTTGGCCTTAGCGAAACGGGGAACAAGGTCCCGCAATGTATGCATGACGCCGGGAAAGGTGATTATCGAACCATCATCAACATTACTTCATCACCTTATTGAGTTCTGTGGTGACCTTGTCGGAAATATCAACGGTATCAGTGGCATAAAGCACAACATTGCGAGGCAGGACCAAAGAATAGCCCTCACTCTTAGCCACTTTCTCCACGATTTCCTCAAGTTTTTTCAAAATAGGATTAACGTGCTGCTCCCGCAGTTTCTTCATTTCGTTATTGGCCTCTTCCTGCTTTGCTCCGAGCTCACTACGCTTTTTCTGAAATGCCGTGGCTTTTTCCCGCTTTACGGTATCGCTCCAAGCAGAACCCTTTTTTTCAATTTCCTTTTGCAGGGCGATGAGATCATTTTCCTCAGTTTTAAAGGAACTCTGCAGGGTTTTCATTTTCTGCTCGATAATATCCTGAGCTTTCTGCCCTGAGGTGGAGGTAGAAAGCACTTTTTTCATGTCAATAACCCCAATCTTGGTTTCAGCCGCCCAAGCCTGGCTATTGCAGATGACCGCTGCCATAATCAACAGGCTGCCGATGCAGCCAAACGCGCTTTTAATAATATTCACTTATGTAGCTCCTAAAAAAAATAATGAGGGACATCCCTCCCATCCTTCGGCACTCTTGATTGCAAGTGCTGCAAACCGGATAAGGGGGAAAACAAAAACCGGGCAAGGGAAAAGTCCCCAACCCGGTTAGAAACAAACTAAAATTACATGTTATTTTACAATAACAAAATCATCACGCCTGTTCTGTGCCCATGAAATTTCATCATGGCCAAAAAGAAGCAATTTTTCTTCGCCGAAGCTAACCGTGGTCAAATTATTAGAATTGACTCCCAAGTTAATGAGATAGGCCTTAGCGCTCTGTGCCCGGCGCTCACCTAGGGCCAGGTTGTACTCCTGGGTTCCTCGTGGGTCGCAGTTTCCTTCGATTCGAATTGTAAGAGCAGGATTCTTCTTGATGAAATCAGCATTGGTCTCAATCCGCTGGACTTGCTCTCCAGTAACTTTTGAACTGTCGTATTCAAAGTAAATCGGCACCATCGGTCCTGAAGTACGTCCTTCCATAATTCCTGTGTCCGCACTCTCCAGCGATTCTGCTGTACCGGCACCTTCTGTCCCCGTCATCTGCTGTGCGGTTTCCGGCTCCTTCTTGCTACATCCCGTGAGACTCAGACCTAAAAGAAGCACCCCTAAAGTAGCCAAATACAACATTTTTTTACCACTCATCACTCTCTCCCATATAAATTAATTATCCATAAAATGCACAGATCGTAATTTACTGCACCAACTAAGAAATACAACTATTTTTTCCCGAAAATTAAATTTCCTTGCAAAAGTCAGGCACCCTTTCTAAACTTCTTTGATGCACTCCGCAGGGAGCACCTTTCCTTCTTAAATGAGAAAAATATTTAGTTTCATGAACTTGCCATCAACAACTGCTCACCTTCACCCGGAAGAACTCATAAGTTCCAATCGCTTCGGCACCTTTTTCGGTGTCACCCAGCAGGTATTCGACACCGTCTGGAAAAACCTGACCAACTCTGCAGGTAACTCCGTTGCCTATGTCTCGATGGAAATCGGTGCCGACCCCGATGTTTTTCACCCCCTCAAAGACTTGCTCGAGCAACAAAACATCAGCGAAAGTTCTGACCCAAAGCTTAATGCACTCCTGCAAAAATATTTATACGGTCCTCGAAAAATCCCTAATTATAGTGGCGGACTCGGTGTACTCGCCGGCGACACCCTCAAGAGTTTCGCCGACACCCACATTCCTGCCCTGGCCATCAGCCTGTTGTACCGAGAAGGATATTTTTCGCAGATTGTTGACTCCAAGGTAGGGCAGATCGACCATGCAACCTGCTGGACACCGGAAGGTACCCCCACCCTCTTTCAACTTCGAGACCCCCAATCTCCAGATCAACCGTTGACGATTGCCATCCCTTTTTACAATGGGCAGCACAAGCCTACGCTGATCAAAGCGCAGGTCTGGATGAAAATGGAAATAGCCGGCAGGCTCGATTATTTCGTACCCGAATTTCTGCTGGACTACAGCCTGCCGGATGCCCCGGTTTGGATTAGAGAATCAGCGCACCAACTCTACAACGCCAAATCGATTATCATCAAGGCAAATCAACGACGGATGCTGGGCTCCGCTATCCTGCCGCTCCTCGACAGTTTAGGGTTCACCTGCGGCACCATTCATCTCAATGAACAACACGGGGTAACGGTATCGCTGCATCTGATTCTTCAAGAACTCCAAAACACCTTTGGCGAAACTTTCCCTGAGACCATTACAGACGACGACGTTCTCGCCGCCGCAGAACGTGTCTCCCATAAGATTGTTTACACCATCCACACCCCGGTAAAGGCAGGGCACGACCGCTTTGCCCGTGATGTGTATTCGGCGATCAGCCATAAGGCCTTCCAACGGATTCTCAACCTTCTTGCCCACGACGAAGAAACCATCCACGAATACAATTTCACTGCTATGGCCATGCGGATCAACCGGGCGATCAACAGCGTCAGTCGGTTGCATCGCGATGTCACCAAAAAACAATTCCCAGCTTTTTCACATAAAATCAAGGCTATAACAAACGGCGTACATCACCTGACCTGGATCAGCGAGAACCGCGCCTGCTGTTTTGATCAAACCCCTTCTCTGCAAAACTGGCGAGACGATCCAGGCTGCTTTGTCTCAACACCAAACCACGAACTCCCGCTACTTGCCTCTGCCCTGCAAGATGCCTGGAATCGGGACAATCGTTTGTTAATTGGCTATATCAATGCGATGCTGAGAAGTCATCGTGAAGAGATGGTCGAAACCTGGATCGATCCTCCCAATTATCTCTCCAGCCTCCCTGAAAGTGACTGGCTGCAACCGGGGGTATTCACCATAGGATTTGCCCGAAGATTTTCCACCTACAAAAGGGCAGATCTCATTTTCGACGATATCGGCCGACTTTCCGACATTCTCATCAAAAATAACTGGCCCGTCAACTTTCTCTTTGCCGGAAAAGCCCATCCCGCTGATGAACCGGGCAAGTATGTTCTTAAACTGATCCTCGATAATCAGGAAGAACTCTACCAGCGCAGCAATGGCTTGGGAAAGCTCATTTTTATTCCTGGCTACGACATGCATGTGGCAAAACTCATGGTCGCTGGCGTGCACGCTTGGCTCAATAGTCCCAAACGACCACTTGAGGCTAGCGGCACCAGCGGCATGAAAGCGGCTATGAACGGTGTCCCCAACATCAGCATCATGGACGGTTGGTGGGTAGAAGGGTACCATGACGGCCAGACCGGTTGGAAGTTTGGTTACGAAGGGCCGGTTGACGATGCCGACCTCAGCGAAGATCCCGACGCATTGCTCTACTCGGAAGACGCCAGCGCATTCTATGAGTTGTTGCCCTCTGTGCTCGGGATGTTCTATGCTCAGCCGCAGCAGTATTTAGCGCGGGCACTCAACAACCTGCGGCTGAATATACCGATCTTCAATACCCATCGGATGGCCGCCGAATATATTGAGCAGTACGGCCTGCAACTTGATCCGCAAACCCAGGATACTATCGACCGGTTTCGCAGTCTCTATCAGAGCGAGCAGTCTTTAGGGTAAAAAAGAGGTACCCGGATCACTCCCCCCACGAGAATGTGCAAACAACCACTGAAAAGGGCTTTTCCTGAACAAAAGCAGTGCTTATCACTGTGAGTTACAGTATAAGAACCTTCACCCTCCCATTGCACAGCCTCGCAACTCAAGACGAAAATGGTTTCCTGTCCGGGCATCTCCTAGGAACAGCTTGCAGACAACCTTTTTGTCCGCTACCAAAAGAAGCCTGTGATTTGAAATCCCGTTGACTGTAACCAGAAGGCTGAATGCCTTTTTACCGAACCAACCGGGTAGGGAAAAATGAAATGCGGAAGAAGGCAACATCAGCCCATCGCCGGTTGATTGCCAACAAAATACACATGCGAAAAACAGTACCTGATTAGACGCAATTAACACCTGAGGAGCACACCCATGGCCCGCCACATCAATCCCAGCAACTCAACCAATAAAACTATAGACGCTATTGACCGAAAAAGGGAACGTGAACGGCAATTCATGTTGAAAAAATCCCGCGAACTCGCGCCGGAACTTGCCATATCCCTGGTACAACGCCTGTTGGATCTTCATATCATCGAGACCAATTCAGTGCAGGCCATTCAGGAGGTAATGGAAAAGCAACTGCAGCGCCTCGGTGATATGGAAGAATTCGACATGCAGTTTAAGATTGCCCCGATCCGCAACCTGACACAGGATCCGAATGTAATCAGCCTGTATCTCACCCAGTTCATCATTGAAGACCTGCTCAACAACTCCCATATCCAGGATGTCTTTGGCGATGATATGGAAATTTACAGCGCGGTTGATTCCGTGCTTGCCAAAATTCGCCCCAAATGACCCTGTCCGACCATGACGGTTTTACATCCCAAAACGCTCCCTTCACTGCTTTTCGCCAACAGTAAAGGAGAAATACTGGATTACAGCGGGCTGCATATGGCTGGCAGTTCGGCAGGACTATTTTCCCTACCCCGACTTGAAGATTTGATTGAACTGCCGCTCGGAAGCGAGTTCTTCACCCTGCCAGATCGATTGCCGGTGGGCTTTGAACCGGAAAGCAAACAGCCAGCCCTGCTCGATGCCAACCCTTTCAGCCCCGGCGAACCGATACAGGCCGTGGCCGCCTTCATGGCACCTGCATATACCGCCATCTACACTGCGGCCTATAAAAACCGCAGTCCTCAAAATGCCCTATTGCCGCTCTTTGCATATACTGCTGTGGGATGGGCCGAGGGAAAATTCTGGGTGGCCGGTTTCCGAAGTGACCAAGACTGCCGGCAGGATGCCGATCAGTTCAATCAGCGGATCCTTGATCAGCGCACGAAGAAACAACTCCAACGTTTCCCGAAAAACCGCCTGATCCAACATCTCGGCAAATGTTGCCTGACCTACGGTTGCCCCGCTGCCCGCAATTATTTTCTAGGACGCTGGGAAGCCCCCCTACCCTGCTCCCCCACCTGCAACGCCGCCTGTGCAGGCTGTATTTCGCTCCAGCCTTCCGGGTGTTGCCCCTCGACTCAAGATCGGATTACTTTTGTACCCACGGAAAAAGAGCTTGCCGAAGTGGCCGTTGATCACCTCAAGGCCGCCCCCCGACCCATCGTCAGTTTTGGCCAGGGATGCGAAGGGGAACCACTGCTCCAAGCCGAGGTTATGGCAAAAAGCATTCGCCTGATGAGGTCACAAACAGATAGAGGCACCATCAATCTAAATACCAACGGCAGCCTGCCCGAAGCTGTCGATTATCTGGCCAAGGCCGGATTAGACTCGATCCGTATTTCCCTGAACAGCGCTCAAAGTGAAAAACACCGCCGATATTACCAGCCCAAAGGTTTTTCACTGACCGATGTTTGTCGTTCCATTACAGTGATGAAGCAGCACAATCGGCATGTTTCCCTCAATTACTTCATTCTTCCAGGCTGTACCGACGACCCCGTCGAATTTGCAGCACTTTCGCAACTAATTTGCGAATATCGCCCGGACTTCATTCAATTACGCAACCTCAACATGGACCCTGAAGCCTACCTGCGAGTCATCGACCATGCCCCTACCGCCGCACCGCTCGGCATCAAAAATTGGTTAGCCAAGCTCAAAAAGAAATTCCCGGCCCTTGGCTTTGGGTACTTCAACCCCCCTCTTCGCCCCTGACGAATGCCGCAAACGATGCCACCAGACCAGAGGTGCCATCGGAATCGTTCTCACCAAAAAACTCAACGGCCCTTACCCAAGCATCCTCCATGGTTAGGCTAGCCTGGACCTTAGCAGCTAAATGATGACCAAAAAAATAGTTCTTAGCAAAGTAATGGGTGAACTCCTTGAGGCGTCCAAGCCGCCGCTCAGGC
Source organism: Desulfobulbaceae bacterium (assembly GCA_019163135.1). Taxonomy (GTDB): domain Bacteria; phylum Desulfobacterota; class Desulfobulbia; order Desulfobulbales; family Desulfobulbaceae; genus Desulfobulbus. Next base: position 34,725 of record JAFLKR010000073.1, on the reverse strand, counting down.
TGGAACCGCTCGACCAAAGCCCTGGTGAAGTTTTGATACAGGGACGGCAGCGAAATTTTTACTGTGGGGAGAGGCAATTTGTAAATTTCCCTGGCAATATCTGCAAATATCCATGGGGTCACAGCCGCCGCGCGCCCAATCATTATCCCGTCTGCACCGCTTTCCTCAATGCAGGCACGGGCACTGCTGACCGAATCAATCGACCCGTTGGCGACCACCGGGATATCAATCCATTCCTTCACCTTTGCAATCCACTCCCAGCGAGGCCGCCTGGCAAATGGCTCGGCACGCAAACGGGCATGGACCGTCAGCATATCAATCCCCTCCCCGGCCAGCATTAAACAAAAATCCCTTAATTTCTGTGAATCAAGTGTTTCTCCAAGCCGAATTTTGGCGGTCAACGGCAAAGCGGTATTTCGCCGAGCACATTGAACGATTTTTCGCACCCGTTCCGGATCTTCCATTAAACTACTCCCGCCTCCAGCTCTACGGACCACAGGTGCAGGACAGCCAAGATTGAGATCTATAGCATCTGCATTGAAACGATGCAGGGCGGCGAACACCTTGGGTATATTATGTTCACTGCTTAACAACAGTTGATAAGAAAGCGGTGATTCCTCCGGAGTGCGTACCAGATAGGGAGAGAGACGGACATTTTCCGCAGGCAAACGGGCCGCAGCTAACATTTCCGTGCTCAAGAGCCCGATTCCCCCGAAACTGAGAATACTCGTGCGTAAAGCCGAATGGGTCAAACCCGCCATCGGCGCCAGCAGGAGAGGCGGCCAGATTTTTTTGAGCCCGGCAATCATAATTCTCTTCCAGCCCAATGCAAAACCGGTTTTCTCCACTTCAACCTTGACATAAAAACAATCGGCATGTTATTTAATTACTGATAACTATTATTTATTAACTGTTGGCATTTCAATGATAGGAAACCCCATGAACGCTCCCGCACCGATGATTCGGCTGACCACCCAGCGCCATATCATTCTTGAAGAATTGGCCAAAGTAAAGACCCACCCCACTGCCAGCGAACTCTACGACATGGTCCGCAAGCGACTGCCCCGCATCGGACTCGGTACGGTCTATCGCAATCTTGAATTGATGGCAGACAGTGGAATGATCCTTAAAATCGAGGTGGGTGGTACCCAGAAACGATTTGATGCCACCACTGAGGCGCATTACCATATCCGTTGCTCAATCTGCGGCAAAGTAGACGATATTAACATTCCCGTCATCAACGAATTGGTTGCCCAAGCGGCCGACACCACTTCGTACCTGATCATCGGACATCATATCGAATTCACGGGAATCTGCAGCGCCTGCCAACAACACCAAAATAAAACCCTTGCCCAATAATACGGGCACAACGGTTCCAAATTCTCGAAACACCAAGAGCGGCATTCTCTTCGGAGAAGCCGCTCTTGGTGTTCATCATTTTTTTTAGCGCCTGAAAATCAGGAAAAAATCACCTTGCAAAATCTTCGCTTGCCCACTTTGAGGAGCAGCGTACCATGCGCAGGGACAACCGCGTTGATGTCACTCACCTTTTCACCTTCGATGGAGACGGCATGTTGCTGGATCATTCGACGCCCATCGGAAGTTGATTTCACCAACCCCGCATCCAATAAAAGCTTTGGCACCCAAATTTCCGGCTCTCCGACAACGACCTTCACCTCTTCAATTTCGTCGGGCATTTCATGCCGGGCGAAAATCTGGTCAAAATTGCGCTCCGCATCTTCTGCCGCTGCCTGGTTGTGAAATCGCGCTACCAACTCTTTGGCCAACTGTACTTTAACAGCCTTGGGGTGAAGTTGCCCAGCGGCTATTTGCCCTTTCAGAGTTACGATTTCAGCCATGGGAAGATCACTGAGCAATTCATAATATCGGAACATAAGATCGTCACTGATTGACATGACCTTGCCAAAGATACTGTCCGGCGCCTCTGAAATGCCGATATAATTACCCAATGATTTGCTCATCTTATTGACCCCATCCAAACCTTCCAGCAACGGCATGGTCAAAACCACTTGGGGCTCCTGACCACGACTGCGTTGCAGGTCCCTGCCCATCAGCAGGTTGAACAACTGGTCAGTGCCGCCGAGTTCGACATCGGCTTTCATGGCCACCGAGTCGTACCCCTGAATCAGAGGATACAGAAATTCATGTATGGAAATTGGCCGATTGGATTCGAACCGTTTTTTAAAATCATCGCGTTCAAGCATCCTGGCTACGGTCAGTTCGGAGGCCAACCGAATCATCTCAAAGGAGGTGAGTTGACCGAGCCAACTTGAATTGAAAACCACTTTGGTTTTTTCAGGATCAAGGATTTTAAAAACCTGCTCCTTATAGGTTTCGGCATTGCGCTTAACATCTTCCGGGGTGAGCGGTGGCCGAGTGTCGGATTTGCCGGTCGGATCACCGATCAGGCCGGTAAAATCACCAATCAAAAAGTTGACTTGATGCCCTAACATTTGAAAATGGCGCATTTTCTGAATCAAAACCGTATGCCCCAGATGTAGATCTGGCGCGGTGGGGTCAAAGCCAGCCTTGATGGTGAGCGGCACACCGGTTTCCAAAGATCGGTTCAATTTCTTAACCAAATCTTCTTTGGAATGAAAATCAACGGCGCCCCGTTCTATCAGGGCTATCTGTTCTGCTACGGACTTCATCATTTCCCCTTACTTGGCGTATTCCACCGCTCTGGTCTCACGAATGACCGTAACCCGGATTTGTCCCGGATAGGTCAACTGCTCTTCGATTGCCTTGGCTATATCGCGACTCAACAGAGTCGCCTCCTCATCCTTGACCTTCTGACTATCAACGATAATGCGGAGATCACGCCCAGCTTGGATGGCATAAGATTTGTCGACGCCGCTAAAGCTATTGGCGATATTTTCGAGATCATCAAGGCGTTTGACATAACTCTGCAGCATCTCCTTTCTGGCCCCAGGCCGTGCTCCGGAAAGAGCATCTGCTGACTGCACCAGCACGTCCAGCACGCTCTTAGGCGGTTGGTCTTCGTGATGGGCACCGATGGCGTAAACGATATCCTCGGCCTCGCCGTATTTACGGGCAAGGTCACGGCCGATGATCGCATGGGACCCTTCTACCTCATGATCGACTGCCTTGCCGATATCATGCAACAGGCCGGCCCTTTTTGCTTTTTTAACATCCAAACCCAACTCCGCAGCCATCACCCCGCAAAGGAAGGCGACCTCTAAGGAGTGCTGCAGGATATTCTGGCCATAACTGGTGCGGTATTTGAGGCGGCCGATCAAATTGATCAAGTCCACATGCATACCATGGGCGCCGACATCAAAGGTTGCCTGTTCCCCGGATTCTCGAATACCAACCTCAAGTTCCTCGGATACCTTCGCAACAACCTCTTCAATACGAGCCGGATGAATCCGCCCATCGGAAATGAGTTGTTCCAGCGCACGACGGGCAATCTCCCGTCGTATAGGATTGAAACCCGAAAGAATAACCGCTTCAGGGGTATCATCAATAATGATATCGATACCGGTCGCCGCCTCGATGGCACGGATATTTCGACCCTCACGGCCTATAATTCGCCCTTTCATCTCATCATTAGGCAGGGGAACCATCGATACCGTCTTATCGGCGACATAATCCCCGGCATATCTCGCTATGGCTAACGCCAGAATGTTCTTGCCTTTACGATCAGCCTCCATTTTCATTTCATTTTCTATGCGCGAAAGCCTTTTAGCGCAATCCATACGTGCCTCACTTTCAATGGATTGCATGAGTTGCTGCTTGGCCTCATCGCGATCAATTCCGGCAATCTTCTCTAATTTATAGCGCTGCTCATCGACAAGAGTATCAAGTTGTTGTTTCTTCTCAACGACCTCTACTTCACTGGCGGCCAAATGTTCCTCACGATATTTCAAACTCGTCTGTTTTTCTTCCAGAATTTGAAATTCACGTTGGATTTCATCAAACTTGCGATTCAGTCGACGCTGATCATCCTTAAGTTCCTGCCGACTCGCCTTCAGTTCGCGATCAGCTTCCTGCTTGATTAAAAAAGATTCTTCTTTTGCCTGCAGCAAGGCCTCTTTTTTTATCTGTTCGGCTTCGCTGATGGAGTTTTCAATAATCTGCCGCCCCTGCAAGGCAATATTTTTCTGGTTGCCCTCCACCAGCCTTTTACGCAGAAGTATACCAATAGCCAGCCCGGCGACTAGATTCACCAACGCCAAAAGCAGCGTTATCACATTTAATTCCATGTCAAAACACCTACTTGAATATATAAAAAATAGCGCAACCCAACCCTTTGATCGCTCAAAGTAACGAAGTTGCTGCAAGAAGAGAGGAAAAGAGCGGGAGTGACGTTTGGAGGAAGAGAGTTACAAAACAGAAACACTGCTATAATAACAGCAACAGGCCCATCAGGGGCTCGTCCAGCACCTGCTTAGCACACTCTGTGGTCATAGACCTATAGAATAACAAGAAAAATACCGCCTATGAAAAAAAATTCCGGCAGTTGTTTTACTTGAAAACAGCCTGTGTGGAAGGTTACTCAAATATAGTAAACCTGATCGCCTCAGGATTGTCTTTCTAGCACTAGACCTACTCTGTCCGTTACTCTGCACACGCTACTATCCTCTTTAAACACCACCAAAGCGGTGTCTATATTAAACAGCGGTCTGATTAGCTGGTAATCTTAAAAACCCCCACGCTGCCGTGTCAACGGAATGATCAAAACCTAATATAATTAGGTGGGTAATGCCCATGTCGCCGTCTGGAAAGCAGTTAAGATTTCCATATTTCGACAATAAAGCTACCCTAATCATGTGAGTTGGCTTAATACTCCGTTAATCACCAACAGAGCAGGGGCCACATTGTGTTCTTAAAAATAGTATATCAGAATGACCTGCCAAACAAAACGATATTTTACTAGCAGATTAGTCCAATTCAGCGGAAACCTTGTCGATCAGATGGGCAACCGACCGTTCCTGCTCTTGCCGAAACTCCTTATACTCTCGATTCAGTTGGGTATATTTAGCCGCCATGCGTAAACACCCCAAAACCAGCACCTTGTTTGAGGGCACGGAACTTCGGCTCATTTTTTCATTGCCTTCCAACTCATGACGAAGAAGAGCTATAGCTGATTCAACCTCATCCTCTGGAGCGTCACTGTAAAAAGTATATTCCTGTCCGAAGAGATTGAAGCGAACAAGACGATCCTGCATCAGTATCGATCGTCAGCCTCAATTGTTTTTACTTTCAGCGTCATCGCTGAATAAAAAACCCTGCACACCGCTATTATTGCTTTTTTCAGCAGCAGCATCATGCTCGCATTCCCACTGCTCAATACGACCTATCAAACCTGCCACCCGATTTCCGACCTCAGAACGCTCAGTACTAAGATTGAAAACATTATTTTTCAGATCGGCACATTCAGCATCACGTTCCCGCAGGGTATCCTGCAGCGCGTGATACTCAGCCTTCAGGTTATTGTATTTCGTCAACAGTTTATCTACAAACTCCTCCAAGCGAATTAATTCCGCATTATTCTCCATGACATTCCCTCTGACTTTTAAGTTGCCGAAAAGGTTGAAAAACCATAACCTTCCGAAATTATGATAGAACTGAATAGGACATCAATATACAGATCACCATCCCTGAACGCAAGGATTTTGCAAGGATGCAAGGCTCCGGATATTCTTTTTTAGAACTGGAAAGCTAACACCGAAAGTATTCCCATGCAAGCGGCCTACTGTTTTCATAGGGCATAACGCCATGAAAAGTTCGGGGATCACCATCAAAAACCAAAGGTAGAAAGTAACGATCCCCCTCCCACATCGGCAACTGGTCGAGGTTGGCAATCGGGTGCCAGATCAGATCGCCCTCTTCATTGGTCTGCCGGGCCGTACCGATATACCCGGTGATCAGAAAAATAAAGCCGAGCCAATCCTCTCCTTCGGGCCCGAAACCGGTCCAGTTGATGGTACCGCGCAACTGCATGGCGGTACACTCCAAGCCTGACTCCTCTCGGATTTCTCTTTTCATGCAACTGAGCACATCTTCGTTTGCTTTCATTTTACCGCCCAGACCGTTATACTTGCCTAAATGCTGATCCGCAACCCGTGCATTGCGATGAACGAGCAGCGTCTGCAGGCCGTCTGGCGATAAAATATAGCCAAGAGTCCCTATTATGGGTTTATACATAAATACCCTATGTTATCTTCAAACAACCAAGTTTTGTGACTTCTATCGCCGGGCTGTTTGCAATGTGATATAATATCTGCAGGTCTATCAGCTACCAACCCATTATTTTTTCTTCGACTGTGTTTTTTATTATCATACCATGAACTGCATCTCACCGAAAAGACAAGAACAAAAATCCAGATTATTTCACATTACCCTTTGCTGGTTGTTAGGTTCATTCTGCCTGACCGTAACCAACACCTTGGCGGCTGAACAATTTCCTCTGTATCCGTGCATTAACGCCAACGTTAAATTCTGGGAAGAAGTGTACAGCCGTTATTCTACCCGGCAGGGAATATTGCACGACATCGACGATCTCAGTAGAATCTATGCCGTTATCGACCTCGAAGATTGGGAAGTCCCCGGTTCGGCCAAGATAAATAGTGAACGCATTAAGCATGAAAAAAACCGGATCGACACGATACTTGCCAACCTCGAGTCCGGGGAAAAACCGACCACTCTGGAAGAAAGAAAAATAGCCGCACTCTTTTCCCAGCAACGCCATACCACCTATCAGGAAGCGAGAGATAATATCCGGTTGCAAATCGGCCAGAAAGACCGATTTTACGAGGGCCTCATCCGTTCCGGTAAATATATTGCCCAATTCAAAAGTTTTTTTGTCTCACAAGGACTGCCTGCGGAACTGGCCTACCTCCCACACGTGGAATCTTCCTTTAATCCGAAGGCCTACAGCAAAGCTGGCGCCGCCGGTCTCTGGCAGTTCACCCGGTCCACCGGCAGGGATTACCTGACCATCAATGAAAATGTTGACGAGCGCTACGACCCTTATCTGGCCACTCAGGCCGCCGCTAAACTGCTCAAAGAAAACTACGCGCAGCTCGAGACCTGGCCGCTGGCCCTCACTGCTTATAATTATGGCCGTGCCGGCATGGTCCGGGCGGTCAATGAACACGGCAATTATGAAAATATTTTCAAATCCTACAGCCAGGGTTATTTCAAATTTGCTTCCCGCAATTTTTACTCGGAATTCCTGGCGGCCACGCGCGTGGCCAAACGATTGGCAGCCGATTCCCGGGTTCCCTACGAACGACCGGAAGCAACGACCACGTTGCGCCTCAAGGAAGACACGCCCATTGCACGGTTACGCTCATCCTTTCGAGTCTCCCCTCAGGAATTCACCCGACTGAATGCCGCTCTTCTGGAACCCGTGCTCAACGGACAAAAATCAGTGCCCAAAGGTTATCTCGTGCGATTGCCTGCGAACAAACAGGCCCTAGCCCTGCAGTCCAAGATGAAAACTGGAAAAGAAAATTCCACTCCAGAAGTTACAACTCAGAAAAGGATCGAACCGTCTAAATCAATCTCCAGTTACACTGTGCAAAGGGGAGACACCTTATCCTCCATTGCCCGGCAGTTTCAACTTTCCCCAAAGACTTTACTGGCGGCAAATTGCAGGAACGGGCTCGCCGAAATCCGAATTGGAGAAAAATTGATTATTCCAAAGGCCACGATAAAGAAACTCTAAGACTCCTCAATGAAACCCTACCGCTGCAAGAAGGACGATATGGATATTTCAGCAACTATTGCCAACATGAAGAAACGGCCCGATTTCATCGATAAAGTCGGGATGATCCTTATCCATAACGGAACGGTACGTAGTTGGTCGCGCCATAATCGGCAGCAGGTTACCGCACTGGAAACGACGGTGGATCACGGGAAGATAGACCGATTAAGGCAAGAATACCTTGAACGGCCTGGTATTTATGACATAATAGTTGAAGCCCATTCCGGTCGTTTTGTCCCTGGGGACGATCTGCTGTTCATCATCGTGGCCGGTGATATCCGGGAAAACATCAAACCAGTGCTCGCCGAACTGCTCGACCGAATTAAAGCCGAGGCCGTCAGTAAAAAAGAAATTTTACGGTAACCCCTCCGCTCGCATCTGCCTTGTGGCCCGACTAACAAGAGGAGCCTTCCCATGTCCACAGCCGAAGCGCTGATTGAGAAATTTAAAAAAATCAAAACATTGCCTCATATTGTGGCGAAGCTTGTTCAATTGGTCAACGATGAAGAATCGACCCTGCAGGATTTTGAAGAAGTCATTCGTTTAGATCCCGCCCTGGTCGCCAGACTGTTGACCCTGGTCAACAGTTCTTATTTTGGGTTAACTCGTAAGGTCGATTCCATTTCTCGGGCAGTCGCACTCCTGGGCATGAAAAATCTCCATAATATTGCGGTGACCGATGCCATCCAGGGACTGCTTCGCAGCATTTCGGGCACTACCGAATTCTCCCCACAGCACTTGTGGCTCCACAGCGCCGCTTCCAGCATCTGCTGTAAAATGATTGCCGAACGTATTTTCGCCCTTAATGGCGACGATGCCTATCTCTGTGGCATCCTGCATGATATTGGATTGATTGTTGAAATAGAGGCGGACCAGGAAACCTTTCTTAAACTTATCGAGCGACTGGTTGCCGATGGCCCCTCGCTCATTGAACTGGAACAGGAACTGTTCAACACCGATCATTGCCAGATAGGCTACATCCTCGCCAAGGAATGGCGCATCCCCGACCCGATCGCCGAGGCCATACGCGATCATCATCAGAGCAATGGCGCTATCAATCCCCATTCGCCGACCGGAATTCTGCAGATGAGCGAATATATTATCCATCAAATGGGATTTTCAGCCATCAAGGATGGACTCACGACCAACCTGGCGCCCTCCCTGGCGACCCATATTCAAACCAACGTTGAAGAATACAAGGTGCTTGCGGAAGATCTTCCGGAGGAACTGGAAAAAACCAAAAAAATGTATGGCAGCTGAGGTTATTTTCCGATGACCCTGACACCCCTGTTTGCCGACCTGGTCGACCCGATCAATGAATTGATTGCATTGCGTACCCATCTCGAGCAAGAAACCGAGTTGCTCCAATTTTTCTGCCTGAATCATTCCGGCCATGTTGCCTCCGACCATTTCCCTTTGAGGGCCGAACTGGCCATCCAATGCATCGAGGAACACGAGAAAAAATCGTCCGAGGTTTCCTTCTTCCTGGATAATCGTCCCTTCTCTTTGTTAGCAGTCCCGGACCTTCAAGGGTATGTCCTGGCTACCGCCAAGAATCCCGGACAACCTGATGCCAGTATTTGGATCTCAACCGTCATTCGCCTCGGGGTCCGTCTCTTCCTGGCACACCGTGAAACGGTGGAAACCGTAAACAGGCTCCGTATCCAGAAAAAACAATTCGACCGGAAATCAGCGGTCCTGGAGAAAAAATTCCAGGATATCATGGTGGAAAACGAGCAAAATTATCGAAAAATACAGGAACAGCAACGCAACTATTCCGACACGCTACAAGCGGAGATCAAGCAGCAAACCGCAGAATTGCGGACCGCCAAAAGGGCGGCCGAAGCGGCTAATATTGCCAAAAGTGAATTCCTGGCAGCAATGAGCCACGAAATCCGTACCCCGATGAACGGCATAATCGGCTTCACGGATATGCTTCTGGATACCGGACTGGATGGGGAGCAGGTGGAATTTGCCCAGACCATCAAACGCAGTTCCGATGCTCTGCTCTCCTTAATCAACGATATTCTAGATTTTTCCAAAGTGGAAGCAGGCAAACTCGATCTCGAATGCATCAGCTTCGATCCAGAGATCACGGTGCAGGATGTCTGCGACCTGGTCAGGCCAAAGGTCGCCTCACGCCCGATTGAGGTGCTTTGCAGGATCGACGATGCCCTTCCGGCCAATGTTATGGGTGATCCGGGCCGGTTTCGTCAGGTCCTGGTCAATTTGATGGGGAATTCGGCTAAATTTACCAAAAACGGTGAACTCGAGTTGTCGCTCATGGTCGATGAAGAGACTAAAGAGAGCATCACGCTCCACGCTCGCATTCGAGATACAGGGATCGGTATCCCCGAGGATAAACTCGAATCCATCTTCGAGGCTTTCCGTCAGGCCGACGGGTCCACCACCAGGGAATACGGCGGTACCGGCCTGGGACTTTCCATATGCCGAAAAATCGCTGGGTTAATGGAGGGTCACGTTTGGGCCGAGAGCCAAGCTGGCCAGGGCAGCATCTTTCATTTCACCGCAAAACTTAAAAAAGCGCCGCAACCGTACACTAAAACGTTTAACAAAGTCACCCTGGCAAAAAAACGGATTTTGGTGGTGGATGACAACCTGACCAACCTCAGTATCTTAAGTCACATCCTCAAAACCGCTGATCTTGAGGTCGTCGCCATTCATGACAGCTCCCAAGTCGCATCCGTGCTCCAACAGACCATCACCGACAACCAGTTGTTCGATCTCATCATTCTTGATATCCAAATGCCGGCGCCGGACGGCTACACACTGGCCGGGATGATCCGCCACCAGATTCCTGAAACCGCAAAAATACCATTACTTGCCTACACCTCCTCAACAGACAGAAACGCCCAACGCTGCAAAGATGCCGGGTTCGATGCCTTTCTCACTAAACCGACCCGGCGGGAAATCCTCTTCAAGACCATCGAAAGACTAATGAGCCTGGAAGAACCTACTGACTCAAGCCCGGTCAAAGAAACCTTCATTACCCAATACAGCGTTCGAGAGGCGCTCAAGCAATCCGTCCGCATCCTGCTGGCTGAAGACAACCCGGTCAACCAGAAACTTGCGGTCCTGATCCTCACCAAGGCGGGCTACAAGGTGGAAGTGGCCAACAACGGCCGCAAGACCGTGGACACCTTCACCGCAACCCCTGAACGGTTCGATCTCATCCTCATGGACATCCAGATGCCGGAATTGGATGGACTCGCCGCAACCAGGGAACTACGGAACCGGGGTTTCACCACCATCCCGATTATTGCCATGACCGCCAATGCTATGAAAGGCGATCGGGAAATCTGCCTGGAGGCCGGCATGAACGATTACATTACCAAACCAGTGAAGCGGGAAATCATTTATGAAATTATCGAAAAATGGTTACATCAAGAGCTGGGGAGATGACCGATTTACCGGGGGCTGCAAACGATTCGTCCACCTTGCCCGATGCGAAGGCGCGCTCCGATCATTCGCATCGTTCCAGGCGTATCCATCAATGGGCCTTTACGCCCATCCCCTCAAAAAACAAGGTCGTTGATTTTTTCCGCATCTGTCTCCGTATCCTGCTGATCATGTATCAGGAATTTTTTCGGACGCACCTTGCCATCCGGGCATCAGCGCTGACCTATTCAATTATCCTCTCCCTGATTCCTATCCTGGCGCTGAGCACCTCCATTCTCAAAGGACTCGGCAGCGATGAACAGCTCAAAATGGCGGCCATCAGAATCATCGAACAGCTTGAACCGCCAGCGCTTCCCCATGAAGTGCGGAACAACACCCTGGACCCTGCCCTTACCAAACCAAGCCCGCCCCCTGCGTCGATACCCGCCACAGGTCCCACCCAAACCGCAAGAACCGCCTATCTGCACAGTGCCGTCGACCTCATCTTTGGCTATGTCAAGCAGACCAACTTCGCGACCCTTGGCATCCTCGGGGTTATCGGCCTGATCGGAGTGGTAATCCTGGTACTTTCCTCAGTAGAAAATGCAATGAACGCCATCTGGCATACCCACAAGGGACGTTCCTTCTTCCGCAAGATCATGGATTATCTCGCCTTGTTGATCCTGCTGCCCATATCACTAAATATCGCCCTGGCTGCTGAGGCTATTCTTGCCAGTAAAAAAATCATGAGTCAGGTGAGCGTTATCGTACCGACTGCCTGGGTGGCAGCTTTTTTCATCAATTTCGTCCCTTTTGTGTTCATTGTCATCACCCTGATGATCATGTATCTGTTTTTCCCCCACGTTAAAGTTAAGACCGGGGCTGCCCTGATCGGAGCCCTTTTCGCCTCAATATCCTGGTTTATTTTCCAAAAAATCTATATCACCCTGCAGGTAGGGGTCGCCAGTTACAACGCCATCTACGGCTCGTTCGCCTCCGTTCCGCTCTTCCTTATCTGGCTCCAAATCGGCTGGACCTCCATCCTCCTCGGGGCTTCCTTGGCCCATGCCATTCAGCACCACCGGCAATATATTGGTAACCCCACCACGAACCTGTCACCGCAACGACGTCTCCAGATGGCTTTTGATATCCTGCAAACCGTCTATGACAATTTTGAAGAACGGTTGCCCACCCCTATCAACCTGCTGAACGATAAATTTTTTCCGATCCAATGTAAAGATATCAGGGCCATGGCCACACTACTGACGAACGGACAGTTGCTCAGTTACAATGAAAGTAACAATGAAGAAACCCTGATCCCTGTCACTTCGGCGAACAAACTGTGTGCCAGCGAAGTTGTGCATCTAGTTTTGGGAAATGAGTCTTTAGCAACCCCAGGAGGTTTACTTGCCACCCAAGCCATTGATGCAGCCAGTAGCGCCCTCAATTCCCGGCCTATTTTCATCCAACATTTATCTCGCTGAACAAACATACACCAAGATTTACCCCTAACCGTTCATGAAATCCTTGGGTACATAACGTCCCGGTCATTGTCGTCGATGGCTACAGTTCACCCCAGGAGAACCAACAAGGGTTTTTTCGGCCTATTTGGCGGTGAAGTGATACTTGGTTCGCCCACCTCAATTACTATGCTGTGATCAACAATAAATATAAAAAGAGATCATGGACCTCTCCAATATCACCGCAGCCCCAAGGCAAGATCCTGTTTGCCGGTACATCCTGCCACGATTGCATGGTTCGCCTCCAACCGGCAAAAAGCAAGGGCGTCTGGATATCGGTTTTATCAAAATGGGTGTATGGTATTGCATTAAAACCTGGGTGAAAAAAGCCGTAAAAAAGAATATAATTTTAAATTAGTCACTGCCGATCCACGTCTCAACAAAAAGACAACACGACCAAAACCCATAAAAAATCAAGGATCTACCCTTGTTTTTCTATGGTATCGGTATAAAATAATAGCAATAAAAGGCTCTAGCAAAAGTTTAAAATTGCAACTTTAGTAACTAGTAGCTAATCTACGAACGATGTGATTAAAATCTGGTAATGGTTATCCGAATCTACCAAGTGTTATTTTTTTGGTATTTTTGCAAGAGGCTCAAGGAATTTTTTTTTTATTCAACCTAAAAGGAGGCACGAACTATGGCTCAAGAAGTAAAGAAAACTCCATGTCCAACCTGTATGGGAAAAAAAGTAATCGCAGGCGTGTGCGAGACCAGCGGTGAATGGCAAGGAAAAAACGAAGATGGGCAGATATGCACCCCCGATCAGAAATGCCCGACCTGCAAAGGAAAGGGGTATATAGAAGAGTAAGAACAAATTTGTAAGCGTGCGGAATTCAAACTCGGCACGTCATTTGTGAATGAACAACCGGGTTTTTCCATCAAACCAAGTTGCACAGGTTTGATGGAAAAAGCCCGGTTTTTTTTTCTCCGGTGCTCTCTGTTGGGCAATTTTCAAAACCATTTTCCCAAAAAATCTGCTTACAGCGGTTTACTGGCCTCCATATGCAGCACCAAGTCCAGCATCCGGTTGGAATAGCCCCATTCGTTGTCATACCAACTCATAATTTTGACGGAGGTACCCAATACCTTGGTGCACAGTCCATCGACAATAGAGGAATGGGGATCCCCCTGGAAATCAATCGATACCAGAGGCTCTTCAGTATAGCCAAGGTAGCGGTTGGCGGCGGCGGCGAGGGCCTTGTTAACCTCCTGAACCGTGGTTTCCCGTTCGACCTCGATCACTACGTCAACAAGAGAAACATCAGGAGTGGGGACACGAACTGCCAACCCGTCAAATTTATTTTTTAATTCAGGGATAACCAGGGCGACCGCCGCTGCGGCCCCGGTCTTGGTCGGCACCATCGACATCGCTGCGGCCCGGGCCCGGCGAAGATCGGAGTGCGGAAAATCCAAGAGTCGCTGGTCGCCCGTGTAGGAATGAATTGTGGTCATCAGACCTCGTTTGATCCCGAAATTATCCAAAATAACCTGGGCAACCGGTGCCAGGCAGTTGGTGGTGCAAGAGGCGTTAGACACCACATGATGCACGGTTGGATCGTATTCATCCTCATTGACGCCCATGACAATGGTTTTAACCTCGCCTTTGGCGGGGGCTGAAATAATAACCTTGGCTGCCCCGGCATCGATATGGGCCTTGGCTGATTCCATGTCGCAAAAAAGCCCTGTGCATTCCAGCACATACTCAGCCCCGAGAGTCCCCCAGGGAATTTCGTTGGGTTTGCGATGACTGGTGATGGGAATTGCTTTGCCATCCACGATGATACCGTTTTCTCCGACCGTGATCTCTTGATCCGACCGCCCCATGATGGAATCGTATTTCATCAGATGGGCGATAGTCTTCACATCGGTGAGATCATTGATCCCGACGATTTCAATGCCGGCAAAGGCGGGATCTTTGCTCAAGGCCCTGAAAATGTTTCTCCCGATTCTGCCGAATCCATTAATACCTACTTTTATCGCCATGGTATTCTACTCCTTTTCAAAAGTTTAGGATTACGTGCTTGTCATTTTCCGTTGGGCAGCCCCGGTTCATCCCGAAGGATAGCTCCCAGGTGTGCCAATCTAACGATGGCTTCGTCACAATGCCGGTCGCAAGCCAGAGCCCTCTGGTACATTTCCAGAGACTGCCGGTACCATTGCCCCTGCAGATAACTGGCACCGGCCAGACAGAAGCCATCGGCAGGGGCGCCAGCAAAAATATCATAAAAGAGTGCGTCCAGCGACTCACCCCAAAGTTCACTGACTACCCCTTCCTGTTCCGCCAGCAGTCGAAGGATCAGCTTATTTTCAACCAGATCGGGCAACATCATCCTGAAAAGATACTTTACCTGGCCAAACAAATACCCCATTCGTTCCATCTGGCGAGCCACATTTCCTGTGATGCGTGCAACCAGTGCCACCATGTCAACCATGCGGATAATCGCCGGCGATTGCCGGTAGCGCGATACATTGTAATCGGCCAGGCCGTCAACCGCAACAGCTGCTGTCCCGTAATTGTTGAGCAGGTAGAGATTCTCTTTTAATTTCATGGCCTCATGGAACAATGAGCCGACCAACCAGTCAATCAGCCCCCCTTGGAGCTGCCGTTGCCGTGCCTCCTGCGGCCAGACCAGGTGGCAGAGATCTTTCAGTTGCCAAAGCGGACCATTGTTCTTTTCTGTACCCACCATTGCACTGAACTGCTCGAGTAATTCAACCTGAGCTTGCTGTTCATGCCTACCGGGTAAACTGTCTTCTCCGAATTTGTCGAGGCCGCGAGCACGGAGATACCCACCATAAAGTTTTTGAAACCAGCCAACGAGATGAAAAAATTCACTGAGGACCTCACGAGTACAATGATCCTTGCGGCCGCAGAGCCAGTCACGACCGTACGCCCCCGAATCCCCAGACAGGATGTTATTACGGCTGCAATCCACCCCTCACCACCTATCCTGGCTGGACATCGGTCTTGCCTGTTGATAAAGGTGGAGATAGTCGCCTCTCACCTTTTCCCAGGTGTGATAACGGGCAATCCGTTCGACCGCTGCCATCTGCATGGCTCTAATCCCGGACGGATCCTGGCGATAAAGCGTCAAGGCCCGCATTATTGCCGCTGCCAGGGCGACGGGTGAATTGTCGTTGTAGGAAAAACCGGTTTGCCCATCCAGGACCTTGACCAGTCCGCCAACCCGATGAACGATCGGCAAATTCCCGAGCAACTGAGCGATATAATCGGTGAGGCCGCAGGGTTCGTAACGCGATGGGATCAGGAAAAAATCGCCAGCCGCATACACTTTATTGACCAAAAAAGGATCATAGCCCCTGAGAAAGCAAACCTTTCCCTGGCCGGCTCCTGAGGTAGCGAGGAGTTCCAGCTGTTTTTCAAACTCCGGAGCACCGGACCCGAACACTAAAAACTGGGACAATGACTCCTGCTGCAACAACTCGATAATCGCCTGGATGAGAATATCCACCCCTTTTTGTTGAGTCAAGCGGCCGATAAAGGTGAACAACGGCACCTCCCCCGCCCCCCCCAGGGCACCGAACTGCTTCACTTGCTCCCACGGACCGTTCCCGGCAATCTGTGCCAAGAGAGCCGCCTTGCAGCGCTGCTTTCCGTCAAGCTCTCCACGTCCGACATCATACCCCGCCGCCAGCCCCAGCTGTTCTGGTCGGGTCGGGTCAAAAGAGGCGGGATCAATGCCATTTGTAATACCGGCCAACGTCACACCTTGCTCCAGAAGGGTGTGCCCCAGCCAGCCCGTGCGGGCATCGTCGGGTGTCTGCTGCAATTCCCGACCATAATTCTCGCTGACCGTATTAAGGATGGCGTAATCCGAGGCCGCAATGAACGGATCAAAACTCACCCCGAGCCTGCCCGACAGAATCACCCGCTTTGGCAGGCCGGTGACCGCCTTGGCAAACGCCAGATCATCGACTTCCTGGTGATAGCCTAAACCGGCATTATGAATAGTGACCACGGCCCCGGTCCTACTGAAATAAGGCCGATAGCCGCAATTCTCGCGCATCATCGCCGGCAGGGTGGCCGCATGGCCATCCTGGCAATGAATGACATCGGGATGTTCATCAAGCAGAATCATCAGGTCCAAAGCGGCTTTCTGCAAGAGGATATTCATGGCAAAATAATCGAAATGGCCGCCGCCGCGGCGTTGCCATGCGACTTCCTGCTCATCCTCCTCGGTATAGGTGTAAACCCCGCGCTTGGTTGCAAACCGATCAGCCTCGACCAGAAAGACCGTGACGCCATTGAGCTCGGACCGCCAGATCGCCACCGCTTCCCGCCGCTCCTCAGCGGTGTAATTCATATCAACCTCAAAAATCTCTCCGTACCGGCGCCCGCCGATACGACCGCTGTGCAAGCCTATCCCGGCAAGGGAAAATCCCAGACGGGCGGCATCCATGAACCCGTAGCGAGGCAAGACCACCCGGACCGAGCAATGGCCAGAGGCCGCAAGGGTTTCCGCCAGTTGGCGGCAGACATCCTTCACCCCTCCCGCTCCGGCCAGACCTTCATATTCACGGCTTACCATCCAGACCGACCGGATTTCTTTGTTTTCGTCTGCTGCTTTCACATCTTTTTCCCTTATGGATTCTTTGGCGAATCTATCCCACGGCACTCGACAGCCCTGAACGCACCATCTTCATCGCTTACCCCTAAATCGCTCCGCAGTGCGCTGATAATCCGATCCACCAGGGCTGCGGGTCCATGAGCGGCGGTATCAAGTCGCAAATCCGAACCAGCCGAATACAGCGGCTCGCGTTTTTGCAACAGTTCCGCTATTTCGTCTTGGATCGGGCGACCGGTCAAAGATGGACGTTGCCCCGCTGAGTTGGGATCATCCCCCATCCGCTGCCTGAGGGTTGCGGCATCGGCCTCAAGCCAAACAATATAACAGCAGTCGCTGAGCCGCTGCCATTGTTCCTGATGCTCGATGGCACCACCACCTGTGGCCAGCACCGTCCGGACCATCGCTGGCACCTCGGCCAGCAGTGCGCGCTCTGCCTGCCGGAAAAAGGCCCAGCCGTGACGGGCGACAATATTGGCAATGGAGCCGCCAAGTCGCTCACAGAGCACATTATCGGCATCAATAAACGCATACCCGAGTCGCTCGGCCAGCATCTTGCCAACCAAAGATTTTCCAGTTGCCCGGAAGCCGGTCAAAACAATGTTCTTTGCTTTTTCATTCATGTTCTATAGCATAAAAGAAACCTTGCCTGCTCTTCAAGGAGAAAGCCATCCCCCCCATTTTTTTCTTTTCTTTTTAAGAAGCTAACCTTACTATTTATCCTTGTAAATCAGATATTCTCCTCACCGCTTCACGGATAGCCGCATGGAATACAAAGATTACTACCAGGTATTAGGCGTTGCCCGCGATGCCGCCCAGGACCAGATCAAACAAGCCTACCGCAAAGTGGCCCGAAAATACCACCCCGACGTCAGTAAGGAACGGGACGCCGAGGCCAAATTCAAGGATGTTATCGAAGCCTATGAAGTTTTGAAAGACCCCGAGAAGCGGGCCGCCTACGACAAATTCGGCGCCAATTGGCGGGATGGTCAAAAGTTTGAACCGCCGCCCAACTGGGATGCCGGTTTCGAGTTTCGGGGAGCCGGCTATACCGGGGGCGATGCCGCCGGATTCAGCGATTTTTTTGAATCGCTGTTCGGTCAGGAACGGACGGCCGGGACACACCGACAGGCCTTTCGGATGAAAGGGGAAGACCAGCACGCCAAAATCGTTATTAATTTGGCGGATGCCTACGCAGGCGCAAATCAAACCATCACCTTGACTCGCCCGGAGGTCGACGACCACGGTCATGTCCGGACCAGTCCCCACCGGCTGCACATCGTCATCCCTAAAGGAATAATCGAAGGACAACGAATCCGCCTTGAAGGGCAGGGGCTTCCCGGTTACGGCGGCAGTCCTCCCGGCGACCTGTTTCTCGAGATCGCCTTTGCGGAGCATCGTTTTTTTCATGCCGAAAAACGGGACATTCATCTCACCCTGCCGATCGCCCCCTGGGAAGCGGCGCTGGGTGCCTCCCTTACAGTCCCGACTCTGGGTGGCAATGTTCAGTTGAAGATACCGCCGGGGTCGCAGGGCGGCAAAAAACTCCGCCTCAAGGGCAAGGGGTTGTCGACCGGCAGGCACCAAGGCGACCAGATCGTCACCTTGCACATTGTGGCCCCGGAAGCAAAGACCGAAGAGCAACGCCAGCTTTACGCCACTATGGCGAAAATGATGCCATTCAATCCTCGCTCCGAACTGGGAATTTGATATGACCGAGCAAAGAATCTACGTCCAGGGTATGGTTCTCAATGAAGAAACCCGCTGCACCTTTGCCGATCTCTGCAGGCTTTGCGGAGTGAGCGCAGAAATTGTCCATGACATGATCGAAGAAGGGGTTGTCACGCCCGAAGGTCCGTCGCCGCAGGAATGGCGATTTACCTTTGTCGCTATCAAACGGGTGCAAACCGCGGTCAGGCTGCAGCACGACCTTCGCGTCAACCTTCCTGGCTGCGCCCTGGCGCTTGAACTGTTGGAAGAATTGGAGGAACTGCGTCGATTGTCCCGTCGCAGCTGAGCTTACAGGATGGCCTCCACGCCCCTTCCCCCTGATCTGTGAATCCTCTCCCCTTCGATCCGTTGCTGCTTTATCCTTTCTCTCTTGGGATGGCCGCGGGTGCCGTCATTGCAGTCATTGTCTTTCTGCTTGCGCACAACCGTTCCCAACGCCGGCAATTGATTCTCTCCCTCCGCTTGGAACGCTTGCAGGAGGAGTCACGACATTTTGAGGCTGAGACGCAACGACTCCGGCTGGAGAGAAATGAAATCGCCCGCGAATGCCGAAAAATCGATGCCGATAACGCCTCACTGCAGACTGCCTGCACGGTGATGCAGCAGCAGGTGGATGAGCGGGATATCCTGCTGGGCGAAACCCGCAAACAGCTTGAGCAGGATTTCCACTTGCTGGCTGGAAAAATCATCACCGAAAAAGGCGAACTGCTCAACAAACAGCATGAATCAGCCCTGACCCTGCTCCTGCGCCCCTTCCGCGACCAAGTGCAGGAGTTCAAAAGAAAAGTCGAAGATGTCTATGACCGTGATGCCCGGGACCGGATATCGATGATCAAGGAGATCGAGCACCTCAAGCAGCTTAACCAGCAGGTCAGCACGGACGCTAAAAATCTGACGGAAGCACTGCGCGGCAACAACAAACTCCAGGGACAGTGGGGGGAAATGGTTTTGACCAAACTCCTTGAGGCCTCGGGGTTGCGCAACGGCAAAGAATTCGCCGTCCAAATGAGTTTCAAAACCACGGAAGGATCAACCTATCAACCGGATGCGCTGGTCTATCTCCCGGAGAACCGAACGGTTATCATCGACGCCAAGGTCTCGCTCAAGGCCTTCATGGCCGCGAACAATGCTCCCGATGCCAGCTTGAAACAGCAACACATCAAGCTCCATATTGATTCCATCCGAAAGCATACCAGCGCACTCGCCGCCAAACAGTATCACCACCTCACCGGTTCGGGCTCGCTGGATTTCGTTCTCCTCTTCATACCGATCGAGGGGGCGTTTCAACTCGCGGTGGAGCAGGACCCGGAAATGCTGACCAACGCCATGCACCGGAAGGTCATCCTAGCCAGCCCATCGACGTTGCTGGCCATCCTCAAAACTATCCACCACCTATGGCGCATGGACG
Organism: Desulfobulbaceae bacterium; assembly: GCA_019163135.1. Classification (GTDB taxonomy): domain Bacteria; phylum Desulfobacterota; class Desulfobulbia; order Desulfobulbales; family Desulfobulbaceae; genus Desulfobulbus. The sequence continues at coordinate 14,322 of JAFLKR010000073.1, read as the reverse complement.
AGCAAAACCGCAATAGTTTAATCATTGCCAAACAAGCGGGGAGTCTTTATGATAAATTTGTCGGTTTTGTTGAGGCTTTTGAGGAAATTGGGACCCGTCTCAATCAAACGCAACAGGCCTGGCACACCGCCAAAAACCGATTATCTTCCGGTCAGGGCAACCTGATAGCCAAGACCGAAGCATTAAAAAATCTGGGGGTACAGTCGAGCAAGGAACTGCCGGAAGCTCTCAAACACGCATCATCCTCACAAGGAGAAACACCATGAAGTACCTGAGCATTATTGCACTGCTTTTTATGCTGCTGCTTTCCTCCTGCGCCACCAAGGGGCAGACTGGAGCAGTCGGTGGAGCGGCGGCCGGCGCCCTCGTCGGACAGGCTATCGGCCACAACACTGGAGCTACCCTGATCGGCGCCGCAGTGGGCGGTATGCTGGGTTATATTGTCGGCAATGAAATGGATAAATACGACCGGGAACAACTCAATCACACCTATGAACGAGGGATGTCCAACCAGCGCACGTCCTGGGTCAATCCTGACAGTGGCAACCAGTATACGGTCACACCGCAACCGGCCTATCAAAACCAATCCACCAATCGGGTGTGCAGAAAGGCAGAAATCGAAGCCATTATCGACGGCAAACCACAGCGAACCTATAGCACCGCGTGCCGTGACCAGTCTGGCCGTTGGGAATTGCAGCAGTAAACCGCAGTAGGAGATACCATTGCCCAACAATGAACTGGCGGTCACCACCACCGGTCGTCGGGAGATGATCGACCTGACCGGCCGGATGCAGCAGGCTGCAACCGCGAGCGGCATCGAAGAGGGTATTTGTGTTCTTTACAATCCTCATACTACCGCAGGACTTATCATTAACGAGGGGGCGGATCCAGATGTCCAGCGAGATATTCTTGGTGGCCTTGGCCGGATCGTCCCCGCCGATTATCCTTATCTGCATGGCGAAGGCAACTCGCCAGCGCACCTGATGGCCGCGCTTACCGGCTCATCGGTTACCGTGTTTATACATCAGGGACGTTTGCAGTTGGGGACCTGGCAGCGTATCTTTTTCTGCGAATTTGATGGGCCCCGCAACCGGAAGCTCTGGTGGAAAATCATCGCCGGCTGACCTGATCACCACAGAGGAACCCGCATGTATTTTGGAATCAATCGCGCCACCGATGAACAATCGCTCATCTCCTTTCTGCAGCATTTCAGTGAGGAACGGCTCCTCGACGTACTCGTTCCCCGCATGACCGAACCGGAGATCCATCAAGTGGTCGATCTGTTGACCGGGATCATGAAAAACCACCTGAGCGGTGACGAGTACCACGCCCTCTTTCTCGGTGAACAACATCACCATGATTGACGGATATCGGCAATTGCCGTAACCTTTTTCCGGTTGCAAACCAAAAAACACCATGCATTCACTTGTCAACCTGCGCGAGTTCCTTGAACTGTTGCGTAAAAACGACCAACTGCTCACAATCGATGCCCCGGTCGATCCCTATCTTGAAATAGCCGAGATCCATCGCCGGGTCATTACCCAAGGCGGCCCTGCCCTCCTGTTCACCAATGTCAGGAATTCCCTTTTTCCGGTGGTGACCAATCTGTTTGGCACCAATCACCGTTTGGAACTGGCCTTTGGGCGGCGCCCGCTTGATTTTGTTCGCGGCCTGGTCGATCTGGTGGAAAATTCCATGCCGCCATCGCTTGCTTCGCTGTGGCAGGCCCGTTCGCTCCTGAGCCAGGGACTCCACGTCGGTCTCAAACGAAAAAAACACGGCCCTATCCTTGATTGCTGCCGACAACCTGCCCGATTGAGCGAACTCCCGATGCTCACTTCCTGGCATTCGGACGGCGGGGCCTTTGTCACCCTGCCGCTGGTTTACACCGAACACCCGGATGGCTTGGGCCATAATCTTGGCATGTACCGCATACAGCGCTTTGATGACACCACCACTGGCATTCATTGGCAGATTCATAAAGGCGGTGGCTTCCATTACCATGCCGCCGAACAAAAGAACCAGGCGCTCCCCTTAACCCTCTATATCGGCGGTCCTCCCGCCCTGATGCTAGCCGCAATAGCTCCACTGCCCGAAAATATTCCGGAACTGATCCTCGCCTCGCTGCTCCAGGGCAAAAAGCTGGAGATGGTCGACGACCCCAGAGGCGGCCATCAACTGGTTGCAGAGGCGGAGTTTGCCATCAAAGGCCATGTACCGCCCCACATCCGGCACCCCGAAGGCCCTTTTGGCGATCATTACGGCTACAATTCGCTCCAGCATGACTACCCGATTTTCCAGACGACCCATCTTTATCATCGCAAGGATGCCATCTATCCGGCGACGGTGGTCGGACGGCCCCGGCAGGAGGATTATTTCATCGGCGACTTTCTCCAGGATTTGCTCTCGCCGCTTTTTCCGCTGGTGATGAAAGGGGTCGTTCAGTTAAAGACCTACGGCGAAACCGGCTTTCATTGCCTGGCTGCGGCCCGGGTCACTGACCGCTACCCGCGGGAGGCCTTTGCCGCCGGTCTGCGCATCCTGGGCGAAGGTCAACTCTCGCTCACCAAATTCCTTCTGGTCACCGACGGCAGCATTGATGTCTCCCACTTCCCCCGTCTCTGGCAGCATATCCTTGAACGTATTCAGTGGGATCGGGACCTCTTTGTTTTTGCCAATGTTTCTCAAGACACTCTGGATTATACCGGCCCCTCGGTCAACAAGGGTTCCAAGGCCATGATGCTCGGCCTGGGCCAAGCCAGATGCCGCGAACTACCCCTTGAATTCTCGGGTTCGCTGCCGGTACAATGCGGGCGGCCTTCCGTTTATCTCCCCGGCACCCTGGTGGTCGAAGGAACTTCGTATGCGACCTCGCCGGAGTTGGGAAAAACCTTAGCTCAATGGCCTGGTGTGGCGACCTGGCCTGTTATCCTGCTGGTTGACTCGACCGCTGCTGCCACGGTCTCCCTGCAAGAATTTCTCTGGACTTTTTTCACCCGATTTGAGCCCGCAGCGGATATCCATGGCCGGGAGCAAGCTGTGCACCGGTTCCATGTGGGCCTGCAACCGCCAATCGTCTTCGACTGCCGAATGAAGCCCTGGTACACCGAGGTTCTTGAGGTGGATTCCGCGACCAAACAGAAGGTGGATGACAAGATCACAACGATCCTGCCGCCGCGCTATCGATAACCCGATGATCTTTTCGACGACTCCGTTGCCGGCAAGGCTCCCTTTGATGCAAGGCAACCCTTAGACTATGGAAGAACGATTACAAAAAATCCTCGCTAAGGCAGGTATTGCCTCCCGACGTCGGGCGGAAGAACTGATCCGTGATGGCCGAATCCAGATCAACGGGCAAGTCGTTGATGAAATGGGCTACAAGGCCGACCCTGCCCGCGACACGATCACTTGCGACGGCACACCGATCAACCTTGAGCATAAGGTTTATATCCTTTTGAATAAACCCGCCGGCTATGTCACCACCCTCTCCGACCCTCAGGGACGTCCTATTGTTTCCGACCTGATGCCTGATATCTCCCTGCGGCTCTTCCCGGTCGGACGTCTTGATCTTGAAACCGAAGGGGCCTTACTCATGACCAATGACGGCGAACTAGGCAACGCCATCCTCCATCCCAGTTTTGAAGTGAACAAGACCTATGAGGCCTTGGTGACCGGTTCGCCCTCCAAAGAGAGGATCAGTGCTCTGGAACAGGGCATAGAAATCGACGGTGTCAGAACCAGTCCAGCAAAAATCAGAGTACTGCAGCGCCGCAAAGAGCAGACCTTGGTAGAAATTATTATCCATGAAGGGAAGAAGCGGCAAGTCCGAAAAATGTTCCAGGCGGTCAACCACCGGGTCCTTCATTTAAAGAGAACCGCCTATGGTAACCTCCGAATAGGTGCGCTTCCTGCCGGGAAATACCGGGTTCTGACCTCAGATGACCTAAAAAAAATTTTTTCGGGAAAAATTCCCTTTACAATCAAAAACATACCTGCTTAAATTCCTACAGTTACCTGAAATCAGTTATATTTATATATTTCAGTATTTTTCACAGTTAAACCAAGCGAAAAAGTCAGGCGTTTTTCAGTTAATCCGTAGAGGAACTTGCAGGGAGAGACAAGTATGAACAAATCCGAATTGATTGAAGCCTTGGCCGAGGCGATGAACATTCCTATCCGTGAAGCAGCCTCGATAACCAATACAATCATCGACACGATGAGCGACGCTCTAGCCAGGGGTGAATCCATAGAAATTCGAGGATTTGGCAGCTTTGTCGTTAAAGAGTATGAATCCTACACCGGCCGTAACCCTAAAACCGGGGAAAGAATTAAAGTCAAACCTAAAAAACTACCCTTCTTCAAAGTAGGTAAAGATTTGCGGGAACAGGTCAATAAAAGCAACGGCAAATAAGTACCGCCTCAGACGATCAACGATTTTCCTGCTCGTTAACTACTTCGCCGACTAAATCATAGGTGTGCGCCTCGGTGATTCGCATAGGTACGATATCGCCGGGGCGAACCTGCCCTGCAGTTATATACACGCAACCGTCTATTTCCGGAGCCTGAAATCGACTCCGCCCTTCTAATAGAAGTTCGCTTTGCCTGCTGACGCCTTCAACAAGTACCGGTTCCACTCTGCCGACAAACCGCGCCTGGCGCCTGATGCTTATTGCGGCCTGCGTTTCCATCACCCGCTGATATCGGGTCTCTTTTTCTATATCTGATACCTTGTGCGATAACCCGGCGGCCTGACTTCCCTCCTCATCCTGATACTGAAAGACGCCAACATGATCTAATTGCCAGGCTTCCAGGGCCAAAACCAATTGGTCGACATCATCGTCGGTTTCTCCAGGAAATCCGATAAGTATAGTGGTCCGGATCGCGCACTCGGGAATATATCGCCTGATTCGCTGCACCAGATCATCGAGCACAGACCGGGTATAATGGCGGTGCATGGCCAGCAAGACCCGGTCGCTCACGTGCTGAAAGGGGATATCGAGATAGGGAAGCACGCGCGGTTGTTGGGCCATCAACTGCAAGAGGGAATCAGTCACACTCGATGGGTATAAATAGAGAAGGCGCAGCCATGGAATGAAGGTCTGTTGCAGGAGTGCTTCCAATAAATCGACCAGATTGACAGCATAGCCCAGATCATTTCCATAGGCGGTCAGATCCTGAGCAATCAATGAAAGTTCTCTGACTCCCGACTGTTCCAAAATGGCCGCCTCGGCGACCAAATCGTCAACGGTCCTGCTACGTAGCGGGCCGCGAATCGAAGGGATCATGCAATAGGTGCAGCGGTTGTCACAGCCCTCGGTAATTTTCAGATAAGATCGGAAAAACGGAGTGGAAACCCGGCGTGCAACCCTATGATCCATTACATAGTGGGCCGGGCCGAGGGTGATGACCATCCTGTTGACCGGGGAGATATCATGGACGAGTTGAGCGATGCGAGGAAAATCGTCGAGTCCAATGAAAAGATCAACTTCCGGTAGTTCCGTCAGCAATGCCGCACCATAGCGCTGCACCATGCATCCGGCGACCACCAGCAATTTCTCCGGGTCCTCTTCCTTATAGGCAGCCAAGCCAAGAATTTCATCAATCGCCTCTTCCACTGCTGGACGAATGAACCCACAGGTATTGACCAAGATGAGGGATGCTGCCTCCGGCTCTTCCACTGCGGTGAATCCGGCCTGCTCCAGGGCCGCGAGCATCACTTCGGAATCGACCAGATTCTTAGGGCACCCCAAACTAACCATAAATAATGTCTTCATATCGTCCCCAGTTCACTGGATTGAATCAACGCACAGAGTTGGTCGATGAGGTTTTTAGATTCTGTGCGAAACGTTTTTTGATGAAACCGTGGTGTCCATTCCTGATGATATAATTCATCTGAAACCAGGAGTACGGCCGCCAGACTGACACCGCGAAACGCGGCGACCGCTCGGAGGGCGGCATATTCCATGTCAACGGCCATCAAGCCCTGTGTGCCGTAGCGCTGCACTTTGTCCCGGGTCTCCCGGTACACGGCATCTGTGGTCCAAATCGCTCCTCGTTTGGTCTGGTAACCCTTAGTTGACAGGGCGTTGCAGAGGGCAAGGGAAAAAGATTCATCAAAGGGATGGGCCGGGGGGGGGTAATGGCTGCTGGTGCCCTCTTCACTCAGACATCCAGTCGGCACAAAAAGATCGCCCACACGTAGGGAGGGGATGAGGGAGCCACACCAGCCGTAAAGGACAATCCGGGTAGCTCCCAAGGCGATGAGTTTTTCCAGGCAAATAACCGCCATCGGGGCACCAACGGCCGGGCCTGCAAGAAACAGCGCGTCGCCGGAATACAGCCCCGCATTGAAAAGAAAAGCCCGTTGCAGACCATGGCGTTTAGCCAATTCGGGAAAAACGGTACTATCCGACGGATTGACAGCCAGAATCCCAGCAGGGGAAAGCCGAGGCTCCCCTTTGTTCCATTGAGGGTTGATAACACAAGTGGTCATGGCGGGAGAATAGCAATAAAAAAGGGCTACGGCAACAGCCGCAGCCCTTCATAAGGGAATTCCCTTTTATCGATCTGAATTATAGACCGAGCGCTGCTTTGAAGGGGTTGGCATAGAGCAGGATGAAAGCGATAACCAGACCATAAATGGCGATGGACTCACACAGAGCCATACCAAGAATCATGGTGGTGGTAATGGCGCCCTTGGCTTCAGGATTACGAGCTACGCCGTCACATGCGCCACGCAAACCATTTCCCATACCAATACCTGCACCGTGACCGGCCAGACCGATACTGAGAGCAGCGCCGATACAAATCAAAGCAAGACTAAGTTTATCCATTGTTTTGTTCCTCCGTACTTAAATTATATAAAGTTGGCCTTCTTCTCCGTAGAACGGAAACCTAAAAAACTTATTAATGAGCGTGTTCCATAGCACCAGCGCAGTAGAGCACGGCGAGCAGGACAAAAACTACCGCCTGGATCACCGATACCAATACACCCAGGCACAGGATAGGCAGTGGGGCAAAGAAAGCGCCTGCCAGCATGAAAAGTACGGCCAGCAGAACCTCTTTCGCGAAAATGTTACCGAAAAGACGCATGGAGAGTGAAATCAGCCGTGCGAAGTTACTGATCATCTCCAGCAGAAACATAAACGGAGCCAAAACCTTGCTCGGCCCCATGAAATGCTTGTAATATTTAAGCCCATGGTACCTGAATCCCAAAACATGGTGAGTGACCCAAACAATGATCGTCATTCCCAGAGTGATATTGAGGCTGGACGTAGGCGACATGAAACCGGGAATAAGCCCGATCATGTTGGCCAAAATGATATAAAAGAAAAAAGTAGCCATCATCGGGAACAACATTTTCGCCCCTTTTTCGCCAAGATTCTCGGCGAAAAAGTCCATCAAGCCGCCGATCATCACTTCCCAGAAATTTTGACCGCTACCCGGTACCATCTCCAGTTTCCCCATGGTTAGTTTAGGGACAATGATGAGAAAAGCCATGACCATCCAAGTATAGGTCATATACGGCTCACACAGCTTTTCCAGGAGGGTATGGCCGACCGGAGTGTGAGGTACCGGCAATCCTAATCCTTGCAGAATCAATGAAATAAATAATATCGGATGTTCCATAACCTACATTCTCCTCAAGCTTTGCTCGGCCTCCAGCATTTTCCTGTGCTCAAGCCGATAATAACAACACTGAACATAACCGTGGCCAGCCCCAGGGTTAAGCCGATTACATTAATCGTCACCCGCGAGGCCAGCACAAATAACAATAAACCCAGAACAACCAGCCGGGCATAAAACCTCAAAAAAAATCTTGTTTTTTCAAAGGAAAACGCAGCGTTTTCGAGCCCGTCAGCATCAACAACCCGCTGCATTATCCGTTGAATATCATTTTTCAGCAGCCAAAAGCTACCATTGACCAGCACACCGCCAATCAGTACCGAGCAGGCAAAGGTCAAGCTATGCATATACCAGCCACCGGCCGCCAGTACGATCAACAATAGCGCACTAAAGACCATCACCTGACGAGCGACGAGGGTTTCCGATTCGGCTCCGCGCCCTTTTACCTTGCACAGTTTATTCATCCTGCATCTTCTTGGTCAGGTCCCAGAGGTTCTTAAATCCGGCCAGGATGCCAAAACCCAAAAAAATAAACGAAAAATAAGGGGCCGTTTTACCGTCAAAAAGCTTATTGTCAATCGCCCACCCTATTCCAAATCCAATCAGGATGGAAAAAACAAAGGTCATGCCTACCTGACTGTAGACCGCCAGTTGCCTGAACATTTCTCTGCGCTCATCAGACATCTGTCGCTCCTTCTCCACCATTGGAGACTTGATAATCGCTGGTACAGGTAGCATGCGCGACTGGCAAGCGCAATATTTTTTTAATTAAACTATCAATTTTTTGAATGACGATTCAGTCACCATTAACGCTTTTTCCAAATGCTCCCGGTCATGTGCAGCCGAAAGAAAAGCTGCTTCAAACTGCGAGGGGGCAAGCCAAACACCGCCCGCCAGCATCTGACGATAATATTGACCGTAGAGCCCAGTATCGGCGCGCATGGCCGACTCGAAATCCGTGACCGGTTCCTTAACGAAGAAGCAGGTCATCATGGAACCGATCCGGTTGAAGACGGTCGGGATAGAAAATTTTGCGACAATCTTGGCCATTTCCCCGCCGAACCAGGCACTCTTCTCTTCCAGGTCTGCGTAAAAACCAGGTCGGTTGACTACCTTGAGCATCGCTAGTCCTGCCGCCATAGCCAGGGGATTGCCGGACAGCGTTCCGGCCTGATAGACCGGGCCATCGGGGGCCACCATATCCATGATTTCCGCTTTGCCCCCGTAGGCCCCCACTGGCAAACCACCGCCGATGATTTTACCGAGGCAGGTGAGATCAGGGGTGACGCCGAAACGCTCCTGTGCCCCGCCCAAGGCTAAACGAAACCCGGTGATGACCTCATCGAAAATCAGCACAATCCCGAGTTCACTGGTCAAGGCCCTAAGTTTTCGGAGGAAATTGATTTCAGGAACGACCACTCCCATATTGCCGGCCACCGGTTCAACGATAACGCAGGCAATATCGAGGGAGGCATCCCGCAGGGTGTGCTCCAAAATCGCGATGTCGTTATAGGGAATCGATAAGGTATTGCGAACAATTTCCTCTGGAACTCCAGGACTGCCCGGTATACCGAGGGTGATCACGCCCGAACCAGCCTTCACCAGGAAGGAATCGGCGTGACCATGATAACATCCGTCAAATTTCACCACTTTCTTTTTGCCGGTGTATCCGCGAGCCACGCGGATGGCACTCATGGTGGCTTCGGTTCCTGAGTTGACAAAGCGGACTTTCTGCAGCGAGGGCATGGCAGCGCACACCATTTCGGCCAATTCGACTTCCAAAGAACACGGTGCACCAAAACTGGTACCATCAAGAGCGGTCTTTTGGATCGCCTCCACCACCTCCGGATGGGCATGCCCGAGAATCATCGGGCCCCATGAGCCAACAAAATCTATAAAGGTATTGCCGTCGACATCGGTGATTATGCACCCGGCCGCCTTTTTGATGAATAATGGGTCACAGCCGACGGATCGGCAGGCCCTCACCGGGGAATTGACGCCGCCTGGAATGAATTTTTGGGCCTGGGCAAAAAGATATGCTGATCGATCTGTTTTCATGGGGCTCCTGGTAAAAAATACGGCGAAGATGTTTCCGAGGCTGTTTCGACAGTAACGTTCTTTATAGCATGGAGGTTTTTCAGATGTCAAAACCAAAAAGAAATCAGCAGAGGGCCGACTTGACAGAAGCCGAAAGATGTCAATTTTTTCTTGTCACCTACTGACGCGCAAGGTAGAATGATTGCCTATGTATCTTATCATTACGTAACCAGTTAGAATTCATAAAAATTTTACAACTGTTTTCGATGGCTGTTCAAAAGGAGAGATAAAGATGGCAAGTGACAATGTAATGCACATATCTGACGGTGAATTCGATGCCAAGGTTGTTGGAAACGAGCTTCCCTGCCTGGTTGATTTTTGGGCGCCATGGTGTGGCCCATGTAAGGCTATCGGTCCGGTTATTGACGAGCTTGCAGCCGAATTTGAAGGCAAAGTCGTTATCGCTAAAATGAATGTGGACGACAACCCCGCTACCCCCGGAAAATTCGGGATTCGCGCCATCCCGACGCTCATTCTTTTTAAAGGCGGTGAAGTTGTCGATCAGATTACCGGAGCCGTGGGCAAATCGCAACTCCAGGATTTGATCAAAAAAGCCATCTAGGTTTTCCTTTTCCGGCACGATTTTTTGCGCACCGCAAAGGATCGTGCCTTCTTTTTGGTGCAAACGACCATGCAACAGGCACAATATCAGCTAATTATCGTCGGTGGCGGGCCGGCGGGCCTGACGGCCGGATTGTATGCCGCCCGTGGTCGTCTTAAAACCTTACTTGTTGAAAAAGGGGCCACCGGCGGCCAGGTGCTGGTGACCGACTGGGTTGATAATTATCCGGGATTTGCGGATGGAATTTCCGGATTTGACCTGATCGACAAAATGACCGCCCATGCGGATCGCTTTGGGCTAGAAAAAAAATTCGCGACCATTAAGTCTCTCAACTTAATCGGTGACCTCAAAACGATCACCCTGGATAACGGCGAAATCCTCACGGCGAAAACTATTATCCTCTGCACCGGTGCCAAACCACGCAAACTAGAAATCCCCGGCGAATCGGAATTTTCCGGTCGCGGGGTCTCCTATTGCGCTACCTGCGACGGCCCCTTTTATCGGAATCAGGAAATCGCGGTGGTTGGGGGCGGCAATACCGCCATCCAGGATGCCCTGCATTTGACCAAATTCGCCGCAAGGGTCACGGTCATCCACCGTCGAAGTGAACTACGGGCTACAAAAATCCTGCAGGAAAAGGCCTTCTGCAACCCTAAAATCGATTTTCTCTGGAACACCCAGATCAAGGAAATCAAGGGTGACAAGAACGGTGTGGAGGAACTCCTGCTGGTGCACCATGGCGGCGACGAATCAATCCTAAAAGTAACCGGTATCTTTGTGCTGATCGGTATCGCCGCCAACAATGCCATTCTGCCCTTGGAGCAACTGCGGATCGATGCCGCCGGATTCGTCATCACCGATGAAGAAATGGCGACGAATATCCCAGGGGTCTATGCCGCCGGCGATATCCGCAGCAAACGTTCCCGTCAAATAATCAATGCCGCCGGAGAAGGTGCTGTCGCCGAGTTATCCGCCGAGCATTTTCTCGGCAACCAGGCGCCGGACCAACCTCTCAACTGCAGCGAATAAGGGGCCCCTATCATGTCGCAACATATCCAATCATCCAGCAGGCGCAAACGGCTCCTCCTGATTCTTCTAATGCTCGCAGTAACAACGCTTTCAGGCTGTTCGACCTTCAGTGGCATGTTCAACAAATTTTCTTTTGGTGAAGAAGAGGACCCGAAATCGCTCCCCCCCGACATCTTGATCGTCCAAGGCATGGATGCCTATGATGTCGGCAATTACAGCGATGCTATCAAGGCCTTCAAACTCATCCTCGATGAGCATCCGTTCAGTGCCCAAGCCATGCTGGCCGAACTCAAAGCCGCCGACGCTTATTATTACAACAAGCAATACACCGAAGCCAAAGCGCTTTATAAAGAGTTTGAAGAGCGTCACCCGACCAACGAAGCCATCCCCTATGTCTTGTTCCAGATCGGCATGTGCGACTTCAGCCGTACGGACCGAATCGATAGGGATACCTCCGGACCCAAGGATGCCATTAAATCCTTTACCCGAGTGATTCAGACTTACCCCCAGTCACCCTATGCAAAAGAAGCCAAAGCCAGGATTAAGGACGCCAAAGAGTTTCTGGTCAATCATGAGTATATGGTCGCGGTTTTTTATGTCCGAACCAATCATTATGAGGAGGCCAAGCATCGGCTGAAATATCTTCTGGCCATGTATCCCGACTCCACCATGGCTCCTCAAGCCAAGGCACTGCTTGAACAACTGCAGGCGGGAAAAGCGCCTGAGTGGGGTATGCGAAAATGGCTGCCGGAATTCATGACCACCGCCCCGGCCGATAGAGAAGCCGCCGCTTCAGCCGCAGATAAAACAACGACGCAGCCCCCGACCCCGGAGAGTACCCAAAACAAAGTCGACGATCCGGCCACGCCGGCGCAGTAAACACCTTCTAACAGTGGCTGCCCTCCCTGAACAAGGGATGCGTCCCCAGCCATTCCAGCATGCCCTCAACACTCTGCTCGGTGTTGAGGGTGATGCGCTCCCCTTCCTCATCGCCGCCCGGTATTTCAAAGGTAGCCTTCTGATGCTGGTAGATTTCCCAGCGACCATCGGAGACCGCCTCCGGATCACGAGTTCGACAATCGAGACGACGCTGCACCTCCCTATCCGAGCAGGTGCAGAAGATAAAGATACAGCGGGCGCCGATCGCTTCCGCCACCTGCCTGACCTGCTCACGATCGTGACGACGGCTGTAAGAGCCATCAAGCACCACCATGTCGTACCCCTGAGTAAAATCCTTCCGGGTGCGATCAAGCATGGCTTGGTAGGTCTTCTCGGTAAAATCGGGGGAATAAATTCCACCCGAGATCTGATCCGGACGCCGAGCCGTAGCCTGGACCCCCGCCAGTTCCTTCCTCACCCGGTCGGTGTTGTGATAGCTCGCCCGGCAAGCCTGGGCCCACGCCTGCCCAAGGGTTGATTTGCCTGAGGCCGTCATGCCAAAAAAAACCACCACAAGATACTCGCCGGTGACGGGGAGGCGAGGGGTGAAGTCAGGCAACGGCATAACGCTGGGCCAGGATAAAATATTTGGCGGCATTCTCCAGGCAGGCCGTTTTGACCGCCGGATCGACTGCCGGATCGCTTGCCGTAAATAAACCAATCTTACCACGAACATAGGCACGGTAGCATTTGTAGAAATTGAGCATCTCTGCCAAACCCGGATCAGCCGTTTTCAGGATAAATCTTTCGATAAACCGGCGCGCCAACCCGTCGAGTCCATAAAAATCCAGATCCATGGCCAGAAAGGCCACATCGCTGGCAACATCGCAGTAACGAAAACGCTGATTAAATTCGATGCAGTCGTAAATGTAGACCTTGTCCGCCAGACAGATGTTGGCGGAGTAAAGATCGCCGTGGCAGTCCCGGATAAAGCCGCCGTCGATTCGTCGCTGGAACAGTTCCTCCCGGGCGAGTACGCCACGGGCATAGCTGGATATCTGATCAAACTGAACCTGGCCCAGCGCCCCCTGGTCAATAAAATTTCTGGTCTGTTCAAAGTTTTCAAGCACATTGACGCCAACCGCAGTTGCCGTGCCGAAACGCTTGATCTCGTCTCCACCCTCGGCCCTTTGATAGAAGTCCGCCAGCACCTCCACCAGAGCGTCGATGTGGGAGTCATGCAGTTCTCCGGAACGGATGAGCTGCGTCATCATTCTCTCTTCCGGCATCCGCACCATTTTAACCCCGTATTCAACGATCTCGCCCTTGCCATTGAGTTGCCAACTCCCGTCCGATTCGGCGGTGACCTCAACCAGGCCCAGATAGACATCGGGGCAAAGTCTACGATTGAGGAGCAGTTCCTGTTGACAACAATAACGTCGCTTATCAAGATCGGAGAAGTCGAGAAAACCGAAGTTCACTGGTTTTTTGAATTTATAGACGAACCCACCGGCGAGGATGACATAGGAAATATGGGTTTGGAGAAGTTGGATGTCCGATGCGGGATGGTCATAACGATCAGCCCGCAGCAACGCCTGCAGGAAAGGTGGTAGATGGTCATTAGGCATAAGAAAGTCTCCGAGCTACACCGGGCAGCCCTGTTTGGTTTGAGGTTGGCGGCAATTTAACAGAACCTGAGACCAGCGTAAACTGTTTACGAGCTGATTCCCCCATGGTAGAGTCGAAGCCAAATTTTAACGAGTCACTTTCCATGAATGAACAGAGCCTTACCACACTTTTACAGCAGGTCCAGACCGGAGAAATTGAGGTCAACCAGGCCCTTGAACGACTCCGCCACTGGCCGGTGGAGGTCTTGGATTCCGCCCGACTGGACCACCATCGCTCCCTCCGCACCGGGCTGCCCGAAGCGGTTTTCGGCGAAAACAAGTCCGCCGATCAGATGGTCGAGATTCTTACGGCCCTGCTACGCATGCCCGCCGTGGTCCTTGCCACCCGGGTTTCGGAGGAAAAGGCGCAGGTCGTCCGCGACCGCATAAGCGGACTGACCTATCATTCAACAGCGCGCATCCTCACTGGTAACGATCAGCACATCCCCGTTGATAAGGCCT